>DAISJZ010000007.1:0-63480 GCA_036821145.1 Spirochaetota bacterium
ATTAATCACTTGATTCTTTTTTTTATAATTCAGAGTATATATTCATATTTTTTTTTAATATTCAATCATTAATCTTTATATTATAAATAGATTTAATCAACAGTATATGAATGTCAATATAAAATATATTATCCCTTCAGCCCTGTTAATACTTATACTATTTTCAGTTAAATCTGTTTACGCTGAATTTGTATTAAGAGACTCAATGAACGGAAAACCACTGGCTGAATCCATTCTCTATTATGAAGATAAGGATGGGAATAAAACTTTTGAAGAGATAAAAGCTCTACCTGACTCCATGTACGACTCGCTGAAAGAAGACTCCGTAAATATCGGTTACTCCGATTCATCATTCTGGTTTAAGCTGAAAGTTATTAATAAATCATCCGGGAAAAAAACATGGCTTATTGAATCTCAATATCCGATACTTGATTATATTTCAATTTATACACCATCTGAATCCGGCTACAATGTCATACATGCCGGGGACCGCCTTCCGTTCGCTAATATGCCTTATGAATACTATAATTTTGTTTCTCAGGTGAGTTCTAATCCGGGCTTATCAACTGTTTTTATAAAAATAAAAAGTGAAGGCTCAATTATAGCTAAATTCAGAGCATGGGATTACCACTCTTTCGGCAGAAGTGCTTTCCAGGCTGTATCTATACTCTGGCTGTTTTATGGAATAATGATAGCTCTTCTCTTTTACAGCCTTATTATTTTCTTATCAACAATGGATAAAGTATACATAGCTCTGTCTTCAGTGATTTTTTCCTGCCTTATGTTTACCTTTATACATAACGGACTTGCTAAAAAATACCTTTGGCCTGATTTGCAATGGTGGGGTAATATCAGCCATCCTTTTTTCATTTTTTTAGGAATTATAACCATGCTCTGGTTTACGAGCCTGTATTTCAGTACCGGAATTAATCTTAAAAGATCTCATTTTATCCTGAAGATACTTCTTTTTATTTCAATTCCTTTATCTGTAATAATACTTTTACTACCGTATTCCCTGTCTACACGTATATCTGTCTTTATGACTTCCATTATTTCCCTTTTCATAATTTTCTTTGTACTACTCCCGATGTTTTTTATAAAAAGACGTCTTGCTCTCTATTATCTCTGCTCATGGTTTTTCTTCTCCCTTGGAGACATTTTACTCTCTCTGCGCAGTTTCGGATTTATCAGCGAGAGCTTTATTGCCGCATGGAGCTTTCAGATAAGCCTTGCCACAGGTTTATTCTTTCTATCCGTGGGAGTTGCTGATAAACTCAACTCTCTTCGCCGGGACAATGAAATGGTGCTCGACACGTTGAAAGAATCCGAAGAACGGTACAGACTCTTTTTTGAAACAGCACATGATGCTATAGTTTTTTATATTAATGAAACACCCGCATATGCAAACAAAAACATGATAAAGATATCAGGTTATACTGAAACCGAATTTTACTCCACAAAGCTTTTTGATTTTTTCCCTGACAACACTCCATCCTGTATTGACATGCATAGAGTAATAGATGAACTTTCTTCCGGGAGTATTAATCACGCAAGGTTTGAACATGTTTTGCAGAACAAAAACGGCGACAGAATCTCTGTAATTGTATCTCTCTCCCCGGTATCTGCCGGCAATCACCAGGGTGTGCTGATGATAATATCAGACATCTCATCAATTAAAAAAGCCACAATTAAGATTGAGGAGCAATACAATGAAATTCAGTCACAGCTTCAGAAAGTTGAAACACTGAACAATGAACTTCTTACAGCCCGGAACAATTTAGTTGTCGCGAACAGTGAACTGGAAAAAGAAAAGGAATATCTTTCCGCAACTCTCACTTCAATCGGTGATGGAGTTATTTCCTATGATACAGGGGGGAATATATTCCTGATAAACCGTATTGCTGAGGAGCTCACGGGGGTAAAAGCCTCTGACGCTATCGGGAAAAACATCAGAGAAATACTGAGACTCAGCGATGAAACATCAAAGGAGTTATTGTTTGAGACCCTCGGCACCGTAAGTGATAAATATAATTTCTCAAATATCGGTGTACCATTTAAACTTTATGACAGCGAGAACAATGAAAGAATCGTTGAATTAAACAGCTCTGTGATAAAACTGCATGAAAAACCCATTGGAATTGTACTGGCTCTCCGTGATATCACAATAAAAAGCCGTATTGATAACGAACTTATAAAAATGAGTAAACTTGAGTCAATCGGTATTCTGGCAGGGGGAATAGCTCACGACTTCAACAATCTCCTTACCGGTATATCTGCCAACGTGTCTCTGCTTAACAATACCTGCGATGTCCCCTCCGGAATATCTGATTCGTTAATAGACATCGGAAAAGCAGTTGAAAGAGCCACGGGATTAACCAAGCAGCTTCTTACCTTCGCAAAGGGCGGCACACCTGTTATGAAGCCATACCCGGTTGAAGAACTGGTAAAAGAATCGATCAAATTTATAGTAAAAGATAATGAAATAAAAACTGAACTTGAAATTGATCCGGATCTCCCTACAGCCCTGATTGATCCGAACCAGATAAGTCAGGCAATCAATAATCTGCTCATCAACGCGATACAGGCGATGCCCTCCGGCGGTATTCTATCGATTCTTGTAAAAAAAGCGGATTCTCTCCCCCCTGAAATACCTCTTAAAAGCGGCAAATTTATATTTATAAAAATTTCTGATACAGGATGCGGCATACCCAGGAAAAATCTTAATAAAATATTTGACCCGTTTTTTTCCACTAAATCTACCGGCACCGGATTCGGACTTACAAGCACCTATTCAATTATAAAAAAACATAGAGGTTATATCCGGGTAGATTCAAAAGAGAACGAAGGAACAACCTTCGAAATATACATAAGAACATCCGGTGAAAAACCTGACGAGATTGAAACAGGAATTAAACCGATAAAAGCCGCGCACGGGGGTTCTGTCCTTATTATGGATGATGAAGAGTATATCCTCGAGGTGCTTGTGAAAATGCTGAAGTATCACGGTTTTTCAGTTACCACCGCAAAAACAGGTGAAGAAGCTGTTGCCATATACAAAGAAAATCTCGCTGCCGGTTCACCTTTTGATTATGTAATTCTCGATCTCACAGTATTTAACGGTATGGGAGGTAAAGAAACAGTCGGGATACTCCGCGACATTGATCCTAACGTAAAAGCAATAGTAAGCAGCGGTTACTCCGACAATCCTGTGCTGGCGAATTACAGGGATTACGGATTCAGCGGAATACTCTCAAAACCCTATGTAATTGAAGATGTTCTTAAAGCAATCAATGGTTTGTAGCAGTTTGCCCCCTTCCATGAAAAAAACCTGTTCAATGCAGCAATGCCTAAGTTAAGGTATAATTATAAAACCTCAATATTTAACTTGACACCTGATTAATCGGGATTTTTCATTTTTTCGTAAAAACTGAAAATCTAATATCTGCATAAAGGAGCCCCATATGAGTATACCATTAAGAAGCACTGTTTCCACCCAGGGAAGACGAATGGCCGGAGCGCGCAGTCTGTGGCGTGCAAATGGAATGAAAGAGGAACAGTTCGGCAAACCGATCATTGCAATTGTAAATTCATTCACCGAACTTGTACCCGGACACGTACACCTTAATGAAATGGGACGTTTTATTAAATCACTGATTGAAGCCGAAGGATGTTTCGCGCCTGAATTTAATACGATAGCTATCGATGACGGAATAGCCATGGGGCATAACGGGATGCTTTACTCACTACCCTCCCGTGAACTTATTGCCGACAGTGTTGAGTATATGTGCAATGCTCATATGGTGGATGCAATTATCTGCATACCAAACTGCGACAAGATTATTCCGGGTATGCTCATGGCTGCCATGAGGCTTAACATCCCGGCTGTATTTGTCTCAGGCGGGCCCATGGAGGCAGGAGTTCATGATGGTAAAAAATATGATCTCATTGATGCAATGGTAATGAGCGCGGATCCTTCTGTACCTGATTCTTTGATATCTGAAATAGAAAAAATTGCATGCCCGACTTGCGGCTCCTGTTCCGGTATGTTTACAGCCAACTCAATGAACTGTCTTACTGAAGCCCTTGGCCTCGGGCTGCCGGGAAACGGTTCAGTTGTTGCTACTCACAAAACACGGAGAATACTCGCTGAAAAAGCCGCAAAACTTATTATAAAAAATGCATATGAATACTACGAGAAAGGGAATACTTCAGTACTTCCACGATCAATTGCCACAAGAGAAGCTTTCCTGAATGCGATGTCCCTTGATATTGCAATGGGTGGATCAACAAATACTGTTCTCCATCTGCTTGCAGTGGCTGATGCAGCGGAAGTTAATTTCACAATGCAGGACATCGACATGCTTTCACGCAAAATTCCTAATCTCTGCAAAGTTGCCCCAAGCTCACAATACCATATGGAAGATGTAAACCGCGCCGGCGGTATAATGGCTATATACGGCGAACTTGACCGGGCGGGATTGCTTGACACCACCGTTAAACGTGTGGATTCCGAATCTCTGAAAAAGACCCTTGATGATTACGATATTATGAGGAGCAGCGCTCTCCCGGAAGCAAAAACAATTTACGGCAGTGCCCCTGCTCACAAAGGGAGAAACCTTAAACTTGCCTCACAGGATACTGTTTTTGAAAATCTTGACACAGATAGAGTAAACGGCTGTATAAGAAATCTTGATAACTGCTATAATAAAGACGGCGGTCTTGCTGTTCTATTCGGAAATATTGCCCTTAACGGTTCTATTGTTAAAACTGCCGGTGTTGACCCTTCAATTTTTAAATTCAGCGGCCCTGCAAAAGTTTTCAATTCACAGGAGGATGCCTGTGAAGGAATTCTCGGGGGTAAAATAAAATCGGGTGATGTGGTTGTCATCAAATATGAAGGACCTAAAGGGGGGCCCGGTATGCAGGAGATGCTCTACCCTACTTCATATATTAAGTCGATGCATTTAGGTAAAGAATGTGCTCTTCTTACAGACGGAAGATTCTCAGGCGGCACTGCAGGCCTCTCAATCGGTCATGTGTCTCCCGAGGCTGCTGCCGGAGGTAATATCGCGTTGATTCAGGATGGTGATATTGTCGAAATAAACATCCCTGAAAGAAAAATGAATGTGCTTGTTTCCGATGACGAATTGAACAAAAGAAGAACAGCTGAAACTGCTAAGGGAAAGGACGCATTTAAACCTGCCGGAAGAGACAGGCAATTATCAAAAGCGCTTAAAACCTATGCGCTGCTTGCAACATCTGCTGATAGAGGTGCAGTAAGAAAACTTCCGGATGAACAGTAAACTATATCAGTAATATGCGAAAACTGTTTTTAAAATTTAGCGGGATTGCGGTTCTGATTCTTATTCTGAACCTCAATCCCCTGATTAACATACTCCTGACAAAACACATTGAATTTGACGTTCAGGATGAAAACCAGGTTGTAAGCAGTATAACCGGGATCTCGACACAGGCATTTTCTTTAAAAAACAGTTTTAAAAAACTGAATGCAAATTTTTGTCCGGTAAACAAATCTGTTTATAACGTATGTAATTTAACTCAAAATATAATTTTTCGAACGGAAATGACATTAAATTTCCGCTCACTTCCTATAAAATTTCCCCGCTGGAGCAAAAGTACCTTTACCTGATCATCCATCATTCCTGATTTTAATTACAGTTTTAAAATACTTATGATGAGCCCTTAATGGCCATCCTCTATATTTATATAATAATGATGGAGTTATCATGAAACCTGTAACTGTTGTACTTTTTACTATAGCAACTATTGCTGTATTTATACTTTTCGGGAATTATTATACAGTATTTCATATCAGTAAAATGACATGTATAATAATAACATCGATAGTAATAGCTGCTTTCCTTGTTAAATATATTGCAGATATGTTTAAACCGGAAAAATCAGATTCATAAAAATGAAATCTGTAAAAAAAAACTGCCTTGAAATTCAAGGCAGTTTTTTTACGGCCAGGGATTCCAGTCACCCCAGTTGTCATAATACTCTTTAAGAGCCGGCATTCTCTGAATATTGTTTTCGATAAACAGCTTTGTCATCTGAACAATTTCCTGCTCCCTTTCTATTGTAATTTCACCAAGAAGAACTCTCGTTCTTAGAAAAATAAAATATGTATCAAGTACATCATGTATACAATAATCATTGATCTCTGTTATCTTACCTTCAAGAAACATGTCATAAACTTCATTACCCTTGGTAGACATCTTTCCAGGCTTCCCGAGAACCTTTGCAAAAAGGTTCAGCCCGCCATTCAGTCTTATGGCATTATAATTTGAAAGCCAGTCCTGAAGATCAATATGTTTTGTGCTGAAACGGTTTCTCCCGGCCCATTTATCACGAAAATGCCTTTTTACAGAATATCCGTACCTGAAGGCCATCAATTCAAGAAGCGGAATATCAAAACCCCGCCCGTTAAAAGTTACCAGGGACGCATGATTATAAAGATTTTCAACACCATGCCAGAAAAGTCTTACCATCTCAGCAGACCTGAAAGCAGGCCTGTCGAGACATACAATATCAACAAGGGTAAAGTCTTCACGGACTTTAGCTATACAGATTGATATCGGGTATTGAAAAGTTACAGGTATGAAGTCAGAAGTGCCGTTAGAGCCTTCCAGAATTTCAGCCTGGTATTTTCTAACGGCAGCATCGTCTTCTAATTCTTCTTGCGGATATTTGACTTTCTTTATTAACTTCGGGTCTGGAACTGATTCAACATCAAAAACAAGATACTTTACTTCATCGTATTTAGAACTCAACTATCACTTCCCGTTTGCTTTTTCTTCCATTTTCGCAAGAAAATCTTTAATATAAGGATCTGTTTCACTTTCCTTTGCTTTCTTCCATGCCGGCTCAGACTTTTCTCTGTCGCCGATTCTGACAGTTGCCAGGAGAGCAGCATATCTTACTGTGGCATTTTTATCTGACAGCAGGACATTATTAAGGGCTTCAACAGCATCCTCTTCTCCGATATAACCGAGTGCCATAACAGAGTGAAGCCTGACCATATCCCGTGAATCAGAAAGAAGAGCTAAAAGCTGTTTTACAGCATCATCTTCTTTCTCCGCACCACACCAGTCAGCTGCCTGAACTATAGTATTTTCATCTTTTGCCGGATCAAGATTTGCAAGATAAGTTGTTTTATCCTGTGCAAATATCGCCGAAGAAACAAGTAAGAATGTCAGAAAAATAATGACTTTTTTATTCATATTAATCTCCAGGTTGATATTACTCAGTATCAATATTAATCCTATTAAATAATGAATACTGTGTCAATACTTTTATCGTCAACTTTGCTATATCGATACTCTTAAAAAAGTTCTGTGTTTAAAATATTCAGTTAAAACAGCATCATCCAGATTCAAGCATTCTTGACATAAGATATTCAAGGTCATCAATATAGCTTTCATCATTAGTTATCCGCCACATTGTGGCAGCCCCTTCATAAAGGTGAACCATGCGCCTTGAGACTTTCTCAACATCAATATCTGCCGGCAGCCTGTCATTTTTAATCATTTTCTGCAGAAACTGCATTACTACATTTATCCAGCCGTCTATAATCCCCTTAAGGAGGGTCATCATATCAGGATCTTCCGTATCCAGCTGAAAACAGGCTTCAGCAATTGGGCATCCGCGATAACGTATCTGGAAATCCTCTTTAATCGCGGAATTCCATTTTTTTATAAAATTACTGAATGATGTACTATCAAGCACAATATTGACCAGTTTCATCTTTATATAATTATCATATTCCATCACGCATTCTTTGATAAGATCTCTTTTTGAAGGAAAATATTTATAAAAAGAAGCTTTCGCAACATGAGACTCATCAATAATCTGATTTATTCCAGTGCTCTTAATCCCCTGGCTGTAAAAAAGCCTCATTGCAGTTAAAAGTACTCTTTCTCGTACATTAAATTTTTCTGACATTTTTTTACTCTCCCCTGCTACTTTTTTATTGACAAAAGACTATCCGGACGGTATTTGCAATCATACAGACAAGTATGTCTATTTGTCTACAATATTTTTAAAAAAGACAGACATGTCTGTGCATTTCAGCTAAATTAAATAAATAATACAGACAGGGAGGAAGCTGTGATATTCGATTACAATCAGGAAGCCCTTAAAAATTTAAAAATTGAGGACACCGCAAAACTTGACCGGCTGGTTGATTACAGATCAGCAAGGGAAGCTCACCTGAAAAAAGATCATTCCCAGAGAGATAAAAGAATGTCTCTTCATGAAGCTGTAGCAGAATATGTTTCTGACGGCGACATCTGGTGTGACAGCAGTTTCAGTTACGTCAGAAGCGCACTGCAGGGATGGTGGGAGATTATCCGTCAGGGTAAAAAAGGACTGCAGGCGATTGGCTCCCCTAATACGAACCAGACTTATGGTGTATTATACGGGACAGTAGCCTATACTCACGCATCTTATACAGGTGCGGAGATGCGGGGAATAGATAAAATGTTTTCCCGAAATCTTAAAAATGGAAAAGTAAAAATTCTTTCAGACTGGAGCCATGGTCTTATGGCTCAGGGTTTCAAAGCCGCGCAACTGGGAATGCCCGGTTGCTTTTCGAAACAGGGTCTCGGCTCAGATATAATAAACCACAACCCTTATCTCAAGGTTATGCAGAACCCGATGTCAAAAGATAACGACCCGGTTGTATTTGTACCGGCTCTTTTCCCTGACATCGTAATAATTCATGTTAACGCTGCTGATAAATTCGGAAATGCAAGATTCTACGGCCCTGCTGTTAATGATATTGCAACAGCTGCCGCATCAAGAAAGGTTATCATTACAGCAGAAGAGATCGTGTCAAATTATGATATAAGATATCACGCAAAAGGTGCACAGATTCCTTTTAATAATGTCGATGCTGTTGTTGAATTACCATTCGGAGCAGCTCCCGGTTACATGCCGAATGAATACTACTGGATGAGATATTTCTGGGAAAAATTCTTCAGCTACGCCAATGGAAGTGATGAACTTTGCCAGGAATTTTTTGATGAATTCATAATGGGAACCAAAAATGTTGATGAACTCATTGAAAAAGTCGGAGGGATCGAATGGATAAAGAAAAGCCGAAGACGGGCAAGAGCTGCAGAAGGTAACAATGAAACAGATGGAGTAAGCTTTGTCTACAAAATCTGGGAAAACGGAATGGACACAAAAGATATCGACTAATTATGTTTTATCTTATAATTCTGAAACAACAAGGAGAATAAAATGACCAACGATAAACCGATGAATCCTCTTGAAATGCTTGCATTTATTCTGTCAAAGCAGATTGAAGATCATGAAGTTATATACATAGGCACAGGACTTCCAATGGTTGCGGCAATACTTGCCAAAAAGACCCATGCGCCGAACATTACATTTGTTTACGAATCAGGCGGACAGGACCCTGAAAACCTTGAAATGCCATGGTCTGTAGGCGGGCCTATGACATGGAGAAAATCTCCGATAATCATGGAGATGTCATATTCATTCGGCCAGGCCGCCTGCGGCATGGTTGACAAAGGCTTTCTCGGCTTTGCCCAGATCGATATGTACGGCAATGCCAATACTCACCAGATTGGTCCCGAATTCACAAATCCGAAAGTTCGTCTTACAGGCTCAGGCGGGAACAATGATGTTTCATCACTTGTTGACAAGCTAATTTACGTAGGTCTTCAGGATCCTACCAAATTCATACAAAAGGTGGATTTTATAACTTCACCTGGTTGGTTAGAGGGGGGCGACAGCAGAAAGAAAGCCGGTTTACTAAATGACGGGCCTGTTGCAGTAATCACATCAGCAGGAGTTTATGATTTTGAACCAGACACAAAAAGGATGAGAATCAAAACACTCCATCCGGGAGTATCACCTGAGCTTGCTCAGTTGGCATCCGGTTTTGAGCTGATAAGGCCTGAGGGAGAGATCCCGGTAACTGAAAGACCGTCAAAAGAAGTTCTCGAAATACTGAGAAACGAAGTTGATCCAAGCGGTCTCTTTATCAGTCTACCATCATAAAAAGAGAAAACTTGAAGGCTGTCCCGAAAGGGCGGCCTTTTCTTTTTTTTTAACCCCTCACCGATGATTTATATTTTCTTAAAATAACTCCATATGCAAGCCTGTACAATTTTACCTCAGAATACTCCAATGCTTTTTCTATGCTTTTTAATGCTCCGTGGAAATCTCCATCCCTGAAAGAGTATTTTGCCATTAGATAATACAGCAGATGAAACCCGGGATCTTTATGACTCCCTTTACGTAATATCTGAACCGCCTCATGATACCTGCCGATTTTTGAATAACACAAAGCAAGATCTATATAGGCATACATAAACATATTATTCAGTGAAATAACATGCCTGAAAGATTCAATAGCTTTCCGGTACTCCTTTTCTTCAAGCCATCGTGTGCCAATTTCGTAATAATCTTCAGCTTCAATAAAATCTCTTTTATCCATTTTAAAAATCCGTAAATACAGTTTTATCTTAAACTATTAAAAATCTTTATTTCTAAAATCAATATTTTTACAAAGTTAAATTATTTTCAGTATTTTATCATTAACTTCTTTCAGACAAAAAAACTCTATAACATTATTTTACACTAAAAAGTATTTCCAGGAGTTATTACTGACTTATTATACACAACAGCTTCAAAAACAGCGAAAAACAGTATTAATGATACTGCAAGTATAAGATTATACTTGAATAAAAAGCATTTCAGTTTTTTTATTTTAAAATTATTTCAGGCGGGATCAAACTTTTGATGAAAAACAATAATACTTTTTTAATCAGGCCTTTTATTCACGGAGACACTGGACAGGTAGTAAATCTCTGGCGGGAATGCGGACTCCTCTTCCCTGGCAACGACCCTTATAATGATATCCGGCTTAAAACAGCTTTTCAGCCGGAACTGTTTCTCGTGGGTACTACAGGAGAAAAAATAACAGCAACATTAATGGCGGGATACGATGGCCACAGAGGATGGCTTAATTATCTTGGTGTCCTTCCCGAATATCAGCGCTCAGGTTTCGGGAAAAAAATTGTCTTTCATGCAGTTGAACTTTTAAAAACTTTTGAATGTCCGAAAATCAATCTGCAAATCAGAAACACTAATTCCGGGGTTATAGAGTTTTACAGGAAACTCGGTTTTACCGCACATGATGTATCATCAATGCAGCTCAAGCTGTAATTATGATACAGGTTTTAGCGAAAAAATGAATTTTCTCAATCAACTAAAATTAAAATAAAAAAAAGTTTACAATCACCAATCTATTCTTATATATGATCCAATCAGTTTTTTCTTTTATAAGCAATTGATCATCATTATTTAAAATGATGTTTTTTTCTCAGACTGATCTTCTGGTCTGCTTTACAGGAAAACTCTGAAAATCAAAACCTTACCGGGATCATGGTTCAAAAAACAATATATGGTAAAATTATATTATTTTATCTATGCTTCCCGGAATCTACAGGGTAAAAATATTAAATATTAACAATCAGGAATTATTATACCATGACAGATTTAGAGAAAGAAGAATTTGAGAAACTCCTTGAAGAGTCGCTTAAATCAAGAGACGATTTCAACCCCGGAGACAGGATTGAAGGTACCCTTGTACTTATTGGTAAAGAAAGCTCATTTTTAAGCATATCAGGCAAAAGCGAAGCCATCATAGACTCAATTGAACTTAAAGACAAAGATGATAATCTTTTATATCAGAAAGGTGACAAAATTTCAGCCTATGTAGTTTCAACAAAAAGAGGGGAAATAAAAGTCACAATGAAGTTAGGCTCAGGCGAAGTAAATCCTGAACTTCTGCGTCTTGCATACCAGAATGAAATGGATATTGAAGGTACAGTTACAGGGGAAATAAAAGGGGGATTTTCCGTTAATGTTTCCGGTTTCAGATGTTTCTGCCCCTATTCCCAGATTGATATAAAAGGCGGCGAGGATAAAGATAAATATTTAAACAAAAGCTTTCAGTTTAGAATAATTGAATATAAAGAAAACGGTCGAAACATAATTTTATCAAGACGGGTACTCCTTGAAGAAACTCAGAAAATCAGAGAAAATGAATTAAAAGAAACGCTTCAACCAGGGAATATAGTAGAAGGTAAAATCGCATCTATCCATGATTTCGGCATTTTTGCGGACTTAGGCGGAGTTGAAGCTTTAATACCACGCTCAGAATTATCATGGAGCAGAGCTGCAGACACAAAAGAATTTACCGAAGGGAAAATAATCCGGGCTAAAGTACTCACAATCGACTGGAAAACGAACAGAATTACCCTCAGCGTAAAACAGCTCAGCGAAGAACCATGGAATTCAGTGAATAAATATAAAGAGGGTGAAACCCTGAATGGAAAAGTTGTAAATATAATATCACAGGGAGCATTTATCGAACTTGAAGCCGGAATAGAAGGTTTCATTCATCTTTCAAGAATGAGTCAGACTAAACAGATACGCAAGCCTGAAGATGCCGTTACAAAAGGTGAAACAGTTAATGTCAGAATTATATCAATCGACAAAGATAACCGTAAAATAGGACTTGAACTAATTACCGGAGAAGCTGACCCATGGACAGCTGCTAATGATGAAATCAGAAATTCCGCTCAAACAGGAATTATCGAGAATGTTAAAAATACCGGGATATCGATACGTCTCGCAAACGGAATGCTGGGTTTTGCTCCCAAGGGTGAACTGCAGCATCATAATGATTTGTCAAAACATTACCCTGCCGGAAAAGAAATAAAGGTTTCGGTAAAAGATTTCGATCAACAGAATAAAAAGCTTATATTAAGCGAAACCGGTGCAATTAAGAAAGAAGAGGAAAGTGAATATAAAGATTTCATGAACAGTTCAGACTCAAATACAGGCTCCAGTCTTGGGAATCTTTTCAAAGATAAATTTGATAATATTAAAAAACAAGTTAACAATAAATGATAAAATTAATAAACGGCTTCGAAGTAGAATATTCAGATGACTTTGACAGGTTTTTCCAGAATCTGCTCGAAGCCGTTATCAGAGTATCGCGTATTGCTGCAGTTAAAAAAAAATCACAAAAAGAGGAATCCCGCTCCGAAAGAGATATCTTTCTTCAGGAAATAATGGACAATTGCATCTTTATAACGCATCAGCTTTTTAACTTATATAAAGATAATGAAAAATTTACCAAATTTATTATAACCGGGTTTATATTTAACAGTGTAATAATTGCCCTTAATGAATTTGATAATAATTCAGGCGGCAGCAGTAATAAAGATGGTGAACCGGGTGAAATATTGCATTAACTTTTAAAAAATTACAGTAAAGAAAGAAGCTCATCAATCCGGTTTACATCAATACCTGATGCAAGTTCAGAAATTATTTCACCTTTATCTTTTTTATGTATTAAAAACTTCAATAAAACGCTGTCTCTTTCAAAAAATTCAGGATAATCCACAGATATCCCATTTACTGATAATTGAGCAATTATCTTTTCAGCTTTTTCCTTTTTTAATTCATACTCGGGATAGCGGACTTTAAAAACATAATCATGAAGCATCCTGTCATCCATCTGCATAAGTAAATCATCTTCAATCACATTAAAATATCCGTCACGTCTCCTGATATCAAAAAGATAATCTGCAAGCTTTTTAAAGATATTAAGGCGTATCTGAATTTTTTCTATCCATCTGTTTAATTCAGCAATTGATGTTTCATCTAATAAAATTAAATCTTTAATCAGCTTAAAAGGTACATCTTTATTATCAATATAATTCTTTAGAGTTTCCGGCATCCCTTTAATAGCGCCCAAAACCTTTTCATCCGAAAATATTTCATACGGTATTTTAAGAACCCTTCTTGCAATGTCTGTAAGTTCGGTGTGATTAACATTAAACTCATTACGCAATATATAAAATGCTTTGATTCTGCCAATCGGCCCGCATTCATTCCTGAATATTTTTAAATAAAGATTCCTGATAAAAATTTCAAGTAATGGTACATCCAGTATATAAGATTCAAGCACAGGAAAATTTAACTCTGAAACAAGTTCGATTCTATTGTGGCAGGTTAGAGGATAAAAGCTGCTATTATGTTTTATAAGAAACGGTTTTTCAAGCATTCCATAATTTTTTAAAGAAAGCGCAAGTTCATTACTTTTTAAATTCCGGCTTATTTTAAAATTATCATTCTTAACTATATCTTTAACATTTACCTTTTCTACAAAAACAGGCTGATCCATTAATATATAAACCTATACAAGTCCCTTTAATAATTTAAGCATCTCTTCCGGATATATAACATTTACCTTTTCAAGATTTTTCAGAATACTTTCCGCTGAAGCAGTTAATGGTGACGTGGTAATAAAAAATCCCTGCTTAGCTTTCGCATCGTTTATTGCCTGGGCAAAATTTCTTAATGGGATTTCACCAACACTGGTCCCCTTCCATCGTCTAACCCAGACAAGTGTTTTAATTTTACTGTCTTTCTCAAAAGCAAGAAAATCGACTCCGTCCGACTCCCTGTAAGTATTAAGTATTTCATCAATCACAAGGCCAAGCTTTTCACACACCCTGTAAGCAACACTCCTAAAATTTTCAGAATCCAGTTTATACAATGAATCAAAATTTATATCTTTTATACTGCTGTCGGTTTCTTCATGTTCCTTTTTTTCACGGATTACCGGATTACGACCGGTAGCAATAATAGTTCCAATATCAACGCGGTTTTCACTTTTTAATCCGCATATATTCCAGACAAAATTTTCAGGGAATGCCCGATCTTTCCAGACTGAACTTTCTGATACTACAGGCTTCTGCTCTTCATATTTGCTTCCTTTACTATCCATTTCCTTCCTGAGCCTGGTAATCAGATCCTGTATATTTCTGAAGTTTCTATCAAGCTGGTAAAGCTTATTCCAATGCTCATAAGCCTGTTCCATTTTATCATCAAGGAGAGACGCAAATCCCAGATCGTAAAGAGTAAACCTTAGCTCATCCTCCCAGTTATGTTCAACACAGAACTCCCTGATCTCATCAAATTGCTTTACTGCAAGAGGATTTTTTCCCGCCTCAATATATATAAATCCCAGAAGCCTTTTTGCTATAAACATTGCATTTTCATCGGTTGAATTGTCAGCTACATGCTTAATACTGCTCATTGCATTTTTATAATCACGTTTTCTGTAAAATGCAAATGATAATGCAATAGTTGTTATTTCCGAATCTTTTTCAACAGCTAACGCACTTTTGAATAAATTGATTGCTTCAGCGGATCTCTGGCTCTGTAAAGCAGATATCCCTGCTCCAAAAAGTATTTCGTAATTATTTTTTTCCTGTCTTGAAAGCTGCTCAAGATACTTATAAGCTGTTTCAAAATGCTCCTGCCCCAAAGCAATGAATCCCACATGATACAATGATTCAGAATCAGAAGGATATTCCTTAATAAGTTCATAAAATTTTTCAAAACTCTTATCCACCTGCCCTTTTTTTAAGTACATCCTGGCAAGCGTACGATATATATCACCTTTAACAATATCATTATTAAATCTGTTTATCTCTACAAGTCTTTCTAAATGTTTGGCGGACAATTCTTCTTTATTCTGGCTCATGTAAAGGTCAGCGAGTTTTTTATGCGTATTAATATCATAAGGAGATGAATCAAGAACCTTCTGCAATTCAACAATTGCCTCTTCAATTCTGTTCTGCTGCAGCAATATTTCAGCTCTATTGGCAGGATTCAGCTTTGGCGCAATAAAATACATGTAATAAACAACAACACCAAGAACTATCACAGAAGTTGTCAGAATAATAACAAGCATATCTCTCCGGAGAAAGAACAAATTTTCAGTCTTATTTGATTAATCGGCAAAAAACGGATGTAAATCAATTATTCTTTTAAATAGATAAAGGATTATTTATAAGGCGGCGTTTGGAGAAATAGTAAACCTTATTGACGATGGCCATCCGCTTATGATATAATTATAACCTGTTTTTTTCTTCACTATGAAGTCATCACCAGCTATGACGACTGTGTTATACGGGAAATTTATCAGTATATCAGGCGGTAGATATTTAGGAGATCCGCCAAACGAGAGTCTGACCTCATCATCCTGAATCTCCATATTAAAAGATATTATCCCATATCTCGAAGTAGCGTCTTCCACTTTTATTCTGCCACCATTTTTAAACCATCGGGAGTCCGGAGCAGGAAAAAGCTCAAGCCTCTCTGTTCCATCTATAAACAATCTGTTTCTTAGAATAGCAAATAAAACTGCACTGACAACCTTTGAATTCCCCTCACCCCATGAACCTTTTCCGGATAACGGATCAATATACTCAGGTATAACATGGAATCCATCAATATACTTTACCAGCATTTCAAAATACGTATCTGCTTCATACAAACCGGATGAGAACAACTGGTTCAGAATAACAGCGCTAGACAACATATCAATCCCATAAAGGGGGTGAATTACCGGAAATCCTTTTAAAGATAAAAGTGTTTTGATCATTTCTCTGTATTCATCAGTTTTTAATGAAAGCAGTTCTTTATCCGGAAGCGTAAGGAGAGAAAAAACGGCATCATGGTTTGAAACAGACTTTCCCCTGCTCAAAGAATCAATAATCAAAGATTGAAGCCGGAGAGATTCATTTTTAAATTTTGATTCATCCCCGAATATACCCATACATCTCGCCAGATAGGAGATATTTGAAACAGCAGAGAAGATATAAATTGTTTCAGTAATATTATGAGCCACAGCAAAACAATTAATATTACTGCTTTGCCTGTTGCCATCCGCTTCATGCATGTTGACTGAAAATTTATAAATAAAATCAGCAATCCCTTTGAGAGCTGAATAATAAACCTGAAGAAAACCCGTTTCACGTTTATGAATAAAAATTTCATAACATGATTTTATCAGGAAACAGCCTTTTACAATATCACCAATTACAATATTTTTTTTATCAAATACAAATGATTCGAGTTTTTTCTTAAAAAAAATCTCAGCTCTATCTAAAGCCCCTGTTCTGCAGAAGGCATAAACAAAAAAATAAAGCTTTCTGTATACCTCAACATCATCACCTTCAATATCTCCATCATTGATGTTAAGAATTGATAAACGGGACTGCAGGAACAATTCCATAAAATCAGCATCTGTCGAATCTGTTTTTATCCCCTCAGACAACCGCAGTTCTGAAAACATGTTAAATTCTTTAAAAAGATTGATGTAATTTAATTTTAGAACAGGAAGGGACGATTTTCCGTTTAGAGATATCCTGAAATTAAATGTTTTTTTACCGGACTCAGCACCATATTTTAAAGCCGCAGTAGCCATTCCGAATCCGCAATTAACATTATTTTCACCGGGTTGAGAAGTAACATCTATATCACCCGAGACTCCGGAACCTGTTAAAATTTCTTCAGGAGCAGAATCAAAACCTATAAGGCCTTTACCGTTAACAGAAATAAGCCCGGCACCTTTGTCAACTTCGATAGAAGTTATTCCACCAAGAAACCTGTTGTTATACGGTCTTACTGCAGCAAGAAGAAATCCCCCCCTTCCGTTTTTCCTGGTATTGAGTTCAACTGAAAGCAGAACCTCATCAACACTGCTTCTTGAACCGGCAATTCTTTTTGTAAGAGAAAAATTATCAGTATCCCAAACAAATATTACTTCTCCTGTCCTTGCGTTACGGGATATTTTTAAATTGTCAGAGTCATGTTGAGGTCTGTGTATTTTTCCATTATTAAAAACCCAGAATTCCAGAGACCATTTAGCTGCGGATGGTCCGGAGATCATCCCCGCACGATCAATTATAATTTCATTAGATGACAGATAATTTGTAAAAACCTGCCACTCGCGATAGGTAGTGTTAAGTAATAGCGGATTTGAATATGCCCCGCAGCTGTCTGAGGAAAAATTTGTTGAGTATTCAAGCCATAAAGGCCAGCGGTAATTGTTAAACTTTTCAAATATTACTCTATTAGATAACCCTTCAGAGAGGCAGTCTACAATATACCTCTCCTTGGAATCATCAATAATATCTTTAACACCGGAAGATATTTCTTTTAAAAAGCTGCTTCGGCTTTTCCTGTTTCGTTCAATAAACTTCAATTGGGATCACGTGTCAGAGATTTTTAAGAAACTCCAGAGCTTCGTTTTCATTATTGAAAATATCAAACATATCTGTCAATTCAACAACTTCAAATATTTTTCTGACAGCGCTATTCATGTTACAAAGAACAAGTTTGCGTTTTCTTTCCTTTAATATTCTCATTGTCGATACAAATATTCTAAGGCCGGAACTGCTCATATACTCAACATCTTTAAGGTTAAGTATAAAATGACTTGCCGATTCAGCAGATATCAGCTTATTAATTTCTTTTTCAATATCAGCCGAGAGGTGAACGTCAAGCCTTCCTTCCAGATAAATAACTATAGCATTCCCGTTCTTTTTTAAGTTAAGCTCCATTTTTTTAATCCACCCTGTTAAATGTCTTTTTAATAGTATATACAATATTCAAGTAATAATCAATTAAAAAAAATTATTCCTTCCCCTCTTTAGCGTCCTTTGCTGTTAAGATCAGCATAATAACACTAACCAGAAATATTACCGCAAAAATCACCCCGATTATAACAATGAGTTTATGGGTATAATCACCCTGAAAAACCGACTCCTGAACAAGTGTTCCCCTGTCTTTAGCAAATAAACCATTTTTAATAAGTATAATAGATGATATCAAAGGAAATAGCACACCATTTATATAGACAATACCTCTATATTTAAGGGGATCAAAAAGAGGCATAATCATCAGGAAACCTGAAGTTATAAGTAAAACGGAAAATGAACGAACCATATAAAAAAGAGGTGCGACAAGTTCATGGTCTCTTACAAGGTCCAGCCAGTTTTCAGAAACATTTTCCGCAAAAAGCTGCAGAACAAACATAGGTGTCAGTAAAAATGCAGCCCCCATTATCATATATATAACACCAGTAAGAAGTACAGAAACCTGCAATGCATTAGTCTTTTTAGATCTCAAGAGACCCTCCGGTAATTATCAGACTATTTTTGTCAGCAGCAGCTGAGAAGTTTTTAATGTTGAGTTAAAAATCCTGTCAAATTTAAACTCAGTTTCAGAAACATCAAGTATTAAATTTTTACCCTGCTCAAGATATTCCTCACCGGCAACTGAAATCTGCTCCATAATACGCAAATGAGCTGAATAATAATCATTATAAACACCATCCGGCATCTTTAACTTATCCCTGTTAACAAGAGATATTGAAAAAATATCATCCGCCTCTGTTCTGAACAGATGAGCTGATTTAACAGTGAATCCGGGGAAACCCGACGTATAATCATTACCATTTATATTCACAGGCTGATACTCCGGTGAGGATGTCAGACTTGCGGCCATAATTTTACCCATAGAACCGGTACTTTTTATATTATTAACACTGCCGGTTTCAATAGAACACAAAGGTAAAGGATGAAACATCTCCATTCTCCGTGAGGAAGCCAGTTCAAAGGAATATTTCAGTATTCTATTATTACTGAAAATAAATTTTTCAGGAAAAACTATATCAAGATTCCTCGCAGTCTGTTCCGGAGAAAAAAATCTTTTCATATTCTCCTTAAGTTCTTCTGAGTTTTCGAAAAGAAGGAATAATGAAATCAGAAAAAAAGTATACGATGATGAATAGAGATAATCGAATTTCTTTCTGCTCTTATCCAGCTCAGAGAATAAAGAACAGAGTAAGATTGATTCTAATCGCGATGACTGAAGCACCAGTGCGCTGCTCCTGCCGGTTAACATTGAAGTGAATGACGAAAGGTTCCCATCTGAGATAAATTTTTGCATCACTTCCTGAGTTCCCGGATTATCCGATTCACACCTGTTAAGTATAAGCCCCCCTAAGAAACTCCCCTTTTCCTGGTTTACGTAACTGTTTCTTACATAAACAACTCTCTGCCCTTCATTGATATTACTATCAAATGCTTCCTGACATATATCGATATCTTTTTTTCTGTCAGTAATAGCAAAAATAAAATCGGATAATCTGAAAAGACAATTACGGAGATCATGATCATCGTCTGACAGATCGGCCACAATGTATTTATATTCTCTTGAAAGATAAAGCAGAACAGGTTTGAGTATCTCCGGGTCAGTCTTTACTCTTGAAGAGAAACTAATATTCAGCAGATGTATATTGTCGCTATGCTTAATAATACGATCATTGATCACAGATTCAGCACCATCTTCGGTTGAATCCTTTACAGAAAGGGGGACAGTAATGCGTTCATTGAAATAATCGAAAACCGTCTTCCCGCCATATGAAAGGTCAAGAAGTATAACCTTTTCTCCGGAGAGAGCAAGTGAAAGGAGTGAAGAAAGATAGCTCTTGCCCGAACCCGATGACGGGCTGTACACAGTTATCAGTTTGCTTCTGAGTGCGGAATAGTTTCTCCCCGGTTCATTAACGTCAAAGCCCATATTGCTGATCATTCTCAGGTAACCCCTGAGCGCTTTATGAGATTTCAGAAAAAATCTGTAAAAATCATCTTCATTTATAATAAAAATCTCCGCATCAGTAAGAGCCCGGACATTACCTTTAATACGGTTTTCAGCAAAGGGCAGAAATCCGAAAAAAGAACCGGGTGAAAGATAAACAACATCTCTGTTCCCGATCGCTTCAATTTCAAATATCCCTCTAACAACAATACTAAGCGAACTGCTTTTTTTCAAATCGACATTCTGCCCGGGTTTTAAAGAGGAAATTCTTCCGGTTTTGAAAAACAATTCATGTTCTTCATGATTTAGATGAACAAGGAAGGGGACTGTCCTGAGAAGTTCTCTGACTTTTTCCATTGTCTGCTATATCTTTTTAAGAAGCTCGACGAGCTCGGTTTTCCCTTTTATTTCAATAGGCCGCGTATTTGCAAATTCAAGAGCTTTTGGTGATATTTCGCCTGTTGTTATAACAAGTATCCTGGTGGCGTTTCTCGGTTTCATAGATTCATGAATTTTTCTGAAATAAGAATCCGGGAGACTTTCTGTTGTACGGATAACCCTGATTATTCTATTGGATTGTCTTGTGTTGCGCCACTTCCCTTCATTCTCTGTTGCAATTATTTCTATTTCAGTATCACTGATAATTTCAATATCTGTAATATTATAATTCATACTTGCAACAATTTTACGTGTCATATGCTCAAACTGTGCAAGGCCTGCGATCATGAAATCCTTAATCCTGTCATCCTGCCTGAATTCCGCGTAAGCAGCAAGTTTCTGCTGAATATCACGGAATTTCGGATTAATCTCCGCAATTTTCTCCCAGTTTACAATGGCTGAATGGACATCCCTCACCTTCTCCTGGCATTCACCAAGGAAATAACGGAGGTTAAGTTCCATATCGCTCCCTTTCTTTGCGAACTTCACTCCTCTCTCAAATTCCATAATAGCTTTCGGGTATTGAGATTTTTCCATAAAACAGGTTCCACGGGCAAGAAGGCTTTTCACTTTAAGCTCATCACTTTTCATTGATACTTCAAATTCTTTCAGCGCCCATTCATAATCGCCCTGCTGTCTTAAAACAAGCCCTAAATAATAATGAGCCTGGTAATTAGAAGGATCAATTTTAATGGTATTAAGAAAACACTGTTTGGCATCCACATGAACGCCGTTTTTATAATATATCTGACCAAGATAAAAATATGACTGATCATGCTTGGAGTTAAGAGAAGCGCTTTTGCGAAAATAGTTCAAAGCTTTATCAAGCTGCCCGAGATTATAGGACATCACTCCTAACTCATAAAAGTTTTCGAAGTTTGAGGGATCGAGCTTTGTAAGGATCAGGTATTCCTTCCTCGCATCCTCAAAAGCCTTCTTATCCTTAAATAGTTTTGCGAGAACCGTTCTTACATGGACTTCTTTAATCTTGTCATCAAAACGTCCCATTTTAAGAACCTGTCTGTATTCAACAACAGCATACTGACTGTTCCCGTCAGCTGCATAAGCTTCAGCAAGCAGAAAATGGGCATAGGGATTTCTGTCATCTTTCTCGAGGATTTCATTGAGCTTTTTAATGGCCAGTTTAACCTGACCGGCTTCAATCATTTTCTGGATCTCCTCAATTTTACGGGGGAAGACATATATACTCAGAAAATAGAGTATTATAATTGTCAGTATTATAAAAAAAAGAAAAACCAGAATATAAGTAAAGAGCATATAAAAGTCCTTTTATATGTAGTTATTGATGATTAACAGTTTTATAACCGTTATTCAGTTCAAGTCCAATACCGTATATATTCATTAATAATATCGCACCTTTTACATTAGAAATCAAATCTTTTATATTTTATCCGGGAAATGCACAGACTCCACTTTGTCAATCATCAATAAATTATTCAACCTGATATTATTTTATTGACAAAAACTTCTGCAAAAAAGATATAGAAATCAGATGGGGGCGTAGCTCAGCTGGGAGAGCGCTTGAATGGCATTCAAGAGGCCAGGGGTTCGATCCCCCTCGTCTCCACATCAAAATACCTGCAGCAATCACCCCTCATGAACCAGTTCATTTCCGTGAATGGTTGCAATCTTTTTAATAAGATACTTCCTTTTGCCTGCCGGAATAACAACTTCAACAACATCACCCGCTGTTTTATTCTGCATCGCTGCTCCAATCGGTGATGAAACAGATATCTTACCCTCGGAAGGATTTACCTCATTTGAAGAAACAAGTGTAAAAATAATTTCATCATCAAGATCAAGATCAACAACATTTACGGTGGATCCGTAACCGACTTTATCTTCAGGAATATCTGACAAATTAATATCATTCAGTTTATTCAGCTGATCAGTAAGCTGCGCAATCCTCGCCTGGACAAAAGACTGGCGTTCTCTTGCAGCATGGTATTCGGCGTTTTCTTTTAAATCGCCATATTCGCGCGCTTCCGAAATACGCTTAGGGAGTTCAACCTTGAATTCATGTTTAAGTTTTTCAAGTTCATCCCTTACAATCTGTTTTTTTGATTCGAGTTCGCCGCTCATCAAAAACTCCTTTCAATAATATCTATCCGTTAACCGATTCATCGGTGTTAAGCTTTATAAGCAGTTTAACCCTTTTATCACCATCTTTTTTAAGAGTAAATCCGTTATCCTTCAGAGTTTTTTCAATTCTGTAGGTCATTAAATCAACAATTTTTTTAGTCATAGGTTCATCCTTGAACTATGGGATATGACTTCCTTGTCACAAAAGAAGACAGCAGTCTATAAATCTATTCGGTTATAAAAGGTTTAAATTAAAGTCATCTATCATTTAAAACTATAAAAACTCTAATTTTAAAAAACAAAGTGACATTTTATTATAAAAGGTCAAATATTACAACGATTTTACCTGTTTTTATTCGAGAATAATTACCTTGCCATGTTTCTCTAATTCAGTTACAAGATTTCTGTTTCCCACAACTACAGTAACAATTCCCTGCTTAAAGAGTAAACGGCTTTCTCTCTTAATGTCATCCGGGGTGACTCTGCTTATATTCTTCAGATAGTCTCTGTAATACCCCCTGTCAAGTTTGTTATATTCAATCTGAAGATAGTTATCAAGTATATCAGATGTTCTGGCAAAATTAAAGACATAACTATTTATTACCGACTCCCGTGCCCAGTTAAGCTCATCACCGGAAACTTTTTCCTCTGACATTCTGAATATATTCTCTTTCATTAATGAAAGAACATTTGCCGCTTCTTCATTTCTTGTCTGCACAAACGACATGAATACTCCGGTTTTATACCTGTTCCTCACAAGTGAAAAAACAGAATAAGCGAGCCCCCTTTTAACCCTTATCTCATTCATGAGCCTTGAATTAAATGAACCGCCGCCAAGTATATAATTCATGAGAAACAGGGAATAATTCCCCTGATAATTAATTTCAGGAGCGATTGTCCCTGTAATTATAGTAGCCTGTTCAAGATCTTTTGGCAGAAGATAAATATTACCTGATTTAGCACTAAGCTCAGAGAGAAGTGCGGCATTATCGATATTGTAAAATTCTCTTTCACCTTTTTTTATTCCCGATAATTTGCCGGCAGTGATACTTTGAAGAATATCTTTTTCAAGTGAAGATGATACAGCGATAGTAATGTTTCCGCCTACTGCGACTTTTTTCCATGTTTCCCGGAGAGTATCCGCAGTAATTGAATTAACGCTCTTTTCACTAAGGGTGGCGCCATACCCCCTCCCGTTAAAAATAATCTCCCGCACCCTGGTAAAACCTGCGCTTGAAGGGTTATCCATTTCTCTCCTGAACTGTTCCATTACAAGTCTTTTCGAGTATATTAAATTCTCATTACTGAAAACAGGATTTTCAAGTATATCCCGCAGGAGACTAAAGGCAAATTCAGAATGTCTGCTTAAAACTTTTATTACTATTGTTATATTTTCCCAGCCGGCGTTTATAGATATATCGCCGCCAAGAGCTTCTATTTTTTCATTCAGTTCATTCCCCGGAAAATTTTTTGTACCGGAGAGAGATATCTCCTTTGCCATAATCTCTGATAATCCGGCATTATCTGCGTCCTCATGCATCTTGCCGAAGCCTATTGAACAGATAATTTCTGTTCTCGGGAGCTCCTCCCTGATTGTCAGAAGTCTGATACCATTTTGAAGATCATACGTTTCCACACCGGGAAGTCCCTCAAGTGAAGGAAGATTTCCATTTTCCGCATCTGCCGAAAGAGAGAACAGCATCAGAATTCCGCACAGCAGAGGCACCATTGCTCTTTTCATAAAATTTATATTCATTTTGCGTTCCTGTTATCCCTGAGTATTGCCGTTGTTCTGTTCCTGTCATTGATATATTTATCGATAACTCCTGTAATATCCTGCGGTGTTATACCGGAAATTTTACGCATGTAGTCAGTAATGTAGCGCCAGTTCCCGGATACTGTCTGATAATAACTCAGCTGATGGGCGATACCGTCATTATTATCAAGCATAAACACAAACGAGGATTCCATCATATTTCTGACTCTATCAAGTTCATCGGGCATTATTTCTTTCCGCAGCCTGTCAATCTCAGCAAGAATCTCATCCTTAACCTGTTCAGGGTTTACCCCCTCCGCAGGTGATGCATACACAATAAACATATTATCATAACGTGAACCCGGCGCCCCGTTCCATGCATACACAGATGTTGCAATTTTCTTATCCAACACAAGAGTTTTATGAAGCCTGGATGAATTACCATCACCAAGAATAGATGACAGCATGTCAAAAACATAATCATCCCTGTGCGGAGCTGTGGGCTTTTTCCATCCCATCATAAGAAGTGGCCTCGCGTTGAAGTAAACCTCAACTCTCTTCTCTCCCGTCTGTGGAGGTTCGATAACTTTTACTTCACCAGGTTCCGGTTTAGTTTCGATGTTTTCAAAATATTTTTTTATTGTCTGGTATGTTTTTTCAGGATCATGCCTCCCCACTATAGTAATAGTCATTCGGGATGGTATGTAGTATTCATTATAAAAACGTCTTATATCATTAATTGACATATATTTAATACTGGATTCCCAACCGATTACAGGATGCCTGTAGGGGTGAGCAGAATAAGCAGCAGCAAAAAAAGTCTCATTAAGATATCCGCGGCCGTTAGAACCGTAGCGCATCAGCCTCTCTTCAAGAATATTATTCCTCTCGAGATAGTACTCCCTCAGAACCGGTTTCCGGAGCCTTTCAGATTCTATATCAGCCCATGATTCAATCCTCTCTGACGGAAGTTCTATATAGTAACCTGTCATATCCTTCGAGGTTGAAGCATTAAATCCCACCCCTCCCATTGATGTATAAAGCCTGTCATAGGGGGAGCTTACTACATACTGCGCATGCTCTTCATTAAGTTTCTGAAGTTCCTTTTCAAGCCCGGCGATCTCCCTGCTTCCGGGATTCTGCAGCTTAAGCCTGTCCAGTGTCTCACCGGCAGCTTCAATTTTATCGAGGAGTATTTTCTCTCTGGCATAATCTTTTGTGCCGATCCTGTCAGTACCCTTGAAAAGCATGTGCTCAAGTATATGAGCCGCCCCCTGTGTCTGATAACTCTCGTCGGATGAACCCACTTTAAAAGCGATATGGAGAGAAACAATAGGAGAATACCCTCTGTTCATCATAATCAGTGTAATGCCGTTTTTAAGTTTTCTTTCTACGACATTTTTTCTGAAGTACTCACCCGGATCAGATATATCCGCAACTGCTCCTGTACTGAAAATTACAGCAGGAAGAATTATTAGCGTCAAAATTTTACTGATTCTTTTTTTACTCATCACCTTTATTATCCCTTATTATCTCTTCAGCCAGGATCTTAAGCTTCGGATGAACTTTCACTTCAATCTCGGTATTATCTGTATCCTCTTTTTTTGCAGAGGACTCAGAAAGCATCCTGTTAAACGCATACATTATCCTGGCATTTATCTCATCGATTCTGTCTTTCCTGTTAATCAGCCTGTAGAATTTCAGGGCTGTGAGAGGCTGTTTCAGATCATAAAAATAAAAATCCGCAACCCTCATAATCCCGTCCATATATTCAGCTTTAAGAAAAAGTTTTATTGCCTCGTCATACTTTTTATGATTGAACAGCTCATTCCCCTTACGTATAAGAAGCACCCTTTCATTCTGATCCATTTTATACCTTCCGGTTTTCAGTATAAGTATGATATCTTTGCCCCGAAATTTGTTTAAAATTTATCTCTTGACAAAGAAACTTTAAAAGACTCTCTCTTTATTAAATTTTGAGACATAAGCCTTTACTTATATACAGCTTTCTCTTTTTTTTGTCAATGTTGTTTAATCGGGGAGATAATTATGTATCCAATACTTTTTAATTATAAGATAATAACAATCGGCTCTTACGGTCTTCTTCTTGGAGCTGCTTTCTACACATCTTTTCTGCTTTGTGAAAGAGAATATAAACTGAAAGGTATAAATCCTGAACTTGCATATAAAATTCTTATAGCAGTTATACCCTCTGCAGTAATTGGTGCTAAAATATTTCATATTTTAGAAAATCTTGATGAGTTTATGACAGCTCCCGCAGATATGATCTTTTCAGGTGCAGGTTTATCTGTTTACGGAGGATTTGTTCTCAGCTTTATTGTGGCAATATTTCTTATTAGAAGCAATAATGAATCTGTTCTTAAAGTATTTGATGCATCATCCCCGGCAATGGCCCTGGGATACGGCATTGGACGGCTTGGTTGTCATGCATCAGGGGACGGCTGCTATGGTGTAACTACTGATTCATTTCTCGGCATGGCATATCCCAACGGAATTGTACCGGTAAGTACAACCGTTTACCCTACACCTCTTTTTGAGTCACTGCTTTCATTTATTTTTCTTTTTATACTTTTACAGCTCAGAAAAAAAGAAACAAACCCGGGATTCATTTTCTTTATTTATCTTATAATGAACGGCTGTGCCAGATTTTCAATAGAGTTTATCAGGCTTAATCCTTCAGCAGCTTTTGGACTTACACAGGCTCAACTTGTTGCAATTGTTTTCATCGCAATAGGAGCAGCCGGTCTTTTTAAAATAAACAGAAAAAACACCGTAAAAGCCGCTTAATAAGTATATGAAGACAGGAGCTTTATTGCTGCTGACAGCTGAATTCCTGTTTGCGCTTTCAACGGTATTTGTCAAATATGTAACAAATGGTTCTGAAATATCAGGTGTTGAGATATCTTTTTTCAGATTTTTAACAGGGTTGATTCTCACCAGCACCTATATAAAATCTACAGGTAAAAAAGTCCGCATGATAAAACCCTTCAATATCTATATGAGGGGATTTTTCAACACTGTATCTGTAATATTTTTCTTTCTCGGCGTTCAATATACCACTATCAGCAATACAAATCTTCTAAACATGACTTATCCTGTTTTTGTATTTATAATTTCACCTCTCATCACAAAGGAAAAAATCCGGGGAGACCTTTTTATATATCTTTTTTCAGTTCTCGCCGGTATATATCTTGTAGTTTCTCCCTCAGGAAGCAGTATCACCAATGTTAATATGGGGGATATATTTGCGCTCCTTTCAGGTATTACAGCAGGTTTCGGAATAACCTACCTGCGTGAAGCGCGGAAAACAGACCATACTTATACTATTCTTATATATCTTTTTACCATTGGCAGCATATTCAGCGGATTACTCATATTCAACAGTTTCATTACTCCGCAGGGAATTTATTTATGGTATATACTGTTAATTGCGGTTTTATCTTATATAGGGCAGGTACTTCTCACAACAGGCTACAGATGTGTCAGCGCTACAGCAGGTTCTCTTATTTCATCAGCGCGTATTGTTTTCGCCATAATCTTAGGCGTAATTTTCTTTTCTGAACCAGTCACATACCGGATAATATCAGGCTCCATTCTGATAATGATATCACTTGCAGGTGTTAATGGACTTTTTAGAAACCTGATCTCCATAAAAAAAAGATGAACGGTTTCCCGTTCATCTTTTCTGCTGTTATTACTTAATATTATATTTTTTCTTAAATTTCTCAACCCTTCCGGCTGTATCAATAAGCTTCTGCTTCTTTGTATAGAACGGATGGCAGTTTGAGCATATCTCAACATGGAGATCCTTCACTGTTGATCTTGTATGGATCTCATTTCCGCATGCACATTTTATTGTTGTTTCAACATATTCCGGGTGTATACCAGGTTTCATAAAATTTTATCTCCTGTATATTGAATTATTTCAATTTTCCGCATCTATCAGGCTGTATTCATTGCCTTGAAAAATGCCTTATTGTTTTTTGTTGCCCTCATTTTTTCAACAAGAAGCTCCATTGCCTCTGTGGCACTCATTGAAGCGAGAGCCTTCCTTAATACCCATAATTTATTTAGTTCTTCCTCGTCAAGCAGTAATTCTTCTTTTCGTGTCCCGGATTTATTAATATCAATAGCCGGGAAAATTCTCCTGTCAGAAAGTTTCCTGTCAAGATGGAGTTCGCTGTTACCTGTACCCTTGAATTCCTCAAAAATAACCTCATCCATCCTGCTGCCGGTATCAATTAACGCGGTAGCAAGTATTGTGAGGCTCCCCCCCTCTTCAATGTTACGTGCGGCCCCGAAAAATCTTTTAGGTTTGTGAAGAGCGTTAGAATCAACACCACCGGAAAGAATCTTCCCGCTTGTGGGAACAACCTGATTATAAGCCCTTGCAAGCCTTGTTATTGAGTCAAGAAGTATAACAACATCCATTTTCCTCTCAACAAGCCTTCTTGCCTTATTTATAACCATTTCAGCAACCTGAACGTGTCTTGTTGCCTGTTCATCAAAGGTTGATGAAACAACTTCTCCTTTTACAGATCTCTCCATATCTGTAACCTCTTCAGGACGCTCATCAATAAGGAGAACTATAAGGTAGACTTCAGGGTGATTTTTTGTAATGGAATTCGCGATTTTCTGCAGAAGTACAGTTTTACCGGTTCTTGGCGGGGCAACAATCAAAGCCCTCTGACCTTTACCGATGGGTGTCATGAGGTTCATGATACGCATTTCTATCTCATTAGTCTCGGTTTCCAGTACAATCCTCTGCTGCGGATAGAGAGGAGTAAGATCGTCAAACATTACCCTTCTGTTAAGATTTTCAGGGTTTTCAAAATTTATTGCTTCGATTCTGAGAAGAGCAAAAAATCTCTCATTATCTTTAGGAGGCCTGATCTGACCTGCTATTGTATCTCCTGTTTTAAGACTGAAAAGTCTTATCTGTGATGGAGAAACATAGATATCATCAGGTCCGGGAAGGTAGTTATAGTTCGGAGATCTGAGAAATCCATATCCGTCAGCAAGTATTTCAAGAACACCACTTGCGAATATAAGCCCTTTCTGCTCGGTTTTTCCTTTCAGAATTTCGAAAATCAGATCCTGTTTTTTAAGCCCGGAGACTCTTTCAAGCCCCATATCCTTTGCAATAGTATAAAGTTCATTGATTGTTTTTGATTTAAGTTCAACAAGATCAAGCCTGTCTCCCTCATTATAACCGCTTTTAACAGTGTCGCTCTTTCCTTCACCCTGTGGATTAACAGAAGTATCATTCAAGTTATCATTTAATTCATTCGCTTTCGGCATAAATAATCCTTTCTATTTTATGTAATTAGATTACTAAGGGGTTAATCCGGTAATGCCTTTGCTTTTTTTGAATCTTAATAATCAGTTTGTTTGATTATAAAAAAAAGAGGTTTTCGGGTGTGAAACTTCAAAGGCATAAAAGATATAATACAATAATAATCTAAATGGAAATTAAGTCAAGTAAAAATATCATTAAATCTGTATCACGGGGGTTTATATCAGATTTTACTTTTTCCCATCATAATGTATGCCGAATTTTTTAATTCTGGAAGCAAGAGCCTGCCTGGTTAATTTCAATTTTGCGGCAGCAGCTTCAAGATCATTATTGTTGCGAATAGCATCAACAATAAGATGTCTTTCAACTGATTCAAGTATTTCGATAAGAGATTTATTCCGGAGGTCAACTCCCGGAATCTTAAATTCATTCTCTCCCGGGGTCTTTTTATCACAAAAAATCAGAAAACCGGACTTTTTCCCGCTGCTCATCATCGGTATTTTTTCATAAAAAAGATCAAGTTCGTTATTGTAAAAATGAAGGTCATCCTGATTAAAAGCTGAAAAGAGTTCATTTTTTGCAGGATCACTTATCGCTTTCTCGACGTTTTCAACGTCTACTTCAGAATTCATCTTTTCTTCATATAACTCCTCGAAAAGACTGTTGTAAAATATAGTTTTCCCTTTCTCATTGAGTGCATACAGAGGGCGTGGTATATGTTCCAGAATGTGATAAATCATCCACTCAAGAACCTGATCCTCCTGCTGTTTTTTTATCTCATCATCATGGTGAGCAATTTTAGCATTATCACAGGCAGCAAAAAGCTGAAGCCTGTTCCAGCGCCCCTGCAATTCACCAAAAATATTTATTACAACAAATTCCCGTATCTTTCCGAACTGAAGAAGATCGTCAAAGTTCATTTTCATTGCCAGACGGGTTATAAATTCATCTATTTTCAGTTTTTCAACCCGTTCAATATCACTTAATTCAGAGATTACAGATTCTTTACGGAGAATACCGATAAGAACACCTCTTTTGGAAATTACAGGTATTATAGGGACATCATGGATATAAAAAAGGCGTACCACATCCTCAGGCCGCCTGTTCTGATGATCAAAGGGATTTTCCGTAAACTCCCTTGTTTCAAGATCCTCTTTTTTTATCTCTTCTGTCATTAAAATCCCAGAACATCATACATAGTATATAAACCGGGTGTTTTACCTGCAAGAAATTCTGCGGCAGAAACCGCACCCCTCGCAAATACATCCCTGCTTGAAGCCCTGTGAGTAAGCTCAAGCCTGTCATCCATACCTACATAAAAAACCGTATGTTCCCCAACGATACTACCGCCTCTCATGGCATGCATACCTATTTCATTTGAGGTTCTTTCACCCACAATCCCCTCACGGCCATTAATATCAGCTGCGCCGGAAAGCCCTTTCATGTTATTCTTTACTTCTTCAAGCAGTCTTTTCGCAGTGCCGGATGGAGCATCCTTCTTGAATCTATGGTGAGCTTCAAATATTTCAACATCATAATCTGTCGAAAGGGCTTTGGAAGCAATCTCTGTCAGTTTAAAAAGAAGATTAACGCCCAATGACATATTGGGTGAATGAATCACGGGGAAAAGAGAAGATGCCTTTTTAACAACTTCAGTCTCCTCGTTAGAAAGACCTGTTGTGCCAATGACCACAGGTTTTTTAACATCCTTGAGTATTTCCATCAGTTTAATTGTAGCTGCAGGAGAAGAAAAATCGATAATACAATCCACGTTCTTCAAATCATCAGGATTAATCCCGTGAATTATACAATCCGCATAAGGGGAATTAACAATATCCCCGGCATTTTTTGAAATATTTACCGAGTTATCAGCATCAAAAGCAGCACCCAGATGATGACCTTTTTCCTCCATTACACGGAAGATAGCATGCCCCATTCTCCCGCTAAAACCGCATATACCGAATTTCATTTAAGTTTTACCCCGTAACCGGAAAGTGCCTCCCTTAAAATATCCCTGTTCAGATCACTTATGGGAACAAGAGGCAGCCTCATTTCTCCGCCACAGAAACCGATCATCTCCATGGCTGCTTTTATCGGAATAGGATTTGTTTCAAGAAACATAGCCCTGCAGAGCGGAAGCAGCTTATAGAAAGCCTCCCTTGCCTCTACGGTTTTATTTTCATTATAAAGAGTAATAACTCTTTTAACATCAGCCGGGAGTATATTGGAAAGAACTGAAATTATACCCTTCCCTCCTATTGACAGAAGCGGAAGAAGAAGATTATCATCACCGGAAACTAAAGTAAGCCTGTCACCGCAAAGTTCAATAAGTTTCATCATCTGATTAATGTCACCGGAAGCCTCTTTCATTGCAACAATGTTATCAGTTCTCTGAAGCAGTTCTTTAATACTTTCAGGGAGAAAATTAACCCCTGAACGCCCGGGTATATTATAAAGTATAATTGGAAGTTTTGTTGATTTAGCAATTGCTTCATAATGAGCAATGAGTCCCTTCTGAGTCGGTTTATTATAGTAAGGATTAACAGAGAGAGACCCATCTACACCAGCATCCTCCGCACCCTTTGTAAGCCAGATCGCTTCACTTGTTGAATTAGCGCCGGTACCTGCTATTACCTTTACTCTTTTATTTACTATCTTAACGACTCTTTTAATAAACTCTTCATGTTCTTCAAAAGAGAGAGTGGGAGATTCACCGGTTGTACCCATGGGTATTACTCCGTCTATCCCCTCTTTTATCTGAAATTCTATATGCTTTTCAAGCGCATCATAATCAATTTTATCATTTTTAAAAGGCGTTACAAGCGCGGTATATGCTCCTTCAAACATAAACTTCTATCCTCTATTTTATTGATTTTATTTTTTCTGTGTACCTGATCCGTATTGCACAGCAATTTTAGCCAGTTCTGCATCAAGACGCGCGACATCAAACTCCTCATCAGGAAATTCATCTTCAAACATATAAATAAGAAGCTGCCTTTGGGAAGTGAGGAGTTCCTCTTTTTTATCATAGGCATAAATCTTTACCCATTCATCACCTGCAACAAATGTCAGTCTTACAACAGTACCTTTTGCAAGAGTAATATCATTCCGTTTTACATCCTGAAGAAGGATATAGTCATAGGACTGAAATTTTACAGTCAGCCTGTCCACTTCCTCATCAGGAACAAAAGTGGAACAGCCGGCACTGATAAGGATGCATATAAATACAGTACTAATTATTTTTTTCATTATTTGTTTTATTCTTTCCCGGATTTTTTTTAAAATCGCATACTGATTATTATTGTCAAGGAATTATTCTACTCTTTAAATGACGGTGTATATATTCCCAGACCAGCCGGGTGTGATGAAACTCCATCCGGGCCATACTCAGATGCCACCTTCTTTATTTTATCCAGCTCATAAACAGTTCTTGATATTGCCGCATTTTCAGCCGGTGTTGATTCAATATGCACTGTCTGCGTTGGAAAAGCAAAGCTTATATCAAGATCCTCCGCCAGACGGAGTATTTCAATAAGAATATTCTGTTTTTCAACAAGTTCAGCAGACCAGTCAGATACTTTTAAAAAGAAATAAAGAAGAATATTAAGGCTTGAACTGCCGTAACTATTAAATACGACATGGAAGTAATCTTTCCTGGTATACGGGTTTGCCTTAATTATATTTTTTACCCCCTCAAGAAAAGCTTCAATTTTTTCAGGAGGTGTATCATAGGTAATACCCAATTCCTCTCTTATACGTCTATACTCACGCCTGCCCATATTATCAACTTCTTTGGTGGCAAGGTCTGCATTTGGTACAGAAATAAGTGAATTATAGAATGTACGGATTTTTGTTGATCTGAAACCGATCTCCTCTACTGTACCCTCCGCATTACCTACCTTAATCCAGTCCCCCACCTGAAACGGTGAATCGAATAGAATCATAAGTGAACCGAAAAAGTTTGCCACCATATCCTTAGCAGCGAAAGCAACTGCGAAACCGCCAATTCCGAGACCTGCCAGAAGGGAAACGACATTGATCCCTAAATTCTGAATAATCACAAGAACACCAAAAATAATCAGGAATATTTTTAAGGTTTTACTCAAAAGAGGTAAAAGCTGGTCATCCAGGGTTGATTCAGTTTCTGACGCTGCTTCTATAAAAAAATCTGAAAGAACATTCAGAAGTCTGTAAAGCAGCCAGAGAAATACCCCGCTTAATGATATTTTAAGGATTACCCGGATAACAGTTAAAGCATTCCCTTCTAATCCGAAAGCATAAACAGTGAGATACCAGAAAAGAATAGCAGCAAGCCAGCCTGCGGGCCCTGAAAAACTGTTTACAACCTCTTTCAACCACTTTCCGCTTGTTCTCCGGGATAGATACCTTAGAAAATCAACTAAAAATTTTACCCCCACCTTGATGACAAAACCGAGAAGAATAGAAATAATAATACCGAGCCACTGCCATATATAGAGGAATAAAAATTTTTCTTTCATTGAAGCTGGTACATTCTCCTCAAACCAGCCTGAACTATATAATGCACCCCCTCCCGAACCTTCAAGATAAGGAAGATGCTTCACTTTATCATAAAACTCTTTAACCCGTGCAGTTGTTTCTGAGGAGAACAGATATTCACCAGCCCTGTCTCCGCTCTCCTGCATTGTGATTACTATTTCTGTTCCTTTCAGTCTCCACCTGATAAGCTTTTCACCGGGAACTTCACTCTTTTCAGGGATTTTATCATAATCAATTAAAATCACCCGATCAATTACCTCTTTTAAATATACAGCTGTCTCTTTACCTCTCTGGCTCTGCTCAACAAAAGAGAAAGGACTGAGATCAAAACACCGGACAGCCCTGTCAAGATATGCTTCAAGAGTTTTATCTTTATTTTCAACCCCGCTTTTATATTTATTCATAGCATCCATGAAAGTTCTCATGGTATCACGCGGTGAATCTGTTTTGACAGGCTCAAGGATATTAATTGAAGTCTGCTCCGCATAAAGATTCAATACATTTGCTGACATAAATAAAAAAAGCAGAATTAAAAATCTGAAAATTTTCATAACAAAACACTCCATAACCTGTAACTTTATTTATTCTATCAGTATTTATTCCTAAATGTTTTTCAGGCAAAAAATGTTATATTACCCTCACCGCCGAAGGCGGCGGGGTATACAATTCATTACTTTACACTAAAAAGTTTCTTCAGGAATTATTACTGTTGTACTATAGCGGTTTACAATTAAAACAAAACACCAGCATGTCATTTCACAGAAGCATCTGCGACTGAACAGTTCGACAGGCTCACTGACCATTAATCACGGTTCCTGAGCTTGTCGAAGGACTCACATACGTTCGAAATGACATTGCCCTATTAATTTCGCAAACCGCTCAATGGAATTCTTACTGAAAAGAGATATAGACCTTATATCTTTCAGCTGCATGAACCTTTATATTTTTTAAGATTTATTGCAAGAATAAATTTTTATAATAATCACAGTTCAACGATACTGCTTTTATGAATTTAATTAACCTTGAATAAAATTTAATTTATTATTTCAGGTGATTCAGGTAATGAAGATGTTTGGGGGACTGAACTGCTTTACAACGTCTGCCGAATGAATAAAATTAAAAAAAAACCAGGGCTGTTTATTGTTGTAAAACAGCCCTGCGAGGGACATTTAACCTTCAAAATATACAGAGGTAAGACACCCGTCATTACTTATTCAGAGCTTTTTTGATTTCCGCTTTTAAACCTGAAGGATCTACAGGTTTCTGAAGCACACCGTTAAATCCCTTATCATTAATGTCTATGTTAATATCGGTGACACTTCCTATACTGCTGAGAAGGTAGATAGGAATATCTTTATTCTCAGCCCGGATACTTTCTGCCACTTTCGCACCCGCATCTATTCTCTCCATCATCATATCACAAAGCACCAGGTCAGGTTTTTCAGACTTAAATTTTGCGATTCCCTCCTGACCATCCATCGCGGTAATAACTATGTAATTCTCAGATTTCAGAATTATAGAAAGAGCCTCAAGAATGTCCGGATCATCATCTATTACAAGTATCCTGCTTTCAGACATAAATATCTCCTTAATTTATTTTAACTTTTTTTAGCGTAAGCATATCTTCTATTTTCTCGAGAAGAAAACTGTATGCCGCATCAAAATTAGAGATAGCTTTTTCAGACAAGCCCTCAAACATCTCCCACTCATAACCCCTGATTGCCAGCACATATGTCTCAGGAATCATTCCATGTATATCGCCGCAAAGAGCAATAACAGATTCCGGGGACATTGAATGTGTAGTAAATGTAATCTCCGCCGAAGGTTCAATCCTCCCGAAAGAGAAAGGTTCACATGCATCAATTGATGCATCGACAAAAACTACGAAGTCATAGCCGGCAATATTATCCGCATCTTCAATATTAAGCTGATAATTACTGTCAGTTGTTATTCCCTCAATATTTTCGCTTTCAAGCTTATCAATAATCATAGGTCCCAGGCCGTCATCCTGACGGCCCGGATTCCCGAAACCATATACGTAAATACTTTTACAATCCAAAGAGCTTATTTCCTTGCCTTATCAAGAATTTCGCCATTTGAATCAACAAGTGTAATTTCCATCGGCATCTGCCCGAGAGCATGAGTCGCACAGCTGAGGCAGGGGTCATAAGCCCTGATTACCATCTCCACCCTGTTCATCATGCCTTCAGTTATTTCTTTCTTGCCGGTAAACACGTCTTTTGCTACAAAATTGACTCCCCTGTTCATAGGTTCATTATTATTTGTTGTTGAAACGATAAGGTTCGCCATTTCAATCTGATCATCATCGTTAATTCTGTAATGATGAAACAGTGTTCCCCTGGGCGCCTCAAGAAGCCCCACCCCTTCCTTCTGCTTTGTACCTTTGACAACAAGATCATCCTTCTGGAGATCAGGATCATTAAGGAGTTCTTTAATAACCTCCGCAGAGTGAAGAAGCTCGATAAGCCTTGCCCAATGCATATGCATAGACATATGATTCGGTTTGCCGTTTGTATAAGCCTTGAATATCTCGCACTCTTTCTGGGCAAGAGGAGTGGGTATGAAATCACATGTATTAAGCCTGGCAAGTGGACCAACAGTGTACCACCCTTTCTCCATGCCGATTTTCCTGAGGTACGGGAACTTCATATAACTCCAGCTCCTTACTTCCTCACCTATATGCTTATAGTAATCCTGATAGTCGACATCATCAAGAAGCTTGTTTCCGTCAGCATCAATGCAGCGGAGAACGCCATGATAAAGATCCATCGCTCCGTCTTTACGGATAATCGAGAGATGGCTTGATGGAAATACAGAAAAATTATCGATGTAATCTTTATTTTTTGCATGGTAATCTTTAAAGAAATCTACGGCTGCTTTTGACCACTCTATCATCTTATCGACATTCAGAGGATCAGCGCCTTTGAGAAATTCATCTCTTTCAGCGACAGAAAGATTCTTGTTAATACCGCCAGGGATTGCACCTGTACCATGAATCTTTTTACCTGCAGTTGCCCTGATTATCTCCTGGCCGAATTTTCTCATCATAACGCCCTGCACAGCCAGATCCTTATGCTCCAGGGCAACTCCTATTACATTACGTATTGCAGGGTCACCGTCTGCGCCGAAAAGCAGATCGGGTGATGCGAGATGAAAAAAGTGGAGAGCATGTGACTGAAACATCTGCCCGTAATGCATAAGCCTTCTCATCTTCTCGCCTGTTGGTGTAAGACCATCTCCAGTGCCTGCTCCGACAATAACATCCATTGCTTTAGCAGCAGCGAGATGATGGCTCACAGGGCATATACCGCAAAGTCTCTGTACAAGTACAGGTGCCTCCCAATATGGACGTCCCTGTACAAATCTTTCAAATCCGCGGAACTCAACGATATGCAGCCTTGACTGCGCCACATTTCCCGCATCATCGAGCTGAATAGTGACTTTACCGTGACCTTCAACCCTTGTTACCGGTTCAATTGTTATTTTTCTTCCCATATTAAGCGCTCCAATTAATCAAACTTTAATACTTCATACGGAATTTTAAGCTCGTTACCTGTTACAAGAGCTACAAGCGCTTCCCATATGAGGTCTGCCCTGGGGGGACATCCCGGTATGAAATAGTCAACCTTAACTATTTCGTGACAGGGATAAACCTTATCAAGGATCATAGGTATTTCATCATCATTAGGAATAATCCTTGCACCATTCTTATTTTCATCCACAGTGGGGCCGTCAAGGTATGCCTCTTCAAGACACTCTTTAACAGGAATGCCGTTTCTCATTGCAGGCAAACCGCCCATAATTGCACACTCACCGAGAGATATAAGGATCTTACAGTTCTTCCTGAAATCCTTGAGCACATGCACGTTTTCGCTGTTACAGCACCCCCCTTCGATGATCCCGATATCGCACATCTTTGAAAATGTTTTTATATCGTCCACAGGTGATTTATGGAACTCCACCAGGTCGATAAGCTGTAATATTCTATCGTCGATGTCAAGTAGTGACATATGGCATCCGAAACATCCTGCCAGTGACGCTGTGGCCACAACCGGTTTACTCATTTTAAGCCTCCAATTTAACTTATAGCTTTTTATCTGCCTTCGATTTCGCTACCGATAGGCTTGCTGTCGAATTTTCTCTGGCCGATAGGAACCTTGTACCCTACCTCTTTTCTGATAATACATCCCACGGGGCAGATGTCCATTGCTCTCATGGCCATTTCATCACTGAGTCCCGCAGCAAGTTTTTCATCCATATTGATAGTAGTCTTTCCACCTCTATCTTTAACCGCAAAAACATGCTTGCCATCTTCAGTAACAATCTCCCTCACGCACCTGAGACACTGCACGCACCTGTTTTTATCAAGATAAAGCTTGGGAGTATTGGCAACAACCTCCCTTTGAGGCCAAAGAAACGGAAATCTTGGCACCATCATTTTATATCTATACGCAAGAGCCTGAAGTTCGCAGTTACCGCTCTTTTCGCATACCGGGCACATATGGTTCCCTTCAACAAAAAGCATTTCAATAATCTGCTTACGCATATCCTCAATCTCAGGTGTCATGTTGTCAATACGCATCCCCGCAGCAACAGGAGTTGTGCATCCGGCCATAAATCTCCCGCCTACTTTAACTGTACAGATACGGCAGGTACCTGCGGGTTTAAGCCCTTCGAAATGGCAGAGAACCGGAATATAAATACCGTTTGCTTTAGCGGCCTCAACAATAGTCTGCCCGCTTTTAGCAGTACATTCTTTTCCATCTATAGTAAATTTTATATCACTCATCTTAATGTCCCTCTACAATTGGTTTTCTACCTGCAACAGCACAGGAATCTTTAACTGCAGCAGCCATATCGAATTCAGAAACAAAGTCCTTCCCTTTCTGAATTTTCTCTTCATACATAGGCCTGAAATTTTTCAGAGTTGTGTAGATAGGATTTGGAGATGTCTGACCGAGACCGCATCTGCTCATACTCTTAACAGTAACACACCACTCCTCCATCTCTTTAAGATCAGCTTCTGTACCATGACCATGCATGATCTTTTCAAGTTTATGGAGAAGGAGCTGATTACCGACACGGCAGGGTGTGCACCATCCGCAGGATTCCTCTTCAAAGAATTCCATAAAGTTTTTAACAACTTCAAAGAGGTCCCTGTCCTGGCCGATTACTATTATTGAACCGCCGGTTGCCAGATCATCATAACATATTCTCTGTCCGAATTTGGATTTATCTACACATGAACCTGACGGCCCACCCACCTGAACTGCTTTTGCAGTCCGGCCTTCGCATTCCTCAAGGAGAGTCTGGATTGTTGTGCCGAATTCTATTTCATATATTCCAGGCTTTTTACAATCCCCGGAAACACTCAGCAGTTTTGTTCCTCTTGACTGGGCTGTCCCTAACTTTGCAAACCACTCGCCCCCTTCAAGAATAATCCTTGATGCAGCACAGAAGCTCTCAACGTTATTAACGGATGTGGGTTTCCCCATATAACCTCTCTGCGCAGGGAATGGAGGCCTGTTTCTCGGCTCACCTCTTTTTCCCTCAGCGGATTCTATCAACGCCGACTCCTCACCGCAGACATAAGCTCCAGCGCCCATCTTTATCTTAATGTCAAAATTAAAACCCTGCTTTCCGCCGGCGTTCTTTCCGAGAATTCCGGCCTGCCTCATTTTTGAGAGCACATCTTCAAGGTATGTTTTGAGGTACATATATTCACCCCGGAGATACAACAGGCCCTCATCTGCACCAATAGCGTAACCGCCGATTGCCATACCTTCAAACATCATTTCAGGAATCTCAGTAAATATCACCCTGTCTTTGAATGTTCCCGGTTCGCCTTCATCACCGTTGCAAACGATGTATTTTTTTTCTCCCGGAGATTGCCTTGTGTAATCCCATTTCATACCTGTTGGGAAACCGGCACCGCCTCTTCCTCTGAGGCTTGATATCTTCATCTGTTCAATCACTTCTTCAGGAGTCATTGACACTGCTTTTTTCAGAGCTGTGCCTGGAGTAAAAGGAGCGAAGAGTACAACCCCTTTCTTCTGAATATTATTCTTAACCATTGATTTTATAAGTTCAGACTGATTTTTACCATCACCGAACTCTTTTACTATATCCCTTGCCGCTTTGCCGGTTTTCATTTCAGCCACTATAGCTTTAACCTTATCAGCTGTTAGACTTGTGAAGATGACACCGTTAATGATTGCGGCAGGTTCCTGATCATTCATCCCGATGTCAGCGGTATAATGAAGCCCTATTTTGCCATCAGAAGATACTTCACCGAATTTACAGCCGACTTCTCTCTCAAAAACCTTCGCTATTTCATAGCAGCCCATCATAACCGAAACCGCGCTATTATTCAGGTAAACTGAATACTGCCCAACCGGATCTTTGGAAAAGAAGTGATAAAAGGTAACAACACCTTCAACATCTACAGAGGAGACATTCATCTCCCCGGCTATCTCTGCAATAGCTGCATCAGAGACCTGACCCAATACCGCCTGAACATCCCTGATGACATCAAGCATTCTGGTGGGGTCTTTCTGATAATTGTTCACACACTTTTTTACAACTTCAGACATTTTACCCATGGGGCCCTCTTTGTTCATAAATTTTGTATATTTCTTTAAACAATTTCAAAACAAAAGAAAAGATGCGGAAAAGGCATCAATTCCTCCTGATTGTTATTGTTTATTAAATTTGCTAACCGGATAAATTCAAAATTATAAATTATTTTATTTATATTATTGATAATTAAACAACAGATAAATAATATATCCAAATTGACATATTAATTTTATAAATTTGAACTTCTGTTGTATAAGTAATAATCAAATCGGGTTTTGATTTCATCAACCCTTAAATTAATTTTAATGAACACCGTCTGTTATCTGAATATAACATTAGTATTATAAAACTATAACAAATTTGTGATAAACGGATAACAAAAAGAATTTATACTTGCAATAACAGGTTCAGGTTTTATTTTCCTGATATTGCTTTCAGAGATATTCGAATGCAGTCATCAAGAGTTATTCGAACTATATAATAAATTCACAATACAATTACTGAAGGTTATATAATTTGAAAGATCTGATTAACATTTTAAATTATCAGCAGTTTCTCGATACCCTGGACAGTTTATATCTGATACTGGATTCAAAAGGGATAATTCTTGCTGCCAACGAGGCATTAAAAAAATTCGTTATCGATGATCTCAACCGGATTCTTCCGGAACGGAAAGGTATAGTTGAAGGGATGTCTTATTCTGAGCTTATTCTAACCGGGAATTGGGGTGAGATCATTATTGACGGGAGGGTTAAAAACTTCACGAATTGTGTTTCAGAAAAAACTAAAAAGCGTTTTATCGATGTAAACCGTGATGAAATATTAGAAGGATTAATGACACCAATCCTCGATAAGCAGAATAATGTCCGTTATGTTACAGTTAATATTGAGATAGTTACCGGAGAAAAAATTTTTGAATTAAAAAAGAATCTTTCATTCTTTTCACTCAAAGAAGTCCTTTTTCTTAATGAAATAGTTAATGCAAAATCTGAAATTGAAATATATTCAAATACCGAATCCTTTCTGGACTTTTATAACCTCGGGTTTTCAGAAACAGCAAAGAGAAAAATTGACAGAGTACTGATGAGTGATTCCGGAGTTTTTAACCGCAGCGAGTATGTAAAAAGAATTAATTTTAAAATAGTAAAACATATGATTAATATTAATGAACTGCTGTTATGCATGAAATTTAATAATAAACGTTTAGATAAACAGCCGGAAGAAGAGAACACTGACTGAAGGTAAAGGAGGATAAATGGCTAAGCTCAAAATCCTTGTTGCTGATGACGATTATGATATTCTTACAACTACTTATATCATGCTGAAAAGTAAAGGCTACGATGTTGTTACTGCCGGAAGCGGAGAAGAGGCTATTGTAAAATATAACGATTTTCATCCGGATGTTATACTTCTTGACCTTATGATGGAAAATTTTAATTCCGGAGTTACTGTTTGTAAAAAAATACGGGAGACAGACAAAAAAGTTAAAATATTTCTTATTAGTGCTGTAAGTGACGAAACTTCCGGTCAACCCGCCGCACAGGAGCTGGGGTTTAGCGGAACAATGACTAAACCTATAAACCCCGAAAAACTGCTTAAGCTTATTGATAATTAATTATATATTTTGTAAGGAGTCGAATATGATTCATAAAAATGTTGCAACCGATTTTTGTGCCACAGTATATGATCCTGCGGTAGACAGTACAGCCTATGTACACCCTCTTGCGGCAGTAATCGGCAATGTAATAATCGGCAAAAGAGTTATGGTTTCCCCTTTTGCTTCTGTCCGCGGTGATGAAGGCCAGCCTCTTCATGTCGGAGATGAATCAAATGTGCAGGATGGAGTTATTATACACGCCCTGGAAACAGAACACAACGGACATGCAATAGAACAGAACCTTGTTGAAGCAGAAGGGAAAAAATATGCCGTGTATATAGGCAAAAGAGTTTCTCTTGCTCACCAGGTGCAGATTCACGGACCGGCTTATGTAGGTAATGATACTTTTGTCGGGATGAAAGTCCTGGTATTTAAAGCTAAGGTCGGGAATAACTGTGTTGTTGAACCGGGCTGCGTTCTAATGGGTGTAACAGTACCGGATGGAAGATATGTACCCGCAGGAACAACTTTAACAAAACAGGAAGAGGCGGACAAACTCCCGGTTATAACAGATTCTTATCCGATGAAAGATCTGAATAAAGGCGTTATACATGTTAATACTCATCTTGCAGATGGTTACAACAAGGCAGGAATTAAGTAATTCTTTGTTAAAAAAAATTTTTAATCAATAAATCGCGACAGAAAGTATTCTGTTTAAACTGATGAAAAAGGCTGCCCTCCCGGACAGCCTTTTTCCTGCTAATTTAGTGAATTATCTGATTATTAGCATTCAACATCTTTACAATGTTTAGCGAAAACAAGGAAATAAGCGAAGCCAACAAATATTGCTCCACCTACAATGTTTCCAAGTGTTACAGGAATAAGGTTATTCATAAAGAAACCTGACCATGTAAGAGCATCCGCCTTAGTTCCGAGAGCTGTTACCATATCAGCAAGTGCAGGATCTCCCTTAAGAACGATTCCGTAAGGTACAAAGTACATGTTTGCTACACAGTGCTCGAATCCTGAAGCAACGAAAGCCATGATCGGGAAGAATATTCCGAGAATCTTTCCGCCTACATCACTTGCAGCTACAGCAAGCCATACAGCGAGACAAACAAGCCAGTTACATCCTATCGCTCTGAAGAAAGCCTCTCCCCAGGCAAGATTTACTTTTCCAGCTGCGATTCCAAGAGCTGTTGCCGCATTAGCATTAGCGCCTGTTTTCCACAGATTACTCTTGTACATAATGTAAACAAGAAGAAGTGAACCTAAGAAGTTTGCAAGATAAACGAAAAACCAGTTTACCGCAACTTCTTTAGCAGTAATCTTGTTACTTACCATACCAACGATCATCAGGTTGTTGCCAGTGAAGAGTTCAGCCCCACCGATAACAACGAGCATGAGTCCTACGCTAAACACTGCTCCACCGAGAAGCTTTGCAACACCGAGTCCGGTCTTCTCTGCTGTGCCTGTAAGAATCATAGTACAAAGTTCAGCACCGAATCCGATGTAAGCACCGGCAAAAATACCCATAATAATCATGGTCATGATAGGCAGACTTGCTTTTGTTTTACCCATGTTAACAACAGCTTCCGCTACCTGAGCTGGCGTTTTAAATGCCATAAAATCCTCCATATAAATTTTTGTAATCTTTTTTTATAATAAGCCACATAAGCATTTTGCCTAGTGACCTTTCGCGCTAAAAAAAGTTTTAAGCGACCTGTCACACTCAGGACATTTATACGACGGATCACAATGTTTTTCGAAATCCTTTCTGAAATATTTCAGCATAGTTGTGATCGGAAGAATTGGAGACTGCCCCAACGCGCAGAGAGAAGCGCTCTTCATTAATTGCGCTTTTTCTACCATGGCGTCTATATCTTCAATTTTCGCTGTCCTTGAGGCGAACTTTTTCGCGTAATAATTCAGATGACTTGTACCCACCCTGCATGGGACACACTGGCCGCATGATTCATGCTCAAAGAAATCGAGTATCTGGAGCATATAATCAACGGGACATGTATCCTCATCAGCAACCATAACAACACCGGAACCGAGAGTTACGCCGGCCTTGGTTGTTGAGTCGATATCAAGCGGAAGATCCATAAGGTCTTCACCAAGTATGCCGCCGGCTGAACCGCCCACATGGGCAAACTTGAATTTTTTACCGCCTTTAATTCCTTTTCCGTACTTGTCGATAAGCTCGCGCATGGTTGTACCCATGGGGAGTTCAACAAGGCCGGTTTCATTGAGTTTGCCTGACAGACAGTAGAGCTTTGTCCCTGTACAGAACGATGGCCCCATCTCTTTATACCAGTCAGCACCATTGCTGATAATCATCGGCACGGACATATATGTCTCAACGTTGTTTACGTTTGAAGGGAGATTATTGAATCCTGAGCCTCCCGGAAAAGGCGGCTTGAACCTGGGATAACCCCTTTTACCTTCCATTGAATTGATGAGAGAAGTCTCCTCACCGCAGACATAAGCTCCGCCACCCTCTTTGATGAATACATCGAAATCGAAACCGCTTCCGAAAATATTCTTCCCGAGGATTCCTTTTGCCCGCGCCTGATCAATTGCCTTCTGAAGACGCATAATTGATCTTCTGAATTCCCCCCTCACATAGATATAACCCTCTGTTGCTTTAATTGTAAAACCGCAGATCATCATACCTTCAATAAGAAGATGAGGATTCCCTTCCATCAGGATTCTATCCTTATATGTTCCCGGCTCACCTTCATCAGCGTTACAGATAACATATTTCTGCATGTCGCCTTTAGTAACGAATGACCATTTCATACCTGCGGGGAAACCTGCACCGCCTCTCCCTCTGAGGCCTGAATCCTTCACTATGTCAATAATCTCAGCAGGCTGGAGTCCTTTCATTGCTTTTTCAGCAGCCTTGTACCCCCCTGACTGGAGATAACTGTCGAGACTGAGAGGATCAACTTTGCCTATATCAGCAAGCAGCCTCTTTGTCTGGCCGTCATTTTTAAGAATACAGGCTTTCTCTTCAACTTCAGGGCCGCACTCTTCACCGAATTCAGGCTCTTTCTTTTTATAGTCATCAAATATCTTTTTCAGGCTCTCCTTTGTGAGATTGCCATGAATATCGTAATTTACCATCATAGCCGGAGCAACTGAGCATACGCCGAGGCACTCGCATCTTTCCAGGTAGAACATTCCGTCTTTTGTAGCTTCACCAGGTTTGATTCCGAGGATATCCTCAACTTCATCAAAAATTGTCCTTGAACCCATAACATGGCAGGGGCCTGATTTACATACCCTTATGAGGTACTTTGCTCTCGGATTCTTTTTAAACATTGTATAGAACCCCAGGAACCCTGCAACAGCACTCTTCGGTATATTCATCTGTTCAGCCACTTCTGTCAGCGTGTCAGTATCCAGTACATTCTTACCTGACTGTGCCTCGAGATCGCGCAGGATAAGCATCAGATGCTCCCTGTCATTACCGTATTTATCTATCGTTTTTGTAATCGTTTGTGTATTCATTATCCGCCCCCTACGCATTCACTTTCTCAATTTTACAGGCGCATACCTTGAACTCAGGGATCTTGCATGTAGGATCCAGGGCGTCAATGGTCAGCTTGTTAGCTGCTGCTTCTGCAAAATGGAACGGTATGAATACAACATTAGGCTTAGGCATGTCAGTGACTTTTGCCTTCAACCTTATGCTGCCTCTTCTTGTTGAAATAGAAACAGTCTCTCCGTCAGAAACATTATAGTTGCTCGCATCCATAGGGTGAAGTTCGACAAAACCCTCAGGACAGATTTCATCAAGAATCTTTGAATTCCGGCTCATGGTACCAGTGTGAAAATGCTGGAGCACCCTTCCAGTTGTAAGGATCATCGGGTATTCAGGATCAACATCTTCAGCAGGCGGAGTAAACTCTATTGCGGACATAAGGCCAAGGCCTCTGGAAAATTTATCTTTATGAAGATACTGAGTTCCGGGGTGTTCTTCAGTAGGACATGGCCACTGAATGAGTTCCTTTTCAAGCCTTTCATAAGTTATACCCGCATATGAAGGTGTAACTTTTCTTATCTCTTCAAAAATGTCCTTCGCGCATGAGTAATCCCAGTTCGCACCCATACGGTTTGCAATCTGCATGAGAATCCACCAGTCATCCTGACTTTCACCGGCAGGTTTAACAACCTTGTGCATCATCTGAACACGGCGTTCAGTGTTGCTTGCTGTCCCCTCTTTTTCAATAAACGCACGCCCGGGGAGAACCACATCAGCATATTCCGCTGTTTCAGTAAGTACTATATCCTGAACAACAAGTAAATCAAGAGCCTCAAGTGCTTCGATTACGTGGTGCTGATTCGGATCTGACATTACAGGGTTTTCGCCGAATACATAGAGAGCTTTAAGATCTCCTGCAATGGCCGCATTAAGAGATTCAACAATTGTGAGTCCAGGTTTAACTGAAAGTTCAACCTGAGTTTTCCATGCCTCTTTAAACTTCTTCTGATTATCTTCAGATGCAACAGGCTGATACGCGGGATAAACAGCATTAAGAGCGCCCATATCACAGGCACCCTGAACATTATTCTGTCCACGAAGCGGATTAACACCGCCGCCCGGTACACCGAGGTTACCGAGAAGCATCTGGAGATTCGCGCAGCTTTTTACGCCGTTAACACCTGACTTAAACTGGGTAATACCCATACAGTAGTAAAGAGCCATTGGTTTGCTTTGCGCAAGTATTCTCGCTGCTTCAACAATCTTTGAAGGATCATCAAGGCCGCAGATTCCTGCAACATGTTCAGGAGTATATTTCTCCAGAACTTTTGCCATTTCATCATAGCCTTCACATCTTGTACTGACATACTCTTTATCGAGGAGATTCTCTTTGATAATTACATGCATAAAACCGTTTAAGATAGCAACGTTAGTACCAGGCTTAATCTGCAGGTATACATCAGCGTATTTTGCCAGTTCTATTTTTCTCGGGTCTACCACAACGAGTTTTTTGCCTTTATTAATAACTTCATTTTTAATCATTGAGCCGATTACCGGATGGTTATCGGTAGTGTTTGAGCCAATTATAAGAAATGATTCAGACAGGGGTATTTCCCTGATTGAGTTAGTCATTGCACCTGAACCAAGTGTAGCCGCCAGACCGGCGACAGTAGAGCTGTGTCAGAGCCGGGCGCAGTGGTCGACATTGTTGGTGCCAATCACCGCGCGCATCATTTTCTGCATCAGGTAATTCTCTTCATTTGTACATTTTGCTGATGAAAATGCCATTATTGAATCCGGACCTGATTTTTCTTTAATTTCAGAGAGTCTCTTCGCAACATAGTCGAGAGTTTCACCCCACTCAGCTTCTTCAAGTTTGCCGTTCTTTCTGATAAGCGGCTTTGTTAGACGTTTTGAGCTCTGAACAAAATCAAAACCGAAACGTCCTTTAACACAGAGATGTCCTTTATTAGGGCCATCTTCATTACCCATTGCTTTTACAAGCTCACCTTTAGCATTGGTGTAAAAATCTATCTTACATCCCACACCGCAGTATATACATATGCTGGATTCTTTCTTAAGCTCCCACTCCTGACCGCGTCCAAGAACTGTCTGGAATGAAAGAGCGCCTGTCGGGCAGAGCTGTACGCATGTACCGCACTGTACGCAGGAGGAATCCCCTATTTTTTCAAACATATCAGCTGTGAGGCACGCGTGTGAACCCCTGTTGTCAAACTGCCATACATTGTTAACCTGTATCTCAGCGCAGGCTTTCACGCACCTGCCGCAAAGTACACAACGGTTTTCATCGCGTCTAAGCCCCTGGCTTGAAACCACATCCCTCTGTCTTCTGTTCTTCGGAAAATCGATACCGGGATTTTCCACGCCATAACGGTAACAGAGTTTCTGAAGCTCACAGTTACCATTTGCTTCACAGTAAAGACAGTTATGATCACCTTCCGCGAGAAGCATTTCAAGAATGCCCTTACGCAGACTAATGATTTCAGCATCTTCAGTGACAATTTTAGCTCCGTCAACAGCAGGTTCAGTACACGACGTTTTTATCATTACATCGTTTATACGAACAATACAGAGCCGGCACGCACCGGTCTTGCTGATCCTGGGATGATAGCAGAGATAGGGTATATCAAAACCATTCTCAAGAGCAACTTCAAGAATTGTCTGACCTTTTTTCCCCGTAACTGCCACCCCATCAATCGTGAGTTGGATTACGTCCATAAAAAGCTCCTTCATTTTTTTATATTTCTATTTTGTAACAGGCAAAGAACGTTAATAGTTATCCGCATAACCGGATGGAAACCCTCATTTAATTATGAGAATCAAAGAACCGGATTATTTAATCCGGAAACGAACCGGGCTGAAAAGGTGAGATATTTTATACACTCCTGTATTTCAGGAAGCATTTCCCGAAAGAACAGAAATATTTATGCCGATTTTTACAGCATAACAACGGAAAAAACCCGAAAAGTGTATCTTACCCAAACAGTCTTTATATATATTTTTATTAAACAGTTTAAACACTTAATTCTCTATATAACCTTCTTTTTTTTCAACCAAAAAATACTTATTTTACAGTTAAAAATGTACAATAATTATTTAAATGTAAATCTGTCACAGAATAAAGAGTTATTCTATCCTCTTTCACAATAATAAAGATGACTCTTTTCATACATAGATTTTGAATGAAAATTATTTACTCATCATTTAAAATTGACTTGCCTTATAAAAATAAGACTTTACGTTTAAGCATTACTTATCCAAAAAATGGTGCGGCTATTCATTCCTGTAAAAGACTGCACCACGGGGAAAACAGATTATATATCAAGGAGAACAATATGCCCGACAAAAAGATACTCGTAATTGATGATGATCCGGATATTCTTGAATCCATACTCGCAATTTTACAGTCTGAGGGCTACAATGTTGTAACAGCCGTTGATGGTAAAGAGGGCCTGGAAAAATTCAAAAGCTCGAAACCTGACCTTGTGCTTTGCGACATGATGATGGAGCGGGTTGATGCCGGAAGTAAAGTTGCTGAGATGATAAGGAAAGAAGACAAGAAAACTCCTGTATATCTTCTTAGCAGTATAGGTAACGCAACAGCCGGGAACATCAGCATTGACGAGCTGGGATTTAACGGAGTTTTTCAGAAGCCTGTTAATCCTGAAAATCTGCTGAGCCAGATTAAAAAAACTCTTAACGTTTAAACAGAAAACCGGAACTGTTCGTGTGTATCAGCCAGAATTAAGCCGGTTTCCGGCTGATATACACGAAACACGGATCTATTTACGCTCATCCAGCAGTTTCACCATTTTCTGATATGCATCACCATCTTCACGCCACGCATAACATGTATTTTTTAGCAAATCAGCCATTTTAAATCCCCGTTCTACGCGGATATCACTTATTTCATGTTTTTTCTGATATGATATAGCCCAGAACCCCTGCATCACCGCAGGCGCCATTGTGCATAGCAGATGGGTGAGATGAGTGCACCCTTTTACTCCTCCTATAAGTTCTCTAACCTTTGATGTGAACCCCCCTTTTATTGTGAGTCCCTTCACAGGATCAAGGGAATTATCAGTTTTGTAGCAGTCGCCACGGGGAAGTGTTCCAGTTATAACTTCAACATCTTCTATTACAAGTTCAGGGATTTTAACCAGCAGGAGTATTTCAAGATTATGCAGCGGCCCGCCCTCCACTCTCTCTCCTGTCAGCTTATAGTATGGCTTTATCCTTTCTTCTATAAATCTTCCGCGGGAGAGTATATGTGTTTCATCAACGGGATAAGTTGACATTTCAATACGCCTCTGGTGAGCGCACTCTTTTGCGAGTAGAGAAAGTCTGCTCATATCAACACCTTTTCATTTGAATTATTCCGGTATATACTGATACCCGGTCAGAATAATTTTTACATACGGAACAGGCATATCAACTATTTAACATCAAACCGGATATAATTAATTCCAAAATGTTCTTTTATTCCCATTATGCATACATGATTATACCAATAATTCAGTTATTTGCTTTAATACAACAGAACAGTCCGACATGATTGCAGGCCCTTAAAGCAAGATATGCTGTGAAGCAACTCCCCTCCTGAATCAAAACTCCCCTTAAATTGCAGTTTTTTCTAATTATTATATTGACAGGAATCCATCCGCCCGAAAAATGGTTGTATTTGCAACTGTTAAATTTACAACTTTTCGGGGTTTCTCACAGGGGGCATAATGTACAGGGACAGAATAACAATTCTCCCTCAATTTGTTAAAAAAGTCTTTTATGATCACGACATATCAAAACTGGGCCTCAATATCAACAAAACACAGATAAATATACTCATGCTCATTGATGAATGCAGAAACAGCTCCATGTCCGAGATAAGCCAGATGACAGGAATTGAAAAAAGTTCTTTTACCCGCTCAGTTGACTGCCTTGAGAAGAACGGGTTTATAACAAGGAATGCCATTGAAAATGACAGAAGAATTACAAAGTTATCTCTGACTGAAAAAGGGGTAAAAGCGACAACTCTCATCAGGAATGACTTTGATAAACATCTGGAATCGTTAATATCCGGCTTTTCAGAGGATGAAAAAAATGAATTTCTTATATCTCTGGAATCCATATCAAAATCTATGAATAAAATACTGGGAGGGAAACAGAAGTGAACACCACTAAAGATGTATCCTCAGACAGAAAACAGGAAGCCATGGAAAAAATGAAGCTGTCCAAAACAATTGGCGACTGGGTTACCAGAAACAAAAAAGTTTTCTGGAAATATGAAGTATCATGTTACCATAAAACCTATATGCTCCGGGTGATCAACCTGCCTGAACCTGAATCAAAAGACATTCAGCTTTCAGCCAACAACAGGCTGCTGAATGATCAGCAGAGAAAACAGTTGTGCGATGTCATAGCTAAAACCTGTACCAGGGCCAAAGCGTTTAATGCATCATCCATTGACGTGCAGATTGATTATGACAACGGATCTGTTGTCGCTGAAGTTCTTTAACTGTGCAGGAAATACCGTTACACAATATTTCGCACTTTAAATCCTGAAAATCCGGGGCGGAGATGAAAATATATCGCAGTGACAGATCGGGTGTTTCCCGCAGTGGTGAGAAAAAATCTGCCCGCACAAATCCGGATTCCGCGAAAAAATATATCAACGAAGCCCATGAATGGATGGACAAAAATATTCTTCATGGAAGATACCCTGATTTATACGGATTTCTGATCCTCATGGAGCACAATATCCCCGCAGAGGAGATCTGGGATCAGCTTAAGCTATGGTCTGAGCAATATATGGAATTCGGGGAAAACCGCACACGCATATGTCACAGGATAATCGATAAAATAATTGAATACCAGCTTGAAATCGACATGCAGGATGGTTTCCCTCCGCCATACTGCCGCAGGGGATGTTCTAACTGCTGCTGCCAGCCCGTTGCCTGCACAGATGAAGAGGCGGCGCTTATCTACAGTTACTGTATAGAAAATAATATTGATATGGACTTCGCAAAACTTGAACGGCAGCATCAATACATGGAATTTGACTCATCGGGGAACTACACAGGAAGAACAACCTGGGACGAACAACCTGATGAGGACAGGTGCTGCATATTTCTCAACATGGAGGACCGGAGCTGCAGGATATGGGATGTCCGCCCCTTTGTCTGCCGTGCCCACCTTGCGGAAGAGACAGATGAATACTGCAGATCAAAGAATGGTGTCCCCGACACACGCGCCAAAGGTATTCATTATCCTGAATGCAGCTACATCATGAGCGCAATATTTACAATACACCATGATTCAATCGGGAAGATGATGGGGAGATTATTATCCGAACTGAATATCAGGGATTACAATAGAATTTAAACTGCAATAAACTTCAATGCCAGAGATAAATTAAAAATGAAACAGATGGAAGTGAGATCAATGTTTAAACTTACAGGTGAATGCAAGTGTGGTTTTGTCCGTGATATTGAATGTGACGACACCGCGATTATTCAAAAGATAAAAGAGCTCCCCTGTCATCACTGCGGCGGAAAAATAAGATACAAATCTGACAGTGATGAGTGACACCTTCCCGGATTGTTTTAATTATTTTATCGATTCCATCAGTTCAAAAAAATACTTCGATTCCCTGGTTTTGTTTAAAAGAAACCATGCTTCAAGAGTATCAGGTTTCATCAAAGCTGACTTTTTAAATACATGATACGTAAATTCCAGCGAAGCGAGACCGGATGCTGTTATAAGACTGCCGTCAGTAACTGCAGGCTCCTCAATATAATAATCTGACCCCGTATACTGCGGGCAGAACATCTTCAGAAAATCTTTAGCATTACTTGTGTGCTTTCTGTTATCAAGAAGGCCCGCAGCTGCAAGGGCAACTGTTGCTCCGCAGATTGCCGCAACTGTTATATTCTTTTCAAGAAGGTCAGCAGCGATACTGATAATTTTCCTGTTATTGTCTTCCATCCATGTATCAGCTCCGGGAAGAATAAGTATATCATCATTACTGAATCTGATATTTTCTATGCTCACATCCGGCGCTATGGATATACCGCCCATTGTTGTGACCGGTTCTAATGTGTTGCCTGTTTTAATCAGAGAGAAGGATTTATCTTTATTCAGATATCGTCTGCTGTTCAATTCAGCAGTGATATATCCGATCTCCCAGTCAGAAAGTGTATTTAATATGTATAAATATATATTCATCGTTATCACCTCAGATCAGATTTGCCTGCCCCACTCAGCAAAAGTCAAACACTTCACACCAATATTCCTCAGATCTCTGATGTTTGATAATTCGATTTCATCATCTGCACCTGCTGTTGCATCAGTGATCACTGTTGTGCTGTAATCATACGAAACACTGTCCAATGCTGTTGCCCTTATACAGTTAGGATACTGAACTCCGCATATGACAATATCATCAGTCTTAATCCGCTTAAGAATAAGTTCCAGTTCAGTACAGAAGAAAGCTGAGAACCTCGGTTTTACAATGACATACTCACCTTCAGCAGGTTTAAGTTCATCAATTATCTCAGCTCCCGGTGTTCCCGGCAGAAGGTACCTTCCCCTGTTCAGGAACCCCTCTCTCCTGAAATTCTCGATATCACTGCCGTCGTACCTGTACTGACGGATTACATGGAATACCGGAATTTTTCTGGCACGGCAGAATTCCAGAAGTTTCTTCACTTTGGGCACAATCTTCATAGCACCGGGAACTTCAGCAGGGGCTTCGGGAAGGATAAAGTCATTCTGCATATCAATGATGAGTAATGCGCTTTTCATATATTTGCCTATTATAGTATTTCACGAAATAATTAGGCCCTCGTCATTCCGGCCGTAGTGATAACGAAGTGCCGGAATCTCATAAAATAGTACTATGACATTAGGTTCCAGCTCTTCCTGCGGTCGCCCACAGCCTGCGCGGGAATGACCGGAAGAGAACTAATACAATCGTTAACCGCAATAACATACCACGGATTGATTTGCAATGATAAATTAGCTGTTTATTATTTCTGAAAAAATATTAACACAACCTGAACATCTCCTTTATATTTTCTTAACAAAAAGAGGGTTTATTCTCCGCAAAAGAATAGATTATAAGAAAAGAATAAATAACCGGAGAATTTATGAATTACAGGGAAACATTTTTTGAAAGATTAAACAGGGAGATGTCTGTATTCAACTACGAACAGTCCCTGAGATTCCCGAAAGAAGAAACAGTGACAATAGACCTTCACTGTCACGACAGAAACAGCAGCGAGCCTGATGAGGTTATTGGGAGGATACTGAACATACCTGAAACATGGCTCCCCCCTGAAGAGCTGATTAAAACCCTTAAAGAACATAAATGCGACACCTTCACTGTAACAAACCACAACAATGCACGGTCATGCTACGAGCTTCAGGATAAAGGGCACGACATACTGACCGGGGCTGAGTTCAGCTGCACAGTACCTGATTATGACGCGAAGATACACGTACTTGCCTACGGGTTTACACCTGCGCAGGAGGAGAAACTCCTGAAACTGAGACACGATACATACAGGTTCCAGAGGTTCGCACTGGAAAATGATATACCTACCATATGGGCTCACCCCCTCTACCACTACCAGGAAAAAGAAAACCTCCCTATGGATTTCTTTGACAGGATGTCCCTGGTATTTGAAAGGTTCGAGGTAATCAACGGGCAGAGGGATACATGGCAGAACCTCCTTGTCAAGAAATGGGTGGAAAGCATGGGGGCCCATAATATCGAGCGGAATGAAAAAAAATTCGGTATAAAAGCATCTGAATTCTGCCGCAGCCCCTACAGGAGGGAGATGTTCGGAGGTTCAGACTCCCACATGGGGATATTCACAGGGCTCACAGGAACAAGACTCTACGTAAGAAATCTTACTGATAAACTTAAAACAGAGAGCAGAAGCTCCCTGGCTCTGAAGGCCCTCCTTGACGGAGATGCAGCGCCATTCGGCGGGTACAACAACACAGAAAAAATGACAGTTGCATTCCTTGACTACTTCTGCCAGATAGTGATGAACATGAAAGACCCCGGCCTGCTGCGGCTCCTGCTGCATAAAGGTTCCGCGCAGGATAAACTCCTTTCATTCATGGTTATCAACGGATTCTCTGAGCTTCAGAGACACAAGCTCACAGTGAACTTCCTTTCCCTGTTCCATGAATGTCTCCAGGGTGAAGCGCCCGGTTTCACAAAAAAACTGATGGTGCCTAAAGACTACAAACCTGTATTCACAGAAGCAGCATCAATGGCTGATGTGAGGAGGAAAGCCCCTGAAAAGATGGCTGAAGCCTTTGACAAATCGATAGAAGAGATGCACCGCTCACTCTTTAACCTGATGTTCAGCAGGCTGAATGATAAGATAAAAGACTTAAACCTTACAGGTAATGAATCACTTAAAAGCGCAGAGGAATTTATAAGTACCCTTGAACTTCCGGGACACATGAGGAGGCTCCTTGAGGGCACAGGCAAAAAAGAGAGAGGGAAGAAAAACGGTATAACAAGCTTTAATGCACCGGATTTTTTTGACGGCCTCACCTTCCCTTTCCTCGCTTCATCAGTACTCACTGCGGCAACATACGCCTCAGCACGGGTGATGTACAAGTCAAGGGGGATGCTGAACGCCTTCTCCGAAAAACTTGATGACCTTAAGTTCCCTGAAAAGATGCTCTGGCTCACAGACACCTTCGAGGATGGAAACGGTGTATCAATGTCCCTTCGACATATGTTAGATGAAATTCAGGAGAGGGATCTCCCGATAGATATTCTTGTATGCAGCGATACTGTAAAGCCTGAAAAACACCTTGTTGTTGTTAAACCAACCGCAGTGTATACTCCCCCGTTCTACAAGGATCAGCCGATACGAATACCCAACATACTCGATATACACAAGCAGTTCAGGGAGGGGGAATACGACAGAATTCTCTGCTCAACTGAAGGGCCAATGGGGCTCATCTCAATCTACCTGAAGATGGCATACTCTGTACCTGCCTACTTCTTTGTGCACACTGACTGGATAACATTCGCGAAGGATACGCTGAATTTCTCTCAGCCTGCGATGAACAGACTGAGACGTATACTGAGGGGATTCTACAGGTCTTATGACGGTGTACTGGTACTGAACAAGGAGCAGAAGAAGTGGTTCAGCGGGCCGGACATGGAGTTCAAAAAGACTGCTGTTAAACTCACTTCACACTGGGTTGATGAGAAATTCAGGAAGACCGATGCCTCGAAGAAAAAGATCTTCGGCATAGATGATGATAAACCGGTTCTCCTTTATGTAGGGAGAATAAGCGAGGAGAAAGGGGTAAATGAACTCCCCTTCATCTACAGCAAAGCGAAAAAATCGATACCGGAACTTCAGCTTGTAATTGCAGGGAAGGGACCGGAGGAAGAGAAACTCAAAGAGCAGCTCCCTGATGCGAAATTCCTTGGCTGGGTGGAGCACAACTCACTCCCTGACATATACTCAGCAGCAGACCTCCTCATACTCCCCTCAAGGTTTGACACCTTCGGCAATGTTATAGTTGAAGCATTCAGCTGCGGAACTCCTGTTGTTTCCTATAATACCAAGGGCCCAAGGGACATTATTGAGAATGACAGGTCAGGCTACCTTGTAAATACCAAGGAGAAGATGGCTGACGCAGTTACCGGACACTTCCTGAAGAAAAAAGAGATGCCGGTCATGGAGGCAGCAGCGCTGGAAAGGTCTAAGGCATTTACTGCAGACAGCATAATAGGCAAGCTCCTTAAAGACACAGGACTTCTCTGATATGTCTGCCTCTGAGTGGTGGAGGAGAGGTGTTATCTACCAGATATATCCCAGGAGTTTCCGCGACAGCAGCGGCGACGGCATTGGGGACATCAGGGGGATCATAGAGAAACTCGATTACCTCTCATGGTTAGGGATAGACGCGGTCTGGCTCTCCCCTGTTAATCCCTCACCGATGTATGACTTCGGTTATGATATTTCAGACTACTACGATATTGATCCATGCTACGGCACTCTTGCCGATTTCGATGAACTAATAGATAAAGCACATTCCTCAGGTATCAGGATCATCATGGACCTTGTGGTAAACCATACTTCCCATCTGCATAAATGGTTTAAAGATTCCGCATCAGCAAGGGACAGCCGCAGGCGTGACTGGTATATATGGCACGACCCTGTAAAGGGGAAGGAGCCCAATAACTGGAAGTCCGCTTTCGGAGGGAGCGCATGGGAGTGGGACCCGCATACAGAGCAGTACTATCTCCACTCCTTCCTTAAAGAGCAGCCTGACCTGAACTGGCGTAATCCTGACATGAGACGTTCAATCCACAAGATGATGAGGTTCTGGCTTGACCGCGGAATAGACGGGTTCAGGCTCGATGTTGTAAACTGGTTTGTAAAGGATGATAAATTCCGAAGCAATCCCTTTACCATAAAACCCCTTGACCCGGAAAAGCACAAGTACGACAGGAACCGCCCTGAAGTGCATGAATATCTCAGGGAACTCCGCTCTGTTGCTGATGAATATGATGCACGGATGACAGTGGGTGAAGTATTCACCCTGCCGCCGGGGAACCCGGAGCTTTCAGCATCATTCTTAGGGACAGGTGATAACGAGCTTCACCTTGCCTTTGATTTTTCCATCATGTACAGGCTCTGGAGCGCAAGGAGTTTCTACAAATGCATTAAAAACTGGTACAGAGCAATGCCTGAGAACGGATGGCCCTGCAATGTGCTTTCGAACCACGATCAGCCGCGAAGCAGGAGCAGGTTCCTTGGCGGGGCAGACTCTGAGAAACGGGCACGGGTTGCTGCGGTTTTCCTCCTCACAATCAAGGGAACCCCTTTTCTTTACTATGGGGAGGAGCTTGGTATGAAGAACACGCGCCTCAGCAGAAGCGAAATTGTTGATCCTCTGGGGAGGAGATACTGGCCTGTTTACAGGGGGCGCGACTGTTCGCGCACGCCGATGCTCTGGAACAGCAGAGAGCACGCGGGTTTCACAAAAGGGAGGCCCTGGCTCCCTGTTGACAGCGACTATAAAAAGCTCAATGTAAAGTCACAGACCGCTGACAGATATTCAATGCTGAATCTCTACAGAACACTTATTCATTTAAGGAGGAAACACAGGGCGCTGAGTGAAGGGGACTTTATTCCGGAACTCAAGGGCTTTAACAGCACGCTCGGGTACTTCCGCAGATATGAGGATGAACTTTTTTTTATTATACTTAACTTCGCCGGAAAGGAACGGTCTGTTCATGCGGGAGAGAGGGGACAGTGGAGAGTTATGTTCTCAACGCACCGGACATCAAGGGAACATTTTACATCTCTAACAATGACGCTTGCGCCTTATGAAGCTACGGTGCTTATGAGGATCGGGGAGCTGTAGAGACATTACTCACCCGCGCTGTTCGAACAGATCAGCCCCCGGCCGATAGTACTTCAGGCTTTGTATTTAATTTCTGCGGCCACCCCCGGAGGGGGTTACTGAATTTTTCTTATCAATATTGCGGGCGATCAATCTTCTATCTTTATTATCTGATTATTCATCTCTGAGAGGGAAACTTCCTTCTGAAAGAGCCGGCATCCCATAGCCAGGAGGGGACTCTTCTTCTCAGGGAGAAAAAACTGCTTCATAAATCAGGATAATAAGATATTTTTTGCAGCCTGAACTGAACGATCCCCCGCCTGCTCCTGCCGCGGATTCTGAATATGAAAAGATGTAAATCAAAAAGGCCGCAAAATGCGGCCCATTATAATACTGATACGAAGTTACTGTTACTTAATTGAGATATAACCTGCTTCAACAACAAGCTTCTGGCCGTCTTTTGAAAGAAGATAGTTTACAAATGCTTTTGAATCTGATGAGTAATTCTTTTGGTTTACATACATATAAAGTTTTCTTGAAACAGGGTATTTCCCCTTTTTTCCGTTTCTTATTGTAGGAACTATGCCGTTAACATTAAGTCCTTTAACCGCATTATCCATGTAGCCGAATCCGATGTAACCGATTGCTTTTTTGTTGTTTGCAACAGTGCTTACAACTGCGCCATTAGAGGCCTGCATAAGAGCGTCTTTTCTTACATCTTTTTTAGACATAACAAGTTCATGCCAGCATTCAAATGTACCTGAGCTTGAATCCCTGGAAACAACAACGATATTCATATCCTCGCCGCCAACCTGATTCCAGTTTGTAATTGTTCCCTCAAAAATACCTTTAAGCTGATCCTTTGTAAGATTTTTAACATTGTTTGAAGGGTGTACAACCGGAACGATCATATCAAGAGCAACTGCTATCTCTTTAATGCTCTGCCCGCTCTCTTTAGCTTTTGCTTTTTCCTCTTTTTTCATTTCACGTGAAGAGTTTGCTATATCGCAGTTATTGCCGATAAGAGCTTTTATTCCGTTACTTGAGCCGCTGCCTTCAACAGAGATTGAAACATCAGGCTTAATAGCTTTATAAGCATCTATGGCCTTCATTGTAATAGGGAGCACTGTCGTTGATCCCTTAATGCTTATTTTACCCGCTTCAGCGGATACACCTGCAGTAAGCGAAGCTGCCACTACCGCGATTGAAAGTATTGATATAACACTTTTCTTGAAAGACATCTTTAAAATTCCTCCTGGAATATTTATATTATAGCGATAAATTTTGAACTTAACCTGTCATTTTGAAGAAGCGTTAGCGACTGAGCAGTTCGGCAGGCTCACTGACCATTAATTCCGGTTCCTGAGCTTGTCGAAGGACCCACATGCGTTCGAAATGACGAAGTAGAGAACGTTTTGTTATTTGCTATAGTATTTAATACTAAATCTTCTCATGTAAAAATAAGATGAAGATATTATGTGATTATTATTATTTTACTCTCAAAAGAAGGAGCGACATATCATCCCCCTGGGCGTTACCTATTCTCCATGAGTTAACTTCATCAGCTATTATCCTCTGCACCTGGATGAGCTCGCTGTTACGGTATTTCAACACAATTGAAAGCAGCTTCTGTTCACCGAAACTCTCATTGGACATATTGCACTGTTCCGGGAAACCGTCAGTATATGAAATAATCACATCACCTTTCTCAAGTCTTATACATGATTTTACCGGTTCAGCCCCCTTCAATATCCCAAGGGGAATATTCTCCTTCTGCTTTGAAGGGGTGCCTGCCTTCCCGTCCCGCAATATATAAAACATTGAGTGCCCCATATCATACACTGTAAGTTCACCGCTGTTTTCATCGAATTCCATAAAAACACCTGTGAGGAAAATTTCACCGCCAAAAAGATCATTGATATATGAATTGATACTCCGGATAAGTTCTCCTATCCCGCGGCTGAAATCATAAACCGCATACATGCTGCTTACCGCCACAGAAATAAGCCCGGCGTTAAGCCCCTTGCCGGAGACATCACAGAGCGAAATAAACCATTTCCCCTCTCCGATCTTTTTTATGTACTGAAAATCACCCCCGGTTTCACCTGCCATCACAGTGGAACCCGCTGCTTCAAATCTCTCTCCGGAAATTTCTATGCTGCCTGTAATAATAGCGGAATGGATTCTCCTTGCAGCGGCCAGTTCTCTTCTCATCATTTCAGAAAGAAACAGGACAAGACTGGATGTAGAAATAATCCCCCTGTACCTGTTTTCACCATCAACAAGTATAAAAAATCTGTTATACTCAGACTTCAGTTCATCGGCCAGTTCATCAATTACAGAAAATGTATTTCTTTTATAGTAAACTGTTGCCGGTGTAATCAATACATCTCTGATGCTTTTATTGAGATAAAGCTCCCTGCCGAATTTCTGCCCGATAAGTGAAAAAAGCTCATTGCGGATAACTATACCTGCGGCTTTCCCGTTATCATCAACAACACCGATAGCCTGTATTGTTCTGTCCCCGGTAAATAATTCAGCGATCTCACCTATATTATGAGAATCAGAGACGTAATACAGAGAGACCGCTCTTTTAAAAATAACCTCATGACTGATCTTTTCATCTTCAACCGATTTCAGCAGACTGCATTTCACCGGATTCTCTACTGCTTCCATTTTCATCAAAACCTTCATCTTTATTTAAATGCTTCACCAGAAGCACCTGGTTCCCCCTGAAGTTATACCGCACTTCATCAAAAATATTCTTAACCATTGCAATACCGCGCCCATGGGCAAGCGCCACATCACCTGCTCCATCTTCTGCCGCAGCCATAAATTTTCTATGGTTAAACCCTTTCCCCTGGTCAGTAATTTTATACACTGCCTTCGATTGTGATATCAGGTATTCAATCCTTACACGCTTGTCTCTAAACTCAGGATTATTCTGCCGTTCATTCACGAATTCAAAATATCTGTCCGTCAGTATTGCCTCAGTCTTGTCTTCAAAAGAGATATTAAGGTTACCATGTTCTATGGAATTGATAATTATCTCCCTGAGACCTATCCTTATCATATTGATATCAGTTTTATCCATGTATTTCTGAAGATTATTTGTTATCCTGTGGGATATATCATCAGCTTCAAACAGGAGGTTGCGGATAAGGTATTCACATTTTTCGCTTATAAATGATTCAGTAAACCTGTCATCCGCCAGCCGTACAGCTTTACCGATAATCTCCAGGTTCCCTTCGATTTCAATAAACTCAAGGGTAATCTTAAATTCAACAGGCTCAATGAGATTCGGAGTTTTAAGCTGTGCGTTGAATTTTATCTTTTTTAGCTCTTTCTTGGACTGCTCAAGCTTTTCGGTAACTATTCGTCTGAGCATTGTGGCTTCTGTAAGTTCATCGCAGATAAGGTCCACGAACCTGAATTTTGTGACTGCATCAGGACTGATTTTAAGTTCCTGCTTTATCGCGTCATTGGCCGTTTTAAAATACCAGTTGTCATCCAGTGTAAATACAACTTCCCTGGTACCTTCGACTATGAGTCTATACCTCCTTTCGGATACAGTGAGGAGACGGTTCTTTTCTTCTGTCTCATTCCGTGAAGTTATAAGTTTCTGTTCAGTAATCTTATGCTCATCAATTTCTTTCTGGAGAGAGAGGTTTGCTTCCACATATTCCCGTGTTCTTTCAACCACCATCTTTTCAAGTATATTGTGCGTTTTAAGAAGCCTTCGTCCGATCTGCCTCCCATAGTAGATAATAAGAACAAGCAATATTACAGCCGATACCGATGTAATCACCAGATATCTGAAACCTGTAGCCCTGCTCTTCAAATCCCCGGTGTTCTCAATTTCAGAAGCAACACGGTTCAATGATTCAAGTAGTGAATCCTCCATACCGCTGGTAGCTTTTATCTTTTCCTGAACATTCCTGAACTCCTTATCTTTCATATCAACAATATGGTTTGTGAATTCACCGGTCATTACTTTATGCTTGATAAGAAGTTTTTCAATATCATCATGGATAACCTGATCATGGGAATTCAGTATCTTAAGGTTAACAAGCTTGTTCTGAACACTCTCGGCTTTACGGGAAAAGAGGTGATAGTTTTTCTGAAAATCTGAATAGTTCTTACCTGATATAAGAATATTCTCCCATGCAAGCACCTGCTCATGCAGCGCGATCTGAGCATTTCGTGCCATATTTATACCTGAAAGATTTTCTGTAAGATCCGCCGAGATCCCGAAAACCGAATAGAGCCCAAGCATGGCATTTATCAGAAAAATAATAAAAAAGCCGGTGAGCCCTCCGCTTATCAGTATATAAGTTTCGCTCACTGATTCGCTGAAGAGTTTTTTTAAGAGTTCAAGGAGTTTAAATTTCTTCATATTATATATCCGGACTTATGATGAAATGGATATAATTACGCAGAGATGCAGTTTAGATAAGATTTATGTTAAAATAATGTTAAGAATCCGGGTTTGAATAACTGTATAGCTTAAAACTAAAAATTTTTTACACAGATGGACACAGATGAACGCGGATGTTTTGGCAAAGATTATAACAATTAGCGAATTATTTGAACCATGTCATCTCGAAGTACTGCATGGAGTGATGCCCTGTCATCATAAATAGAACTGATTTAACCGTTAACAGCTATAAATAAAAACTTCAGTAATATCCTTTTAATCTATGATAATCCGT
>DAISJZ010000008.1:0-6115 GCA_036821145.1 Spirochaetota bacterium
TATAAAAAAGGGGCTGAAAAATAATCTGAATGTTAATAGTATTTTAAAAGGGATGCTTTACTCGGTTACAGAGATAAATCCCCGGGGTTTTCCTGACCCCGATTTTTCATGGCTTTAATAAAATTTTTGAGGAGTTGTATGGAAGTATCAGCTGTTAAATTAAGAAATAGCTATCAGATATATTTTGTTGATACAAATGAGTTCTTTTTCAGACAGAACTCCGACTGTATTGTTGAGATTGAGCACGGTATTGATATGGGTAAGGTGGTGAAAATTAAGAGCTATCAGAATAATCCTGAAATAACCGTGAATGGAAAAATTATCAGAAGGGCTATGGATGAGGATTTTAAAAAAATCCCTGATCTTGAAGCTATTGAAGCCAGGGCCTTTACAGTATGCAAGGAAAAAGCGAGGGCGAAAAACCTTGAGATGAAGCTGGTTTCAGTAAAATGCCTTTTTGATAAAACAAAGATTATCTTCTACTTTGTGGCGGATAACAGGATAGACTTCAGGGAACTTGTGCGCGAGCTTGCTTCTGTTTTCAGAACCAGGATTGAGATGAGGCAGATTGGAGTACGTGACGAGTCACGTCTTGTAGGGGGATACGGCCCCTGCGGTAAACAGATGTGCTGCCTCTACCAGAGGGAGGAGTTTGAGCCTGTTTCGATTAAAATGGCAAAGGAACAGAGCCTGAATCTCAATTCAATGAAGATATCAGGGATGTGCGGCAGGCTTCTCTGTTGTCTTGGTTATGAGTATAATACATACAGGGAGCTGAATGAAGGACTCCCCGAGCTTGAGGCTGTTATCACCGCAGGTGATAAATCATATACTGTTATATCAGTTAATACACTGAAAGAGTCTGTTACGATAAAAGATGGAGACAGGTTCCTCGAGATAAAGAACAGGGATATGATTCAGAAAAACGGGAAGTATAAAATCAGAGATGAAGTTGTTGAAGCTATTTTTAAGGTGGATGACGAAGCCGGAAAATAGTTTCAGGTGATCTATATAATGATTGTTTTATTTTTAGAGGGCAGAAGATGGAGAGGACTTTTTACGTAACTACACCGATTTACTATGTTAATGCTGAACCGCATATAGGGCATGCGTATACAACAATTCTTGCGGATTTTATGACAAGGCTTTATACTCTTACCGGACATGATTCATATTTTCTTACGGGAACTGATGAACATGGAGACAAAATCTTCGCGGCAGCTTCAGCGAATAATACGACACCTCAGGAGTATTCAGACAGAATCAGCGGAAAGTTCAGGGCTGCATGGGATGATATAGGGATCAGGTATTCAGATTTTATCCGTACAACGGAAGCAAGGCATAAGAAAGTTGTTCAGGATATACTTCAGAAAGTTTATGATAGCGGTGATATATACTTCGGCAGTTACGGCGGAAACTACTGCGTCGGATGCGAGAGGTTCCTTACAGACAAAGAGATTGTGGACGGGAAATGCCCGGAGCATAACAGGGAGCCGCAGTTCATTGAAGAGAAAAATTATTTTTTCAAGATGAGTAAATACCAGGACTGGTTAATTGATCATATAAATAAAAATCCGGAATTCATAAGACCTGAAAGATATAAAAATGAAGTTCTTTCGATGCTGAAAGGGGAGGTTCTTGAGGACCTTTGCATCTCCCGCCCTGTTTCGAGGCTTACATGGGGTATACCTCTACCATTTGATGAAAACTTCGTCACTTATGTATGGTTTGATGCACTTATAAATTATGTTAGCGCAATGGGCTATCCTGACGATCAGAAATTTAAGAATTACTGGCCATCAGTGCAGCACATTATCGCAAAGGATATACTGAAGCCTCACGGGATCTTCTGGCCCACAATGCTGAAGGCAGCGGGTATTGAACCCTATATCAATCTCAATGTTCACGGCTACTGGAATATGGATGATGCCAAGATGTCCAAGAGTCTTGGAAATGTTGTGACTCCCCATGATCTTGTGAATAAATACGGCAATGACCAGATACGGTATTTCTTTCTTCGTGAAATGACATTCGGGCTTGACGCGAGGTTCAATGAGGATGTTGTCATTGATCGCATAAACTATGATCTTGCCAATGATCTTGGCAACCTTGTGAACCGTACATTCAATATGGCAGGAAAATTTTTTGAAGGGAAGGTTCCCGGGTTCGGGAAAGAGAATCCCGGACGGGATGAAATGCTTGCCTCCTTTGAAAAAGCAGCATCTGCGTATATTGAACATGCGTCTAAATTCCAGACAAGCATCGGTATTGAAAAGCTCTGGGAATTTATCAGGTCTCTTAATAAATACGTTGATGAACATAAACCGTGGCAGCTTGCAAAAGAAGGAAAAAATGATGAACTTGCATCTGTTATGCGCAACCTTCTTGAGGCTATATACAGCGTAGCAGTTCTTCTCTCCCCTGTACTTATCACTATTTCACCTAAGATAGTTTCAGCGCTCAATATGAATGGCATATCCGTAGATATAAAAACCCTTACCGGGTTAAATAATCTGAAGTCCGGATCAGACATTGGTGATCCCGGAATCCTCTTCCCGAAGATGGAGAAGCCGAAAGCTGAAACAAAAGCTGAACCGGCAAAGGAAGTAAAAAAAGAGAAGGAAACAGCAGGACTCATCGAAATTACAGATTTCACAAGAGTTGATATCAGGGTTGCAGAAATTCTTGAAGCTTCAAAAGTTGAAGGTTCAGATAAGCTTCTTTATCTTAAAGTAAATTCAGGTCTTGATGAGAGATTTATCGTTGCAGGGATTGCTCAGGCTTATTCGCCGGAGGAGGTAAAAGGTAAAAAGATACTTCTTGTGGCGAACCTTAAGCCTGCTAAGATTTTCGGTATTGAATCAAACGGTATGCTCCTTGCCGCAAAAAAGAGCAGTAAAGATAAGCCTGCAGTTATCTTTGTTGATGATAGTATACCTGCAGGGGCAAAATTAGGCTGATATTATGTTTCTCGGGATAATGGCAGATACTCATAACGATATAGATTCATTTGAAAAGGCCCTGTCTATATTCAGGGAGAGGGGTATAAAGACACTTGTACACGCGGGTGATATCACCTCTCCAAGAATGCTTGAGTATCTTGTTGAATTTGACTGCTATATTGTACTTGGTAATGGTGATCAGATAGATAAGGATGTAATAAACTGGAAAGCTTCAGTGCTGGGGCTTCGTCCGGTTGAAGATACAGCTGAGTTTGAATTCTGCGGTAAAAAGTTTATGGTTTTCCATGGAAATAACGTACCGTTATACAGGCAGGCTGTAGCATCGGGAAAATATAATTATATTATAAAAGGGCACACCCATTATTTTGAAAATTACTTATCAAACGAGTGCAGAATTATAAACCCCGGTGCTGTTTACAGGCATGATGAATCTTCAATAGTAATACTGGATGTTGAAGCTGATAAAGTTGAAAAGATAGATCTTGATGAAATTTAATATTTTTTTAAATTGATTCCCGCATCTTCATGATCAGTAAACTCAAAACGAATGATCAGGAATTATTTAATCTTTTCAACTATCCTTTCAAAATCATCCAGTGAATAATAGCTTATTTCAATTCGGCCCTTTCCATTACTGTGTTTTATCTCAACTTTGGTCCCTAATTTTGAAATAAGATCCTCTTCCATCTTTTTTATCTGTGAACTTTTAGGCTGAAAAGCTTTCTGACCGCTGCCGTTACCGGAAGAAACAGTCTCTTTTGTACCATTAAGCATCGATTCCAGCGCACGGACGGAGATTCCATTGTCCACAATCTGGTTGTAGACATTCATGAGTTTTCTCTGATCTTCAATGGAGAGGAGAACTTTCGCGTGACCCTGTGTAATTTTTCTGTCAATAAGTCCATTCTGCACATCTTCAGGGAGGTTCAGCAGACGGAGTGAGTTTGTTATTGTAGTGCGCTCTTTACCCACTCTCTTGGCGACATCCTGCTGCTTAAGTTTGAATCTGTCTATTAGAAGTTTATATGCCCTGGCTTCCTCTATGGGATTGAGGTCTGCTCTCTGAATGTTTTCGATAAGAGCCATTGTAAAGTTCTGCTCTTCGTCAGCTTCAATTACTATGGCCTTGATTTTTTTCATTTCATTGAGCTTGCATGCCCTGTATCTTCGCTCACCTGCTACGATGATGAACTGCCCGGCATTTTCACGTACAATGATGGGCATTATGAGGCCAACAGCTTTTATAGATTCAGCAAGACCCTCGATTTCGTTCTCATCAAATACTGTGCGGGGCTGGTCAGGATTCGGGAGGATTTTGCCAAGTTCAATCTCCCTTATCCTGTTTTTATCTTCCACTACTATGTTTTCAATTTCAGCGGCAGGGGTTGGTGATGTGGATATTATTGCACCCAGCCCTTTGCCTAAAGCCTTCTTAGTCATTATTAAGTACCTCTTCTGCCAGTTTTTCGTAGGTTACACTTCCCGGGCAGGTTTTATCATAGAGCCCTATCGGTTTTCCGAATGAAGGGGCTTCAGAAAGTTTCACGTTTCTCGGGATTATTGAGTTAAAAACCTTGTTTTGAAAATACTCCCTTACGTCAGAAACAACCTGTTGAGACAGGTTTGTTCTCGGGTCGTACATAGTTAGAACAACGCCTTCAATCTTAAGCGCTTTATTGAGATTCTCCTGCACCATGACAATGATTCGGAGAAGCTGGTTTATACCTTCAAGAGCATAATACTCACATTGCAGCGGGATCAGCACTGAATCAGCTGCCACGAGGCTGTTAAGTGTAAGAATCCCGAGAGATGGCGGGCAGTCAATGAATATGTAGTCGTAATGATTCTTTATGGTTCCCAGCTTTTTCTTAAGAATAAACTCTTTCCCCTCTGCATCAAGCAGATCAACCTGCGCGCCTGAAAGGTGAATATTTGAAGGAATTATAGAAAGCCCTTCAATTTCGGTTTTAAAGATGGCCTCTTCAATGGGAATTTCATCAAGAAGGACTTCATACAGGGTGGTTTCCATCTCCTCTGCATTAATCCCTATGCCGAAACCGGCATTTCCCTGGGGATCAATATCTATAATCAGGACTCTCTTCCCCTTTTCAGCAAGAAAAGCAGCTACATTGACTGTGGTGGTAGTTTTACCCACTCCACCTTTCTGATTGGAAACGGATATAATTTTACCCATTTATAAATACCCCTTTTTTGACATGTAAGGATTTAATTGCCGGATCTTTTTGAGTTTCACTACAAGTATATTGTATGAAAAAAAGTAAAACTGATTCTGTAAATAAAAAAATGGGCGCGTATTATTATTTTAACCTTGAAAAAAGAACCTTTATGAAAGCAGCAAGAAAGAGTATTCCGATGCCATAAAGGATATACTTACCGATTTTGAAGATTTTCGGGGAAATTTCCGCCCCCCTTGCTGAAACTATTGCAAATATCTTCCATCTCTCAGTTCCCCCGGGGTAAACCTCGATAAAACAATAGTCATTTTTTGATGATTTCAGGGTATAACTCTGTTCTTTTGTATAGATTTCCCTGGAAATCATAAGCCTGTTGCTGCTGTCATAGATCTCGTACATAAATGGGGAACCGTCAGAAAGGAAATAGAAGGTGTTTGTACCGACTTCAATATTGAAGTAGTACCTTCTTGATGTTTCGCCCCCCAGAAAAGCATCAGTTATCCTGCTTCTTACATCCTGGGAGTATGATCCGGCAAGTTGTACGGCTCTTTTAAGTACTGTGTTCCCCGCTATTCTGTAGATATTGAAACGCTTGAATTCGCTGTATACAGTGCTGTAGTAGCTTGTGTAAATGATTTCTCCATACCCGTCTTTTATCAGTACACTTATTGGACCGGACTTTTCACCCTTTGGAGTGCTGAATTTCGATTCTGATAGAATTTCTGCGTCATCAACATGTTTGAGAGCAATCCACCCGGGGTATTCCATGTACAGATAGGCTTTTCTTTTCATACTGAACATGGCGAGATCGTCATAAACATCCGCCTCTATCCTTCCGGGTATTCCCATGTAGGGGAAATCATTGAAAAACTCAAAATTATCATATCCGGCTGACATCTGTTTATATGAATAACCTGAAAAATAGGCAGAGCCGCCTCTTTTTATAAAATCTCTCAG
>DAISJZ010000008.1:6215-45048 GCA_036821145.1 Spirochaetota bacterium
GAGTTTTTCAAAATTTTCGGAGATCCCGCACGTCTCAGGATACTTAAAGTACTTCAGCCTGGAAACATAAGTGTGACTGATCTTGCTGAGCAGGTTAAGATGAGCCGGTCCGCCGTATCTCATCAGCTCCGGATCCTTAAGCATGCGCGTGTTGTGAGGGTGAGAAGAGAGGGGAAAAATTCATTTTATTCACTTGATGATGAACATATTGATTTAATTTTAAAGCTCGGTATGGAGCATATTCTTGAAACAGGGGTAAATTAAATGGGCTCACATGAAAACTGCAGTCATAACCATTCACATGAGCATAACCACGTTCATGAACATCCGGACGGGAAGCATATAATTTCAAGCGGCCATCATCATGATCACAGGGGATTCGGGAGCGGAGGGAGATTTCTCCTTGTAATTATTTTCAACATGATAATAACAGCCGCTGAGTATATCGGGGGGTTACTCTCGGGGAGTTTAGCGCTTATATCTGATGCAGGGCATAATTTTTCTGATGTGCTGGCGTTATGCCTCGGCTATGCCGGAGAAAAAATTTCAGGCAGGGATAAGACTGGAGCTTACACTTTCGGGTATAAAAGATTTGAGGTGCTTGCTGCTCTTATTAATGCGTTAACTCTTGTAGTTATAGGGATATATATTTTTTATGAGTCAGTAAAGAGGTTTCTGAATCCTGCTCCTGTGGATTTCTCAATTATGCTCCCTGTGGCTGTTATCGGTCTTCTGGGAAATATCATTTCAATTTTTGTTTTACGTGGCGGTGAACACAGTATTAATATCAGAGCTGCTTTTCTGCATCTGCTGTTTGATGCAGTTTCATCGGTTGCTGTTATTTTCGCGGCTGTTCTTATATATTTTACTTCGAATTACTGGATAGATATTGTTATAAGCTTTTTCATTGCGGTAATGATTATATGGAGTGCCATGGGAATCCTGAAGGAGTCATTCAGAATATTTTTTCAGGGAGTTCCGGGACATCTTGATACTGACGAGATATACAGGGAAATAATGAAAGTCGAGGGTGTGGAGAGTATTCACGGTCTTCACGTCTGGTCTATCAATTCAAGAGAGGTTTTTCTCTCCTGCCATATAATACTGGAGGGAGATTTTCCGGGAATATCTGATTCAGTTATTCAGGGTGTAAATTATATACTTCTGCATAAGTTCGGGATTGATCATACTACTATTCAGGTGGAAGTTGGTGATTTTTGCGGGGGGCAGAGGGGAGAGTGCTGTAATTGAAATTATACATCAGTAACATCATAAATCAGCAAGGGGCTGCAGCCCCTTGCTGATGTGATAAATAATTACTCCGCCTTCTGACCGCATTCACAATCAGGTGCATCACATGTGCATATACCCATCGGGACATAAGCAGGGCAGTATCCTATCCATGCAGAGGCCCACATTGCAAGGCCGAGAACCAGAAGAATCACTGTGCCCACAGGACCTGTCTCGAGTATTATAATGTTCAATAAAAATGAAGTTCCAACCATGAATCTTATGAACTTATCTGCGCTACCGACGTTCTGTTTCATATTTTTCTCCTTCTAAAAAATGAACTGGCTATAGCAGTAATATTCAAAATAATATCGATAAGTAAAGGAAAATTTTATTATTGACACATGTTTTTACTGAGATTTTTTGATAGTAGCATTTTACGATATTATTAAAACCTCGACTGGTCATTTCGAAGAAGCGCCAGCGACTGAGAAATCTTTTTTTAAGCTTTATTCATGGTTTCTCACATTCGTTCGAAATGACAGAGAATTAATCATTTCGTCTTTTGTTATAATTATATAATTAATAATCCAGGTGATATTTATGGCAAGAGTACTTTCAGGGATTCAGCCTTCGGGGAATCTTCACATAGGGAACTATTTCGGTATGATGAAACCGATGATAGAAAGCCAGGATAAAAACGAACTTTTCTGTTTCCTGGTGAACTATCACGCGATGACAAGCCTTCATGACGGAGGCGAACTTAGGAAAAATACAATTGAGGCCGCAATGGACTTTCTTGCGCTGGGGTTAGATCCCGATAAATGCCATTTCTGGGTACAATCAGAAATTCCTGAAGTTGTTGAACTTTCATGGATTCTCTCCTGCCATACTTCAATGGGGCTTCTTGAAAGGAGCCACAGTTATAAGGATAAAACAGCCCGCGGCCTTGTTCCCACTGCGGGTCTATTTACATACCCGGTACTCATGGCAGCTGATATTCTGCTTTTTAATGCAGACATTGTGCCGGTGGGGAAGGATCAGAAACAGCACCTTGAGATTACAAGGGATATTGCGGAGAGGTTTAACAACACCTTTGGAGAAATTTTCGTGCTCCCCGAGCCGCAGATATCAGAGGATCTTGCGGTTATTCCCGGTGTTGACGGTCAGAAGATGTCGAAGAGTTACGGCAACGCGCTGGAGATATTTGAAAGTGAAGCCTCTCTGAAAAAAAAGGTGATGAAGATAGTAACTGATTCAACACCTGTTGAAGATCCGAAAGATCCAGATAAATGCAATGTCTTTGCACTGTATAAGCTCTTTGCGGATGAATCACGGCTTGCTGATGCAAGAGAGCGCTACCTCAAAGGGGGAACCGGTTACGGGCAGTTCAAAAAGGAGCTCCTTGAAGTTATAATTGAATACTTCCGCCCATACAGGGAGAAGCGTAAAATTTATGAAAATGATCATGAAGAAGTACGCAGAATTTTAAGGAAAGGCGCGGATAAGACAAGAATTGAGGCGATGAAAGTTCTCACTAAAGTAAGGGAGGCAGTGGGGATCAACTACTGATCCGCCCGCTGCTCAAGTTTTTCAATAAAGTCCTTCATGTGCTGAGGGATTTCCAGTGAAAATTCCATCCTTTCCCCGCTGAGCGGATGTGTGAAAGCAAGATATGTGGATGCCAGCAGAAGATATGGGACCCTGTGTTTCTCCCACTTCTTTGAATATATCTGGTCACCTATTACAGGGTTACCCATTGATGAGAGATGTACCCTGATTTGATGGGTTCTCCCGGTATAGATTTTTACATTAAGCATTGTGAAAGTACCCACAGGTGTGTGCCAGAGCTTCGCTATAGTATATTCAGTAACAGCCTCTCTCCCGTCCTCTGTTACACACATCTTCTGTCTGTATTTTTTATGGCGTGCAATGGGCTTTTCAATAACATCATGTTCCCTCACCGGTTTTCCGATCACTATTGCAGCATAACGCTTGTCAACTTTCCGTAAAGAGAACTGCTCAACAAGGCTTGCGTAAGCATCGTCTGTTTTTGCTATAACCATGAGCCCCGCAGTGTCCCTGTCGAGTCTGTGAACAATTCCCGGTCTGAAATGATCGCCGGCTGTTGAGAGGTTTTTAATATGAAAGAGCAGGGCATTTACAAGCGTGCTTTCATAGTTCCCCGGACCCTGATGAACAACAAGTCCCGGCTGTTTGTTTATAACTGCGATTGAGTCATCTTCATAAATTATGTTAAGCGGAATATCCTCCGGATACGGGAGTTTAACATCCTCTTCCGGGAAAAAGACTGATATCTCGTCATCTGTTTTCACCTTGTAATTTGCCCGGGTTGATTTTCCGTTAACAAGTATATGTTCATCTTTTATTAATTTCTGGATTATGCTCCGTGAAAGCTGTGATTCGAGAGATGACGCAAGAAAACGGTCAATCCTCTCAAGATCGTATTCTTCCGGAACTGTTACATATATCGTATTTTCGTTCATCTGCACTCCTTTCTCAGGTCAATGTAACTTTATATGATATGCTGACAATAATTTTATTATAGACTTTTTTAATAATGTAAACAACAATTAGATCGGTGAGGAATCATGATTAACTTGAATTATTTCAGGGATATATCCGGCAGAATAATACCTTATATCGCGACATTTTATTATGTTGAGATTATATACCTGATGTTTGTTCTTAATTTTCTGCTGGGGAAAGTTCCTGCTGTTATAGCAGGGATTACACTTGCTGTTCTTCTTAGTTTTCAGATCGTTGCACTATTCAGCAGAAGAGATCTCAGCAGAAAGATACAGCTTTTTCTTATGGATATTCATTTTGCCTATTCAGCTGCATTCATTTTCAGCAGGATTGTTGCTGACTTTCCCCTTTCCGGCGGGGATATAGCAGTGACAATCTTCAGGGGGGCAGCTGTTCTTGTTGAACTCCCTATGATAATAATTCTCACTGATGAGTTTATCATCAGCAGGTACAGGTAGGTTAGCCGGTCTATTGCTGCTGTACAGGGCTTACTTTATGATGCCGGAACTACTGCCGGTATCCGTTCATAGAGTTTTGTATCTATAAAAAGATTTACAAGATCCGGATCAAGTTTGTTGTGCTCAGCTTCCTCTTTCAATATAATGAGGACTTTATCGAGAGGGACTGATTTTTTATACGGCCTGTCCTGAGCAGTAAGGGCATCATAGATATCCGCAATAGCCATCATGCGTGACTGCAGTGATGTGGCTTCCCGGCCTTTAAGCCTGTCCGGATAGCCTGACCCGTCAAGTTTTTCATGATGACGGAGCGCAATTTCCGGGATGTTTTTGTATTCCGGGGGCCATGGTATTTTACTTACGAATTTATATGTTTCTATAACGTGGCTTTCAATTTCAATACGCTCCTGATCGTTCAGGCTCCCTCTCTTAATTCTGAGGTTTATCTTGTCAAGGTCGGTGAGTATGTCGAGCCTGTTTCCTGTAATATCAGTGCATTCAATTTCTATGATCTCGTCAAGTATTCCGCACAGGACAGAATCGGGGTCAAGGTCGGTTATAGTCGGTTCATTGAGCCTGATAAGCTGTTCTTTCATTTCCGTCACGCGGGTGAGTTTTTTTATCTTTTCCTCATGAGTCGATGACAGAAGTTCATCTGAAGGTTTATTAAATGCAAGGCTCTCCCGAATAATATCCATCTCTTTCGCAAAATATTTGAGCTCAATGTAGCGGTATAGATAGTCGAGGCGGAGTTTCAGATTTTCAAGATCCTTGGGATAAAGCTTTTTCGCTTTTTTAAATATGTTCAGGTCAATATATACCTTGCCGAAATCGTGCAGAAGTGCGGCAAATTCCAGTTCCTTGATATCTGTTTCAGTGAATTTAAATTTTCCGAGATATCCCCCCTCAACACTGTTTACAGCCATTGCCATCTCTTTGCAAATAAGAGCTACCCGGAAAGAGTGACCTGATGTTGCAGGGTCCCGGGATTCTATTGCGGTTACTGACGCTTTGACAAATTCTTCGAACTGCATCTGTATCTGGTTAATAAGCCTGTTGTTTTCTATGGCAATAGCCGCCTGTCCGGCTATTGCCTCGAGTAGTGAATTATAGCGCTCATCAAATGTTACTACATAGCGGTCAAAGTCAGCTTCTGTTTCAAGTTTGATTTCAAAAGCTTCATTCTCGTATTTTCTGATTCCGGAAAGATCCTCTTTGCTGTTAATCAGCTGGATTACACCTATTATCTGGTCAAGGTGATTTTTCATCGGAACAACAAGCATGGAACGGCTTATGTAACTGTGCTGTCTGTCGAAATACGGATTGAATGAATATGGAGCAAGCGCATCGATCATATAGGCGTTCGGCAGATTAAGTACTTCACCGGTTACAGCCACATACCCTGATATGGACTTGTTGTTCATCTCCATGACAAACTCCTCAAGAGGGATCTCCCTTGAGAAAGTGTGAGAGTATTTGAACCTCAGTCTCTTTCTGCAGTTTTCATCCTCTTCGACGAGGTATATACTTCCGCCGTCAGCGCCTGTTATTTTTTTACTGAGATATAGAATAAGACGAAGGAGTTTCTCCATGTCCTTTTCACCGGAGAGCGATTTTCCGATATTGATGAGATCCTCCTGGTCTCTCTGTGCGTCGATAAGTTTTGTATAATACCAGTTTTTCTTCTGCTCATTCTGAAAATGTTTTTCTATTATTGAGAATGATTTTTCGATTATAAAACGGATTTTGGATTGAGATGTTTTTTCATCTATGAAATCACTGATATGATAGAGCCGATCAAGATTATGATCAGGAAGTGAGCTGTCATCACCGACAAGAAGCATCTGGTAGAAGATCTTTGAATAATCGATCAGGTTCATGTGCCTGTAAACTGTTTCATACCTGCTGATAGGTATAACAATCAGGCAAAGCAGTGTGGTGTTTTCAGATTCAAGTAGAATTGAATCTATAGTTTTTTCAACATTCCCTGTTACAGTAATGGTAATCCCTGTATCTGCCGGAAGTGTTATACTCTCAGAAAGTTCCCCGGCTACAAGGATTTTTTTGATTACATTTTTTTTATCACCACGCATAAACATGAATTCCCCGATAGTCCTTATCAATAATAACTCTAAAATAACGATTAAACAATTTTTTATTACAATAATTCGAATGTTTATTAATGCAACTAATAATTCAATTTTGAGTGTTTATATTATAATGTATTACTGACTTCATGTTCAGTAATTTTTACAGGAGATTACTGAACATGAAATATAGTGTGACATTCCGGAATTGATGGTGAAATTTTTTATATTTTTATATTCTTATAAAGGAGCATGTGTCTATTCACAGGCAGCCTCCTTCAGCATTTTGATATTCTCCTCTCCAGGGGGAACCATGGGGTAAACATTGTATTCTGTATCAATATGCATATTCATGAGCAGCGGCCCCTTCTCTTTCAGGTATTCCTCCGGCCTGAAAAAATTCAGCATTCCTGACTCGATGCTGACACTGCGTATCCCGAAGTGATGAGCTACCCCTGTATAGTCTGTTTCCGCACGGAACTTAGTGGCATAAAAGTTGCCATCATAAAAAAGCTCCTGCTGCTGACGAACAAGGCCCAGCTGCCCGTTATTCATAAGAATAATTTTCAGGTTGAGATTAAGCTCGGCCAGTGTGGCAAGTTCCTGAATATTCATAAGAATGGAGCCGTCCCCGGTAAAGCAGATAACCTCTTTATCAGGATTTGCATATGCGGCCCCGATTGCGGCTGGAAGACCGAAGCCCATCGTGCCCAGACCCCCTGAAGTGAGGAAGCTTCTCCCTGTTGCGAACGGATAGGTTCTTGCTACCCACATCTGGTGCTGACCTACGTCTGTTGTGATTATTGCATCAGGTGATGCCGCTTCAGCAATTTTTTTTATTATGCTTACAGGATGATTGGGGAAATATGCAGGAGACTTATCGTTTGCCGCTTTAACCAGACTCACTGTTGTAAGCCACTCCTTTCTTTCTTTACGTTCTACATGAGGGAGCAGGTGCGTCAGTATCGATTTCGCGTCTCCGCTTATCGGTATTCTGCTTTTTTTTATCTTGTTGATTTCCGATGGGTCAATATCTATATGTATAAGTGCGCTTTTACTGGCGAAACCGTCAAGCTTCCCTGTTGTCCTGTCTCCGAATCTCGCTCCGATACATATAATAAGATCTGCGTCATTCACAAGGAGGTTTGTGCTTACATTACCATGCATTCCCAGCAGCCCCAGGTATAGTTCGCTGTCGTGTCTGAAGGCGCTGAGTCCCATGAGTGATACGGCCACAGGTATGCTCCCTGTACGGGCAAGTTCTTCGAGTTCGCTGAAGGCTCCTGATGCGATAATTCCTCCACCTGCATAAATTACAGGTTTGCGTGCGCTGTTGATCATCTTTGCGGCTTCAATGATTGATCTCATGTCGGGATCTGTTTTTTTATGCGCGGTTTCATATATGGCATCGGATAATTCAACCTCCTGCACCTGTATATCCTTAGGCACATCAATTACAACGGGACCGGGTCTTCCGCTAACAGCAACCCGGAAAGCCTCGGCCATTACCCGCGGAAGTTCAGCAGCGTTTTTAACAAGAAATGAGTGCTTTGCAATGGGGAAGGTTAGACCGTATGTATTGACCTCCTGAAACGCATCTGTGCCGATGAGTGAGAGGGGAACCTGACCTGTTATGGCGATAATGGGAACAGAGTCCAGATTCGCATCAGCTATTGCTGTGAGGAGGTTCATTACACCGGGCCCTGATGTAGCCATTACTACTGCGGGCTTCCCTGTTGATCTTGCCATTCCCTGCGCGATAAAGCCTGCTCCCTGTTCATGACGTGCCAGGATATGAGTTATCCCGCTTTTGAACATTTCATTATAAATCGGGAGATTTGTTCCGCCAGGTATACCAGTGACAACATCAATTCCATGATCCTTAAGAGATTTTACAATAATTTGTGCTCCATTCATTTTCATATCAGGCTCCTTTACTGTTGAAATAAAAAAGCCCCTGCCGGTTTGCACCGGCAGGGGCTTTGCTTTTATTATATTATTGCTATTACCCTATGGCGCAAACCTGTATGTATCTGCACAGACGACCACGACCACGATGTTCACGAGGTTTAATGATAATAGTGATGTCTGTAACAGTTTTTTCATATAGATTTTCCGTTCAGGTTGCAGTAAATAAAACCAATCTTAAAAACGTGTCAAGTATTTTTAAAATTATTTATCCTTCCCTTTGAAAATATTTCGTACTGTATCCATAAAATCTGAAGGGAGAACAACAACTTTACTTGATTGCGAATCACTTATTTTCATGAGCCCCTTGACATATTCCTGGCCAAGCAGATAGATCAGAGGGTCCCCTCCAGTAGTTTTAAGCGCAGATGCAACAGATTCAATTGCGTTGGCTTCAGCCTGGGCCAGCCTTTCACGCGCTTCAGCATCACGGAGTGCGGACTCTTTTCGTGCTTCAGCTTCAAGTATCTGTGCTCTCTTAAAACCTTCAGCTTTTTTTTCCTGAGATTCCTTCTGAGCTTCGGCTTCGAGAACTGTTGCACGGCGCTCCCTTTCAGCTTTCATCTGAAGCGACATGGCGTGCTGGAGTTCATCAGGAGGTACTATATCCTTTATCTCCACCCGTGTGATCTTTGTACCCCAGGAGTCTGTGGCTTCATCAAGGATGTGAAGCAGCTCCAGGTTAATCTTATCCCTTGAAGATAGTGACTGGTCTAATGTCATCTTACCCATTATTGAACGGAGACTTGTGAGAGCAAGGTTTGTGATTGCCCACTGGAGATTCTCAATTCCGTAATATGCTTTATAAGGGTCGAGTATTTTGTAGAAAACTACTCCGTCAACCTTGACTGTTGCGTTATCCTCAGAGATGATACCCTGAGGGGGGAGATCAAGCACCTGCTCTCTTATGTCAATTTTTTTTGCCACTCTTGAAAATATGGGGTTAATCAGGTTCAATCCCGGCTTAAGGGTTGTGGCAAACTTCCCGAACCTTTCAACAAGCCAGTTCTCAGCCTGCGGTACTATCCTTACACCTTTGAGAATAAGGAAAACCGCGAGTATTGCTACCGCAATTACAAAGTAATTCATTGTTACCTCCCGTCATTTTTTTTTACTATCAGTTTTATTCCACTGGCCTCAAGGACCTGGATTTCATCATTAACTTCTATAATACCGGAAGATTCAGCTTTCCATCTGGTGAGGCCGTGGTATGTCTCATAAAGTTCAACCTCTCCGGGTTTTCCAGGTTCTATCCGGGTGACGCATTTCCCCTGCAGTTTAAATAGAGTGGGATCCCGCTGGTTATCATCATTTTCAGGATAGAATTTTTTTTTCAGAACGCCGAACCAGAGTGATAAAAAGAGAATAGAGGACGCAAAGAAAATCAGCCATTGAATTGCCTCAGATTCAACCAGGCCGGTAAAGCTGAGAAGGGCGGTAAGAGCTGCTCCCAGTCCGAACCAGAAGATGATGAATCCTGGAGCAACTATTTCTACAGCCATCAGGATTACTCCCACAGCAAGCCATATAAGCGGTGTCATGAATACCTCCGGGTAATTTTATAAAATTATATATAATATCCTTATAAGTCAAGAGTATTGAGTTTTATTAAGGGCATTATTTACAGACTCTTTTGTCTCTATAATATTCTTGACATCTCCCCCGGGGCAGGCTGATAATCGGGCGTCTGAAAATCTGTGGAGCAGGTAAAGATGGCTTTAAAAAAAGATGAGATAGATGAACTCGTCCGGAAACTCCGGGAGAGGTACAGGGAGTATTCTGAAAAACATAACCGCACATGGTTTGATATAGATGCATTTGATCAGCGGCTCTCTCTTGCCATAAGAAGCAGAATGAATATGGAGGGATTCATACTTGCGGAGATTTCAAATTTCGAAAAGATGAAAGAGCGCTATGATAAAAAGAAGAAAGATAAAGAGAACTCATTCTCTAAAGAGGTTAACAGAATCATTGAAGAGAACACCGCAAGGATAAAAAAATATCCTTCGATTTTATTTCATCCACGGTGTGACATGGAGATCTCCCATTTTTACGGCGCGCTTGCTTATCTCACACTGGATCTTTTTCCGATCTTCTGGCTCCTTGCAAATGACGGTTCAATTAAAAACAGGGTAAACAGTATTGAAGAGAAGCTCGCTCACCTTGCTGTTCAGAGGGGGGAGAGGCAGCCGGGGAGAATTGCTGATCATATCCTTATGCTGAACAGGGCCGGAGTAAAGGATATTGAGATCGAAAAGGACAGGAACGATTATCTAAAGGAGGGGGCTTTTATGCTTCACGAGGTGATTGATTTCTGTGACAGTCTGTTGCATCTTAAAAACGATGAGTGGAACTATCCGATACAGTTCAGGAAACTCTTCATTGAGGAGGATCGCAGAAAAAAGGTATTTGCTAATTTCCGTGATATGACAGGTTACGGCGCAATTATGAAAATCAGGGAGTATGCGGCTGAGGTTATCGAGGATTTCAGGCTTGCTGCGTTCAAACGGAATGCTTAATTTTTCTTAATACAGATCAGGGTGATATCATCATTCTGCGGTCTGTATCCGTTGAATTCATAAAGGCTCCCCAGCGCATGATGGAGAATCTCTGAAGATGTGAAATTTCCGGTGCCGTTTAGACTTTCGATGAGCCTGTTTACTCCGTACATCTCCTGGAAGTCAGTTGAATGCTCTTCAATTATCCCGTCAGTATAAAGAAGTAACGAGTCCCCGGATTCGAGCTTGATTATCTCCTCCCTGTACATCTCATCGCTGAAAAGTCCGATCACCGGGCTCTGGTTTCCGGTTTGTTTTATATCTTTGCATGAATCACGGCTGATTATTGCTTTTGGATGGCCGGCGGAAAGAAATAGGATAGTATTTGTATCAAAAAATATCTGTACAATCTGTGCGGTACAGTAGAACCGGAACTCTGAAAGCTCTGTGAAGAGAACGTCATTTACCTCCTTTGCGATCTCTGACGGCTTTTTCCCCGGAGCTGATTTTTCCCTGAAGAGTGTTCTTACCTGGTTCCCCACATAGGAGGATGATATTCCGTGGCCTGAGATATCACATAAAATGATCTGGTATGTATCTTCATCGAGAAAAAATCCGTCAAAGAAGTCACCGGAAAGCTCCTGAGCCGGCATGAAGGAGAATGCTGTATCATATCCTCCAATTACGCTGAAGTCGGGAAGTTTTGATACCTCAAGTTTACGGATAATATTGATCTCTTTTCTGTAGGAGTCATTGATATTCTTTAGTTCGTTACGGAAAGATATATTATCATTGAGAAGATTTATGTAATCAACATAGAGTGAAATAAGCTCCTTTTCGTTATGGCTGAAAGGGGATTTTTTTTCCAGAAGAATATAGCCGAACACTGTATTTTTAAATTTTACAGAAAGCATGGCAGAGAAGATGTCGTTCTCCCCCTTTTTACCTTTGAAATATTTAACATTATGTTCAGTACCCCTGAACAGGTAATCCTGCTTGAGGAGTTCCTTGAAAGGGATAAAAGAAAAATTTTTTGTTTTAACTTTCTGTGTTATACTGAGCGGAATGCTGTTTCTTACCTTCGCTATTTCAATGTAGTCTACTTCGATTATTTCTGAGAATAATTCCGCGCTGACAAGCGTTGTGTCCGCGTCATTGTTATTAAGGGAGTTTTTAATAAAATCGCTCAGCCTGAGGAGCTGGATATTCTGATCAAGCTGTGACTGGTAGGCTACGCGGAGGTTTTCACGTACTGATTTTACATTGTCAAATATTCTCAGTTTTGACAGCAATTCATATTGTACAAAGGGCTTGCGGAAATAATCGTCAGCTCCGGCGTTATAAGCTTCTTCAATTGTTTTATTATCTGTCATTGATGTGAGGATTATAAAGAAAGATTCCCTGAATTCCTGGCTTTTTTTAATCTCACGGCATAAATTCAGCCCGTTTCCGTCTGGAAGATTAACATCAAGTAGAAACACATCCGGCCTGAATGCCGGCAGAGTCTCAAGAAATTCCTTCACCGTAGATGTGAGTATAATTGAGCTGCCGGGCAGGCTCATCTTGATATACTCCCGCGCTACAGGATCGTCATCAAGGACAAGGATCTTTAAATTTAAAATATTTCCCGGGTTCATCTGTTTTGCTTATTAATATAATACATTAATTAATTATTTCAACCAATAATTAGTGTATGAATTTAGTGCCATGGTGAATATTTAATGTTGCGGGCCCTGTTTTTATTCAATTTTATCTCCCTGCCAATTATATTTGACATATTAAGAAATAGGGTTACTCTGTCTCGATTATCAAAAAGGGGTAAATATTACCATAATGAAAATAACATATCTCATTTTTCTTTTACCGCTCTTTCTGTTTCAGTGCAGTTCAACTGATGTGGTAAAGGGTGAGAAGGTGAAAACTATTCCGGAGGAACGTGAAAAGATTACCTCCGGCTGGAGTTACTACAGCGAAGGCCTTTATTATAAAAATCTTGCAGCCGGTTCGGATAAGGCGGATGAGCGGAAGAAGTATGTTGAGCTTGCAATTGATAAGATGAACAGTGCCGTTGCTGATGAGGATGCTAAAGGGCGCGTCTATCATCAGTTAGCGGAGCTTTATCATATGAAAGGTGAGACAGATAAATCTGAGGAATATGCTAAACTCTCGATAATGTCTGATAAAACTTTTTTCCCTCCGTACAGCAGGCTTTATTCAATTTTAATGGTCAGGAAGAAACCTGTTGAAGCTTCTGAAATGCTTGAAAAGTATATACAGTCTGTTCCTGATGATCCTTCGGCGCTGTATATGCTCGGCATTCATTACTTTAAGTATCTTAATAATACAGAAAAATCCCTAAGCGAATTTGAGAAGATAATTGAAATATCAAGAAGCAGGGATGTTCTTCCGTATTATCTTGAGAATTCTTATTATAATGCCGGATATATTATGTATTCAAAAAATGAATACAGGAAAGGATTCCAGTATTTCCGCAAAGCATATGAACTTAACAGCAATAATATGAATACTATTTATATGATGGCCTTTTCCGCCATGGGTTACTATAACCTCATTGATGCTGAAAAGTATGCGGTTCTCTACCTGAAGAATTCACCGGGAGAACCGAACATGGAGTTTATACTGGGGAATGTGTATTATATCAACAGTGATGACAGAGCGCTGGGACATTTTGCCCGCATCAGAAATCTGAAGTCTTTTGAAGGGCTCGCTTCAGCCGGGCTGTACGCTGAACTTACCGGTGATGACAAAAAGGCTGAAAGCATTATTCCCGCTTTAATGAAATACAGGAAGGATATGATCAGCCCGTATATAGCCCTGGCAAAGATTAAGGCGCGAGGTGACAACAGGGATGAGGCATATAAAGCTCTGATAGCAGCAGGTACAGCCTGTTTCAGAAATTCAGTCTTTAATGCGGCAGAGAAGATGTTCTACATGGCCATGGAGATTAAGAGCGACAACAACGACATCTTTTACTACCTCGCCCGTACTCATGAAGAGAATAAAAACTATTCAATGGCAATAAGTTATTATAAAAGGTTCTATGATCACTCAAAGGAGACAGATATTCTGGTACATATAGGTTATCTTTACGGTACACAGAAGAATTACAGCCGTGCTTTTGACTATTTCAGAAAAGCTGCGGAACTGGATCCTGAAAATCCTTCACCCTATTTTTTTATGGGGCTTGTGAATATCTGGGATGAAAAGTATAAAGATGCGAAGAAAAATATCGGCCTTGCAATTTCCAGAAAGAATAATGAAGAGACTTATCATTTTTACATGGCAGTTGCTAATGAAAAGCTTGGTAATATAGATGACGCTATAGTTAATTTGAGAGATGCAATAAAGCATAATTCATCAAGCGCAAGGGCATATAATTATCTCGGTTATATCTATGCAGAAAAAAATATTAATATTGATGAAGCATTTTCCCTTGTATCAAAAGCGCTGGAGTATGAACCTGAAAATGGTGCATATCTTGATTCCCTTGGGTGGATATATTTCAGGAAAGGGGAATATGAATCAGCATTGAAATATCTCCTGCTCGCTGAAGAGAAGCTTGAAGAGGCAGGGACCCCGGATTATGTTGTGTATGAGCACATCGGAGATACATATATAAAATTAGGTAATCCGGCAAGGGCAAAGACTTATTATGAAAAGGCATTAAAAATTGAAAAGAATGCTGCAGTTGAAGAGAAATTGAAACAGATCAGGGGAATAAATGGAAATGGCGGCAATTAAGAGAATTATTTCAGCGGGAACTTTAATGGTTCTTGCCTTTATTGTATTATCCTGTGCAACAACTCAGCCGGACACTATACAGGAAAAAGATCTCGTTGAGGGTGATAAGGCTAAGTCATCAGAACTGATCAGTGTGCTGGATGAAATCAATGCGTCAGCACCGGATACAATTAATTCATCATTTACTGCTGACGGAGAGACATCCGGGAAAAAGTTTAAGGTTGAAGGGCGGGCAGTTTATGACAGGAAGGGCTATTTTTTCGTCTCATTGAAGGATTATATATTCAGGAGCCCCGTTGTTGACGCTTACAGGGATGGTGATAATTTATATTTTTATTATCCTGCTGAAAAAAAACTTATAATTGATGATGTTAATAAAATTAATTTTTATAACTATTCCGGCTTTAAAGCTGAGTATAGTTTTATACAGACTCTCTTCACAGGCGGGATCCCGATCATTAAGGGGTATAAAGTAAGCAGACTTCTTAAAGAAGAGGGGAATGCGTATTATCTTATACTTGAAAACAGTGATTATTATGAAAATATCTATTTTAAAAGGGGGACGCCTGAAAAAATCCTCCTGATACATAAAGAGAGCAAGAACAAAGCTGAAATTTATCTTAAGTCACTTATACGTAAAGATAAGAGTTATTTTTTCAAAAGAATTAAAATTGTTGCTCCGGGCCTTGGCGTAAGCATGGGGTTAAGTTTTTCAAGCCCGGTATTAAATAAACCTGTAAAAGTCCAGAGTATTGAAACATTGAAAAAGAAGAAGGGTATTGAGATTATAAAAGTCAACTGACAGGATGCGGCATCAGCCGCATCTTGAAAATCCGCAGACCCTGCAGACCGAGCATCCTGATTCAAACTCCAGCGGGCCGTGACATTCGGGGCAGACACCTGTTACAACATTGTCATGCCCCTTGCCGTTAGTTTCTGCAATGATTTTCGCTGCATCCTGAAATGTATTTTCAATTATCGCGTTTTCAATCCCTGAGTATCTTTCAATCGCTTTAGCTATTGCGTCTGAACAGGAATAAATCCTTCCCCCTTTCTCCCATGCCTGGTTCGGGCATCGAACACCTTTAAGCTGTTTGACGATCTGCTCTCTCTCCACGCCTGATCTCAGAGCAAGAGAGATAAGCCTTCCTATTGCCTCGGTCTGGCTCGCCGCGCATCCGCCCCCTTTACCCATTGCTGCGAATACTTCGAAAATACCCTGAGAATCCTCGTTTATTGTTACATATAGAGAGCCGCAGCCTGTGTTCATCTTCCTTGTCGCTCCCCATGTTACTTCGTGCCGGGGCCTTGGTGCAATGGCCCTGAAGAGCTCCCGGGGTTCTTCAGCCTGCTCAGGTTGAATCTTCTGCTCTGCTGCGGATTTCTGTAGAACCTGGTTGTCCCGTGATCCGTCCCTGTAAACAGTCACACCTTTACAGTTCAGCTCATAAGCAAGGTCATATACTTTTCTTATATCCTCTTTTGTCGCTGTGCCTGAGAAGTTTACTGTTTTGGATACTGCGTTATCAACATATTTCTGAAAAATCCCCTGTGTCCTTATATGCCACTCCGGTGAAATATCATGTGCTGTGGCAAATATTCTTTTAATCTCTTCCGGGAGTTCTTCAACTTCCCTGGCGGAACCGTGTTCAGCAACCCGGTCCATTATATACTCTTTATCATAACCTTCTCCGAGGATGTTCACTGCTGCATTAAAAGCCGGGTTGCTTTCTATCAGCCGGTTATTGTCCATTACGTTACGGACATAGGCCAGCGCGAAGATCGGTTCAATTCCGCTTGATGAGTCTGCTATGATGCTGATTGTCCCGGTTGGCGCAATTGTTGTTGTTGTGGCATTACGCAGCGGTTTTTCACCTCTGACTGCATATTCAGATTTTTCAAATGTAGGGAATGCTCCGCGTTTTTCGGCAAGTTCAGCTGATTTAATTTTTGATTCATTCTGTATCGCGGACATAACTGATTCGGCCACAGTGAGAGCCTCCTCCGAGTCATAAGGAATACCGAGTTTTATGAGCATATCGGCATAACCCATTATACCGAGGCCGATCTTCCGGTTCATCTTTGTCTTTTTTTCGATCTCTTTGAGCGGGTAGGAGTTCATGTCTATTACATTGTCCAGGAAGTGCACAGCTTCATGTGTCAGCTCGCGCAGAAGTTTATAGTCGATCTCCATGCGGTTGCCGTTTTCTTTTACTATTGCATTAAGATTAATTGAACCCAGATTGCATGATTCATAAGGAAGAAGGGGCTGCTCCCCGCAGGGATTTGTGCTTTCAATGAGACCGATTTTTTTCAGGGGGTTGAACTCGTTGATTCTGTCTATGAAGATGATCCCCGGTTCTCCGTTTTTCCATGCCATCTCGATGATTAAATCGTAGATTTCGCGCGCATTGAGTTTTCCGCATATCTCTCCGGTTCTCGGATTTCTGAGATCGTAATCATCTCCGTTTTCAGCTGCTGTCATAAAATCATCTGTCAGAGCAACAGAGATATTAAAATTTGTCAGCATTGAGAGATCCGCTTTGGACTGTATGAACTCCATGATATCAGGGTGATCTATATTGAGTATTGCCATGTTTGCACCGCGGCGTGTTCCCCCCTGTTTAACTGTTTCCGTCGCGGCATTGAATATATTCATAAAGGAGACAGGCCCGCTTGATACTCCGGCGGTGCTGCTCACCATGTCATTCTTCGGCCTGAGTTTTGAGAAAGAGAAGCCGGTTCCCCCTCCGCTTTTATGGATAAGTGCCATATGTTTAAGCGAGTCGAATATCCCCTCCATGGAATCTTCAACCGGGAGAACAAAACATGCGGAAAGCTGCCCCAGAGGACGCCCTGCGTTCATGAGTGTAGGGCTGTTCGGCATGAACATCATCCCTGCCATCATTTCGTAGAATTTAGTCGCAGTTTCATTAATTTCGTCATCGGATGCTCCGTAAAGTGAATCAGCGGAAGCAACAAAGCGTGCAACCCTTGAGAAAAGATCTTCAACTGTTTCGATTATGTCTCCTCTTTCATCACGGGCAAGATATCTTTTTTCAAGAACTGTGAGAGAATTCCCGGATATCTTCGCTTTCATATCTGAGTATATTTTTATTGTTTCGAATTTTTTTTCTATCATTTCGGGTCCTTTTTATTTTATGAGTTTGATAAACTATTTTTACCTGTATTTTTGTAAAATCATATTTTTGAATAACAGGTGAATTTTTAATCTGCATTTACTCTTTTAATGTGTTTTTTGTAAAGCTGAGTTCGCTTACCGTGAGTTTAATATCCGCTGTAAGTTTAAAAGCTATCCATAAAATTATAAATGCTATGCTTTTAAAGCCTGTGAGAAATATTGCGAATGCCCCGAGGATAATTGTGAGCTGCATTATCACTATCCTTTTGTACGGCCGCATCATATAATCCTGCGCCCTGTTTTTATCATATTCACCTGTAGAGATAAAGTTTACAAAAAAATAAACTATATGATATAAAAACAGAGCAGTAACAGGGAATAACTCGGATTCAATAACCCCCATAACTGTTAATCTTTCAGGCAGAAAACTCCCCGTCAGGGAGCTTAAATCAAAATCGGTTAAGACCTTATCAAGCATTGATATATCTGTGAACATAAAATAGAATATTGTGAGAAACATTCCGTGGACAAACATAAACATTCCGTAATGAACAGTGAAAAAAACCGAGAGGAATAAAGCCAGGGTAAAGTCACCGGGTGAAAATTTTTTATCCTGTATGGCTCCGCTAATAAGCATTTTTAAAATATTCAGTATGCCGATAACTGCACTTTCAAACCAGTATATAAAGAGAATTATAAAGGGATTCCAGTTATAAAGTACAATACCTATAAGAGGTGTAGTATTTGCAGCAATCATAAGAAAAATGGTTAAAAATCCACGCTTTTTTGACGGGATGAATAAAGGGACAATATCATCAAAAAAAGAGAGAATTATCTGGAGTATTCTATTCATAATATAGCCTTATTACATGAAAAGTATAAAACAGAACAGGATAATTGTCAATTTAAGTTTTTTCTAAATTGCTTTATTTTTAGAATTATTATGCAGGCAGTTTAATATATAGAGAATTTAAGCCGATACTAAAAGTGGAGTCATGGTCTTTATTGGGGGGAAGTAATGAAAATAGAACTCACAGCGCGTCAGCATCTGGAAAGAAGAGGAGCATTTTTCTACATAATTGCATACTCGATACTGTTCGCAAGTTCAGTTATTCTTCAGACTATAGCGGGATTAGAAGCAAAGGAGATCGTGCCGGGGATTGTTGTAAATGGAACAGCTCTTACCCTGGCTTTTTATGTTTATTATAAAAAAAGCAGGGGGATAAAAATTATTATAGTTCCCTGGATACTGGGCTTTATTAGCGTGTCAGCACCTCTTGCAGTAAAATATAATTATATGATTCAGGGTGGATGGACTTATGCCGTGCAGTCCACAAATTCAACAATGGGAGTGATTGTTTTCGCGGCAATGCTTTATCTTTTTTATCAGCCGAGGCTTTTTAAGTTTTTCAGTGCTTATGCAATGGCAAACTGGATTCTGTTTATTTACCTTGCATACAAAAACGGCGCAGAACTTTATTTTCAGAGTCATATAAACGGAGTGCCAATAACATCCGGTCTTATAGTTTACAGGGAAGTTTTCGTTATGCTCACTGTGGTGGTAATTTTCCTTATTACATACAGAAATATTCCTGATATTATAAAATATGAGGAGAGGATGGAGCTTCAGACAAATCAGCTGAAGAAAAACGCTGAATCTCAGCTGTCAATGACAGTTTTAATAAAAGAGAAGATGAATATCCTTTTTCAGAAGGTTAATGCACAGAATGAACTCATAACCGGCTTTAATCAGAAGATGGAGACACAGTCCGCAAGCTTTGCTGAGATGTCAGCAACAATGGAGGAGCTTGCCGGTTCTGCTGAGCAGATTGCCTTTGAGTCAGTTACCCAGCTTGAAGGGAACGTCAAGATGGAATCCATTATTGATGAGTTTAAGAATATACAGGTTGAGACAAAGAAAAACCTTGAGGAGACTTATAGTGACATTCAGTCTGTCTCTGATAAAAGCACAACTGCCAATGATGAGCTTATGGAGGTTGAAAAAACTGTAATTGCCATAAAGGATCAGAGCGGTAAGATCGGCGAGACTGTGAATCTGATTGTTGATATTGCAGATAAAATTAATCTCCTTTCTCTTAATGCTTCTATTGAGGCTGCAAGGGCAGGTGAAGCCGGCCGTGGTTTTGCTGTTGTTGCAGACGAGATCGGGAAACTGGCATTTCAGACACAGGAGAGCATCAAGGAGATTGAGAAAGTCCTTTCTGTGAGCGCGAAGAACACTGTTGATGGCGTTGCTGTTATCCAGAAGACAGCTGAGATGATGCGGGAGATGATTAATCACATGAAGTCCAGCTCCAGCAAGGTACAGACCCTTCAGGAATCAATATTCATTGAAGAGAAGTATATAAAGATCATTATATCGCAGATGAAGGACAATATCTCCCTTGCCAAGAAGATCGGGACTGCCACAGATGAACAGAAGGTTGCTGTTGAATCCACTTCACAGGCTATAGAGCACCTGATAGAGATCCTGAATGAAATGGTTGGTGAACTTAAAGATATGTCAGCAGCAGCGCATGAGATTTATGAAAATGCGGTGGATCTTATGACAGATACAGACAGGGCGCTTAAGGGTGAGGCTTAGGTAACAGAAAATCATTTATAAAGGGATTTTTTCAGGACTCCTATTGTCACTGCGAGGCATGAATTGCCGTGGCAGTCTGTTAAGGATTATCTTGGTTTTAATTGATAGAATCATTCTGTCCAATACAGGTTGCTTCACTTTGTTCGCAAAGACAAAGAGGTGATTATTACTTAAAGCACTATAGCTATCTTCGAATTTCTATAATTGCAATTCAGTTCTCAGTATATTATAAAATTTTTCTGAAGCATGTTTTTCCAGCCAGGGGTAGTGGCCGCACTTCTCAAGAAGTATAAATCTGAAATCTTTTATAACCTGTTTGAGGGGGAGTTCAACTCCCTCCGCAGGATGAGGATCGTGATCTCCATGTATGGCCAGGACAGGGCATTTAAGATTGGAAGCTGTTTTTAGAAGGGAGCCGGTGCTCCGCAGTTTTGCTGCTTTGTGCCATACAGCATTAAACACTCCGGAATTAATCTCAACATTTTTTCCGTAATCCATTCCCTCATCACCTGTTTCATAAAAGTCCGATTTCAGAAACAGTTCATGCAGGCGTTTAGATAAGAGCCTGTCCTCGCCGGAACGGGATGCTGTAAGGCGCTGCATTAATGAACTGAATTCAATCTTTTCTTTTGAGCTCAGGCGCTCAATCCTGCTTTTATGAATTCCGGCAGCGTAATGATCTTCAAAAGGGGCGCTTGATACAAGTATGAGTTTTGATACTGCTTCAGGATACCGGGCAGCAGTGAGCAGCGAGAGCCAGGCTCCCCAGGAATGCCCTATCAGAACAACAGGCGGCTCCCCCTCATTTTTAATGAGATTGTACAACTCATCAATTTCACCATCAATGCTGTACTCTGTCTGAAGGGGTTCAAGTACACCGCAATAATCTGACAGCTTTATTGCAATATCTGCCACTCCTCCCTGCGCGCCGGGTCCGCCATGAACAACGGCTGTTTTATATGGAGGGGCACCGTATTTACGGGGATTTTTCATTAAATTGCTCATTATTATACATGATGATTAACCGGTTAAAAGGTCAACAATTAAGCAGTATTTTATATATTCTAAAATTTGACTATGGCCTCTTTTTTTCATATATTGAATCATCTCAATATGAATCCGGAACAGGGGGAATAATGAAAAAGTCAATTATTGCAGTTATAGTTTTATCGATGGCCTTTTTTTCTTTATCATGCGGTCAGCAGAAGAAGGAGTACCGTATAGCATGGTCTCATTACACAGGGTGGGAGCCCTGGGAGTACGCTGAGCACGCCGGGATACTTAAAAAATGGGGTGATAAATACAATATCACTATAAAGCTGGAGCGGATTAACGATTATATCGAGTCTATTAATCTTTATACCGCAGGTAAATTTCAGGGATGCGCCATGACAAATATGGATGCTTTGACAATTCCCGCAGTTGGCGGAGTTGATTCAACTGTACTTATAATCGGTGATTATTCCAATGGGAATGACGGCATTATTACCAGGGGAGAGAAAAGTCTGAAAGATCTCAAGGGGAAAAAAGTTATGCTGGTGCAGCTCTCGGTTTCCCATTATCTTTTATCGCGTGCCCTTGACATGAACGGCATGCAGGAAAAGGAGATGACCCTTATCAATACAAGTGACGCCGAAATCGGAGCAATTTTTAAAACACAGAAAGATGCCATTGCTGTCACATGGAATCCCATACTCATGAATGCAGTTAAGACACCCGGAGCAACAATGATTTTTGATTCCTCAAAGATCCCCGGTGAAATTCTTGACCTCATGGTTGTGCATTCAAAAGCTCCGGATGAACTGAAGAAAGCACTAACGGGAGCATGGTTTGAAACCATGCAGGCTCTTGAAGATAAAGAGAAGATGAAAGCAGCTGTTGAATATATGGCTGCAAATTCCGGGGCGACATATGACGAATTTATTGCCCAGCTTAAAACAACAGCAATGTTCTATAAAGCTTCAGATGCCGCAAAATTTTCAAAAGAGGAGAAGCTGAAAAAGACAATGGACTACGTGCGAAAGTTCAGCTTTGACAAAGGGCTCTTCGGAAAAGCTGCTGCAAGCGCTGATTATGTGGGGATCGAATTTCCTGACGGGACAGTTCTTGGTGACAAAAAGAATGTAAAGATGCGTTTTGATGATAAATACATGCAGATGGCGGCGGAAGGTAAACTCTGACATGGAGGATAAAATATTTTCTGAGTTGAGATATCCGAAGTTTTTCGGATTCGCAGCAAGGCCGTCGGGGAAACTGAAGTTATTCCTGACGGCTCTCCCTTTTATTCTTTCCATTGCCATTTATTTTACTGCTTCACAGATAAGGCACGCGGAGAATCCCGGGGATAAAATTCTACCCACCTTTACCCAGATGGGGGAGGCTGCTTATAAAATGGCATTTGAGATCGATCCCCGCACAGGGGAGAGGCTTATGCTCACTGATACTTTATCCAGTATGAAACGGATTCTTATCGGCATGATTGCTGCATCGCTGCTCGGTCTTATCATCGGGCTTAACATGGGGCTTTTCCCCGGTGTGGAAGCTCTCTCTTCTGTTTTTATTACTTTTATTTCGATAATTCCGCCACTATCCATCCTGCCGATCCTTTTTATAACTTTAGGGGTTGATGAGTTCGCAAAGATCATGCTTATATTCATAGGGACATTTCCCCTTATCTGCCGTGATATATTTCTTACAGTGAAAAAGATCCCCCAGGAGCAGATTACCAAATCCCTGACCCTTGGGGCGAGCCAGTTCCAGGCAACTTACGGGATTATTATGCCCCAGGTTCTACCCAGGCTTATTGACACAACGCGTCTCTCTTTCGGAGCGGCCTGGCTCTTTCTCATCGCAGCCGAAGCAATCGTTTCGGACAGCGGCCTTGGTTACCGCATATTCCTTGTAAGGCGGTATCTTGCCATGGATATAATAATACCATACGTTTTTCTCATCACATTCCTGGGCTTTGTAATTGACTGGTCACTGAAGAAGTTCGTGGCGAGCAGATACTCCTGGTATATACAGAGCAAAGGATGACAGGGGATTTTTATGACAAGAAAAACAGATAATATTCTCTACATAGAAAATGTCTACAAGGAGTACGGCGGGAGAGTTGTGCTTGATGATATTGATTTCTGCATAAGCGAGGGTGAGTTCTGTACAGTGGTGGGGCCAAGCGGCTGCGGTAAGTCCACACTGCTTCGGCTTATACTGGGGCAGGAGCTCCCGACTTCAGGAGTTATTCATTTTAATGGCGCACCCATAGGTTTTCCGGATACGAGGCGTGGAGTTGTGTACCAGAGGTATTCGCTTTATCCGCATATTTCCGTAATAGAAAATGTGATGCTTGGGAAAAAGCTGGAATTGGGGCTCCTTAAATCCGGTAGAAAGTTAAGGGCCATCAGGGATGAGGCCCTTGAGTTTCTGCAGAGGATGGGGCTCGAGGAACACCAGGATAAATATCCCCATGAGTTATCGGGGGGAATGCAGCAGCGTGTTGCTATTGCCCAGGCTCTAATTATGCGGCCGAAGATTCTGCTGATGGATGAGCCATTCGGAGCACTTGACCCCGGAATGCGTGAAGCAATGCAGGTGTTTATTCTTGAGATATGGGAACGGTCAGATATGACGATTCTTTTTGTGACGCACGACCTTGAAGAGGCTGTATATCTCGGCACACGGATTGTTGTTCTTTCGCAGTATTATACTGACGGGCGTGGAGCTGATGTTCAGCGAGGGGCCAAAATTGTTGCGGACTATGAACTGAAGTACAGAGCTGCAACAACTAAAGCAAAGGAGACCGCAAATTTCGGTATGCTTGTAGGTAAGGTCAGGAGAGAGGGATTTGATCCTAAGCAAAGGACACATGTCACGGATTTTAATCTCCAGCATCCGGATTCATTTCAGAGCCTTACTGATATTGAAAGGCAGAAGGTGTAGATTCAATACCAGTCATTTCGAACGTATGTGAGAAATCTGTGCTATATAGCAATCATTTTATAAACCTGTATAAGTTTAAAAAAGATTTCTCACCCGGTGAATTGAAGAGGGTTCGAAATGACATGAAGCGTATTTTTTTTAAAGTATTTTAATTATATGAAGGTGTAACCTTATGAAGAAAAAGATCGGGCTTTTATTAATCTGTACTGTTATTGCACTTATTGTTTTCCCTTTCTCCGGATGTAAAAAGAAAACACCGGAGGGGGAAATTGATCCCGAAGTGGGCGAGCTTAAAGGGGGTGATGCACTTAAGGTTCCCCTGATTGCATGGGGCGCAGACATTATTACTATCCACGCTAACGGAAAAAACTCGAAGACTATTAAGGGGTCGCTTTTTGATGAAGCCGGCCTCTCAATTGATCTCTTTAGAGAGGATGATTTTAACAGGCAGGTGGATATGTACCTGAAGGGTGAAATTGTATTTCTCCGGGGCACAATGGGTATGCTTAATATGGCACTGGATAAATTAGGAACAAGTGCTGCTGCACAGCCTGTTCTTATTTTTCAGCATTCATGGTCAGCAGGTGGTGACGCTCTTGTTGTACGGAGCGGGATCAGAAGCGTAAAAGATCTGAAGGGGAAGAGGATCGCGATTCAGCGCGGCGGCCCGCATGTGGATTATATGCTTAAGTTGCTTAAAGACGCCCAGGTTAAGCCGACAGAGGTTTCGATTGTCTGGACAAATGACCTTGTTGGTTCAAAAGGTGACACACCTATGTCAAAATTCTCCGGCAGCGACATGGATGCCGCTTTTGTAATTATACCTGACGCGCTTGCCCTTACTTCTCAGGGTACTGTGGGTACAGGTGCAGAGGATTCGGTTAAGGGTGCAAAAATCCTTCTTTCTACAAAAACAGCTGACCGGATTATCAGCGATGTGTATGCGGTCCGAAGAGACTATTTTGAAAAGAACAAAGATAAGGTTAAAGGATTCGTTAAGGCTCTCCTTAAAGCGGAAGAGCAGGTACGGGATCTTATAAATAAAAAGGATTCAGCAGAAACGAAGACTCTGCTTTCAGTGAGCGGTAAGCTTCTTCTTGATGATGCCGGTGCTGTTGAGGATGTGAAGGGGATGTATACTGATGCAAATATTGCAGGTTATGCGGGGAATGTAAGGTTCTTCTCTGACAGCAATTTCCCGAGGAACTACAGAAAACTGACTTCTGAAATCCAGGAATCGCTAATGGTGCTGGGGCTCCTTGGGAAAACTTCAGAAATATCAGTGGCAGGCTGGGACTATAATGAACTGAGGGAGGGATTAAAATATGCGTCAGATGTCAGGGTCACCAGGTTCGATGCCGGGAAAGCTTCACAGGTGGCTGAAAGACTCAGCGGAAGCGGTGAGGCTCTGTTTTCATTTGAAATATTTTTTAAGCCTAACCAGAATTCATTTCCTGTCTCGCAATATAAACAGGAGTTTGACCGTGTTATTGATTTCGCTTCAACTTACGGGGGGGCGCTAATCACAATTGAAGGGCATACAGATCCCATGGGGTTCCTCCGCAAGCAGAAGGAGGGCTCTGACGAACTGGTTCTTAAAAAGATAAGACAGGCGGCAAAAAATCTCAGCTACAGCAGGGCTGACTCCGCAAGAACAGAGATCGTTAAGTATGCATCATCAAAAGGTATAACCCTTGACACATCGCAGTTTAATATAATAGGGCACGGTATTGATGCTCCGAAGTTTGGTGTGCCGCAGAATGAGAATGAGTGGCATCAGAATATGAGGGTTCAGTTTAAAGTACTTCAGGTTGAGGCGGAGGAGCAGGTTTTCCGCCCGCTGCAGTAACCGGGGGTGTTTATGAAACAGTTAATCATTTTTTTTCTGCTGATTATCTTCTTCGCTGTTCTTTCATGCGGTAAAGAGAACGAAGCGGAAAAAGTCTTTAGTTCTGAGGACGGGGGACTCAGTGAAGCTGTTGCTGAGGAAACATGGCCCCCTCCATCAATAAAAGATGAAGTTGAAGTGGATCTTAAACGGACAGGTGCCAGAAATTATTATATAATCTTTGATGGCTCAGGAAGTATGGCTGGTGAAAAAATTGAGATTGCAAAAAAGGCCTTTGTCAGGTTTATTAAAATAATTCCTGATAAATCGAATATAGGTCTTACGTCCTTTGATGCCAATGGATTTCATGAACGTGCTCCTCTTGGATCTCCGAAAAACAAGATTATTGAAGAAGTGAATAAGATCAAGGCGGGAGGGAATACTCCTCTCGGCAGCTGTATAGAGATAGCTTATCAGAAGCTGGGCCTCCAGGCAAAAAAGCAGATGGGCTATGGAGAATATAGTCTTATAATACTAACAGACGGGCAGGCCACTGACGGGAATAAGATGGGGTATGCCGTTGACCAGATACTCAGGGAAACCCCGATAGCTATCCATACAATAGGCCTGAAGATAGGCACAGGGCACGCGTTGAACCAGCCGGGAAGAATATACTACAAAGCGGCTGAAAATTTTGAAGAGCTGTCAAAAGGACTCGATAGCGTGCTTGCTGAAACAGAAAATTTTACTGTAACGGATTTTTAATATGCAGGAACTTAAACGATTAGCAGGACTTGCCATACTTGCAGCTGTAATAGGCGGAGGGATCTTCGTTTTCTTTGAAAAAAAAGAAGCAGTAAAGGAGATCACTTTCAGCACAAGTGACGCGAAGGGACTTAAAGGTGAAATTTCAATAGCCCTGGACAGCTGGATCGGATACTTCTATTTTAAATCCCCGGTTTTTGGAACAATGATGAGGGATGAGGGATACAGGATAAAAGTTATTGATGATAAAGCTGATTATCCCGAAAGGATGAAGATGCTTAAAGATGGAGAGATCGATTTTGCGGTTTGTACGGTTGATTCATATCTGCTGAACGGGAAGAGTGTGAAATATCCCGGAGCAATAATTGCTGTTCTTGATCAGTCTAAAGGGGGGGATGCTGTAGTAGCATGGAAAGATTCGGTTCAGAATATTGAAGCTCTTAAAACAAAACAGAAGTTTACCATAGCTTTTACGCCGGCATCGCCAAGTGAGCATCTCCTTAAAGCCATTTCTTCGCACTTCGATATCCCGCTCTTTGCTTCAGGAGATACTAAATGGCGCGTTGAAGTTAATGGCGCGGAAGAGGGTTATGAAAAATTCATGAAGAGGGGAGTTGACTGCGCTGCAATATGGGAACCCCATGTTACAGAGGCATTATCTGACCCCGGTGTTGTTAAGCTTATCGGGTCGGAGGATATTGAAAATCTGATTGTTGACATACTCCTTGTAAACCGGAACTTCGCGAAGCAGAAACCGGAGCTTGTTAATCTCCTCCTGAGGAAATATTTTGAGACGATGAATTATTACCGATCCTCACCTCTGCGTCTGAAGCAGGACATTACCGCTCATCTTTCAATTGCTGAAAAAAAAGTAGAGTATATGCTGAAAGGCGTGAAGTGGATAAATTACGCGGAAAATACCACCTGGTTCGGACTCACAACAAAGAGCCAGCATAAACAGCCCGAAATTGTTGATGCAATAAACTCAACACTGAAGATACTGATTGAAAATAAAGATTTTTCATCTAATCCTCTCATTGATAATGATCCCTATACTGTTATTAATTCCGCTTTTATAGCTTCTTTATACGGCGGAGTAACGAAGCCTGGTGATGACAGTTCTGCTTCAGATCAGTCACTCAATAGAAGGTTCGCACAGATATCTGACAGAGAATGGCTCAGCCTTTCTGTAGTCGGGAGCCTGAAAATACGCCCTGTAACTTTCAGAAGCGGGACGTCAATGATCGATGAAAGCGGCCAGGAGCAGATAAAGGAGATTGTTGAAAGCATAAGGCACTATCCTAATTTCAGGATTCTTGTTAAGGGGCATTCAGGGCTGAAAGGCGACCCTTCGGCAAATTCTGAACTTTCCCGCGTAAGGGCAGAGGCTGTGAAAAAGATTTTTGTCACAAGTTACGGAATGGACCCCAACAGGATCAGAACTAATGGAGTAGGTTCAGGGGAGCCACTTTCGCGGCTCACGGATGAATCTGAACGTGAATACGATAACAGGCTAAAGCGAGTTGAGGTTATGCTGCTTACTGAGAAGTGAAGATGCGGGATTACATCATCCCTTCTGATTTTAATGTTTTTTCAAGGACGCTCATTTCGCTGGCAAGGTTGAGATAATCATCTTCGTAAAGCCTGGCCAGCTGCTTTTCAAAACTTTTATTTGCTGTTGTCAGGAGCTCTATAACCTTTTTCCTGAAATCTTTTTTCCCCGCAGCACCTTCAGGGATGGCCGAGTACTGCCGCAGAACATTAATTACTGCATCCATATAGTATGTGATGAACTGCCGTGCTGCCTTAATATCCTTCGGGTCTTTCTGAAAATTCCGGAAAATACTTTCAGCTGTGGCAGCGACTTTAATAATTCCTGCGTTGATTTCCGAATCTTCAATCTTTTCAGTGAATCCCTTCATAAGCTTAATCTTTTTCTTCCCGCCGGAGATAATCCCCTTAATCTGTTTCGGATCAATTCCTGTATCCTTTGCAGCTGCAGCAAATGCGGGATCGATCTTTTCAGGGGCAAAGAGGAGAGCTCCCCCTGCGAATGCCGCGCCGCCGAGTAAAGCGGATATAAGTGTACCGGCATCTACTACGACGAAAAGAATGGAGAATATTCCTGAACTTATAGCGGCTGAAATAAACCATCTGAGAATTTTCATTAAAGGGATCTCCGGTTAATAGTAATATATAGAATTATACTATTTTATTTTTACGTTAAGTTGTCATTTCGAACCCACGTCATTTCATCGGGTGAGAAATCTGATTTTTTCGTTTAATTACCGGAGTATCATTCTGATAATAATTATTTCAGCAATTTAGATTTCTCACATGCGTTCGAAATGACGGGATGATAATCATTTCACCATTTGTTATAATTTAATCTTTCAGTTAAAAATAGTCAACAGAAAGATTTCATTCAGCAGCAGCTTTCAGGCATTCATCAGATGAAACCGGTTCTCTCTTCTCTGAATTATATTCCCGGCAGAGTTTCCCCAGGTAAATAATTGCTTTCCGGATCTTTTCATTCCAGTGTCCGGCATTGATCCTCATACAGTTGGAATACTTCTGTCTAAGAGAGAATAAACATCCCGGCGCAATGAGTATATTTTTTTTCAAAGCGTCATGATATATTTCAAGGGAATCGATCCCCTCCGGGAGAGTTACCCACAGCAGTGAGCCGCCGGAAGGTTCTGTAACCTCAGTTCCTGCAGGGAAATTCTCAAGAATACAGTTCCTCACTTCTGCAACCTGTGACTTAAGTGCAACACGGAGATTCCTCATGTGGCGGTCATATCCCCCTTCCTTAAGAAAACGCGCGGCTGCAATCTGGTTTATCCCGGCAGTTGAGATGTTCAGCAGGGTTTTAAGCCGCGTAATTTCATCATAATATTCCTTACCAGGGACTACCCACCCTATGCGGAGTCCCGGAGCAACAGTCTTTGTGATTGATGAGCAGAGTATAACATTCCCTTTTTTGTCATAACTTTTACAGGCAGATGGCCTTGTTTCGTAAAAGAGATCTCCGTAGATGTCATCCTCGATAAGAGTAACTTTATATTTTTCAAGAAGCTGCACCATTTCTTTTTTCTTTGCATCAGGCATTACGAACCCCAGGGGATTATTGAAATTCGGAATAGTAAAAACTGCTTTAACTGGATGGTTGTCCAGGACAAATTTCAGAGTGTCCAGGTTCATCCCTTCATTTGCGGATGCCGGTATCTCAATAAGCTTGAGGTTCAGCCGCTGAAGAAGCTGAAGTGAACTGAAGTATATAGGGCTTTCATAAACAACAGTGTCCCCTGGCTTGCATACAGTCATAAGAGTAAGAAAGATAGCCTCATGGCAGCCGTTAGTGATTATTATCTCATCGGGATTCAGTTCCATACCGCCGGAAAGACCAAGACGGGCGATCTGTTTGCGGAGTTCCGGGTAACCGGGGGACATCACGTAGCTGAAGGAGTCATGGTCGTGGTAGCGGAGCGCCTCCTGCATGTATTTACCGAGTTTATCCACAGGCCAGAAGTCGGGGTGCAGGTTAGACAGCCCCAGGTTCAGTTCAGGACTGTATTTTCCTGAATACTGGAATGCGCCGTAAATCTGGCACAGGCCCACCTGTTGAGGATCCATTAGTGCCGGATCAAAAAGTGAAGACTCAAACTCCCTGGCCCTCTTTTTAACGTAAAACCCGGATTGTGGCACAGCCTCTATGTGGTTCTGCTTTTCAAGTGTCCAGTATGCCTCTTTTACAGTATTAACGCTTACGCCGAGTTCAACAGCAAGCTGTCTCATGGATGGTATCTTTTCCCCCTCCTTCAGGACGCCGTGCTCAATAAGATTCAGTATTTTTTCAGCTACCTGCTCATACCTTGTGATTTTCATATCCCGACCTCTTTTATGGAAGGTTTATATACCGGTGAAAAAAAAATAAAGACACAGTTTTACTAAAATTAAAGGACACAGTGAACTTTAAAAAGACTCTGTAGTCGGAGGAAAAGCTATAACTGCTGCTGTAAATTGAAATCATTTTATTCTATTTTTTTTAAAAATTACAGCAGCAGTAGCAGCCGTGATTTTCAGAAATGGAGGAGCAGTACATGTTTAAAACTAAAGCTGAAGAGATGAAAATGCATATTGAGAAGGGGAGGGTTGTTTCTTTTGGTAGAGGAGCTTATATCGTAAGATGCATCCGGGGGACACTGTGGATTACATGGCCCGGGAGCGGTGATGTTATCCTGCGCGACGGTGACGAGATTTCAGCGAGTCACTATGGTAAACTCTGTGTAACATCATTAACCGGGGCTTTTGTCCAGATCAGGAGAAAAATGATACTTCCCTGTATGAAAGATATCCCCCGGCTTACAGTTATTAAGCTTTTTAAGACTGCTGTATCTTTTATCAGGAACGGAGAGTCACGGTCAGCCTTTGGTGATTCAGTTCACTCAATTACGAGGTAATAAAGGGCAGGTTAAATTAGTCTCTGCTTTCAGTATAATGCTCTGCCCTGTTGCGTCCTTTCTCCTTTGCAATATACAGGGCATCATCAGCCATCTTCAAAAGTACCTCATGTGAGATGTGTTCACCGGTATTTTTAGTCGCAACTCCTAAGCTTATGGATACCCGCAGCATGGGGATAGATTTTTCGTGCGGAATATTCAGGTTAAAAATATTGGTTCTGATTTCATCAGCAATTTTTACTGCTCCATTCTGATCAGTTGCGGGGAGAATAATTATAAATTCCTCACCTCCATATCTGGCGCAGAAATCACCGGGACGTTTCAATGATTTTTCAATAGATTTTGCCACACTCTTAAGGCATTCGTCTCCGGCGCCGTGTCCGTAAGTGTCGTTAAAAAGCTTGAAATTGTCAATGTCGCCCATGATTATAGAGAGAGGGTAGCCGTCACGCAGGCTTCTGTTGAATTCAGTAAGTATTCTCTCGGAAAAAGTGTGCCTGTTCGGTATACCTGTGAGCGCGTCAAATACAGCCTGCCTCCGTATAACAGCATATGCATCGGAGAGTTTAAATCCTGCCAGTACAAGCCCCAGCAGTCCCGCGCAGAGCATGAACAGGTGAACCGCGGAGATCATCAGAAGTGGAATTCTCGGAATATACGGGAGTATAACACTGATACCTCCTCGTATATCACCCTCTTTATAACCCTGGACTGCGTGACATTTCAGGCACGCTGCCTCAGTCCTGAGTGGAGCCATGTAGAAAAATGCTTTCCCGTCGCCGTTTTTGATTATTGCGCCCTCCTCAGCGCTACCTTTCTCAAAGTTTTTCAGCGCTGCCTCCTCAATAAGGGTTGCCCTGTTTGCGGGCCTTATCGGTTTAAGGCTTGTTATGCGGAACTTTATTCCATCTTTCATTAAAGCAATTTCTGATAACTGCCGGGTCATATATGACGGATTAATCTGTGTCAGTGTAAGAGCCTTATTCACTTTAATATCACGTAAAGGTACATTCAGATAGGGGTTAGGCTGACTGTATTTTGTCACAGGGACAAACACTGCCTCATGTGCGGCATTCCAGAAACGGAAGAGGACAATCTGCTGGAAACAGCTTCTTGCTGTCTGAAAAGCAAGTTTACGCTGTTCATCAATCGCGTTACTGTAGTTCCATAAAAATGATGCAGCAGTTATTGCAGTCCAGATTGCGCATACAATGAATATATTTTTTTTCACCGGCTATTTTTCCTGACCTGATAATTTCTCTTCTTGCTATAATATTGAGATGATTATAATAATCAACAAACTTTCCGGTAACTGTTTAAAAATCAAATGTAATTCAAAGCGAATTCTCGCAAATAACGAATCATTTAAATCATGTCATTGTGAACGACCATCAGGGAGTGAAGGCCGCTCCGCTACGTTCATGCAGCCGCGGCATTAGCTCTTCCATGTGCGTCATAATCTGTTTATGACACAAATAGTAATTTTTAACAATAAAATGTTTATAATCTGAACAGATTGCCACGTCGCTATCGCTCCTCGCAATGACCCCATCGAACTAAACCTGTCGGCAGCTGCTAAAGTATAGAAAAATATTGTAGACATGCTTAAAATAATATATTCTTATTCTTTCCGGAGGATCAAATTTTGAGCAAAGAAGAATTCAAAGACGCACTCTTTGACGCGGTGGAAAATCTCATTGAGCATAAACTCTCCAATCCCGGAAGAGAGCTGATTATGAGCTACTTCAATGACATGGATGGAGATACATCGCTTGAAAGAGCGGTAAAGGCAATGGAGAAATATATACATGATGATTTCCCGCCTAAGGATAAAAGGAGCAAAAAACTGAAAGCGAGCCTTAACAGGCTCGCCTATGAAGCTGATAACTGGGACAGGGAATAATTTTCCTTTTACGAAACCATCTTCCTGAACTGATCAAAGAGGTACTGTGAATCATTGGGGCCGGGGCACGCTTCAGGGTGATACTGCACCGAGAATATCGGGAGCTTTTTATGACGCAGCCCTTCCACTGTTTTATCATTAAGATTCATGTGAGTAATCTCAATATCGGTGTTTCCCTTGAGAGAGTCCATGTCCACAGCAAATCCGTGATTCTGTGAAGTTATCTCCACTTTCCCTGTAGGGAGATTCATTACCGGCTGGTTCCCGCCTCTGTGGCCGAATTTCAGTTTGTAAGTCTTTCCGCCAAGGCCGAGTCCAAGAATCTGGTGACCTAAGCATATCCCGAAGCAGGGGATCCCCTCCTTGGCAATATCTTTAACAAGAACTTTAGCGTAATCAACTGCATCCGGATCGCCGGGGCCGTTTGAAAGGAATACACCCTTCGCGCCATCTGCAACAACATCTTTAAGGGGAGTCTTCGCAGGATAGACTGTCACGTTGAATCCCGATGCTTTCAGCAGTCTCAGAATATTTTTCTTCACTCCGAAATCGTACACAGCAATGTCAGGATTGCCTGCAGTTTTATCACCGAAAAAATATTTCTCTTCGCATGTTACTTTTGAGGCAAGGTCAAGACCGTTCATTGAGGGGTGGCTCTTCAGCCTGTCAATGGCTCCCTTTTTATCAAGGAATATGCCCGCCCTCATGGCCCCTTTGTCCCGAAGATGGCGGGTCAGCATCCTTGTGTCTACACCTTCTATTGCAGCAATCCTTCCGTCTTTGAGAAAGTCACCAAGAGAGCCTGTTGCCCGGAAGTTGGAGTATGTTTTGCTGTACTCCTTCACCACAAACCCGGCAACCTGAATCATGTCGGATTCCATATCCTCCCTGTTGACCCCGTAATTACCGATCATCGGGTATGTCATGGCCACTATCTGTCCGCAGTAGGATGGGTCAGTAAGGACCTCCTGGTAGCCGCTCATTGATGTATTGAAAACAGCCTCTCCCATTGTTTCACTGTCATAACCGAACATTTTTCCTTCAAATTCTGTTCCGTCTTCAAGTATAAACCAGGCTTTTTTAGTCATTCATTTACTCCATAAAATCTTAGTTACTTTTCAAACCTTACGTTAACTGAACCGCCGTGTTTGTCGTCAAACCCTTCGTATTCAGACATAAGATTCACAGGCCCCTGCGCCTTCTTCAGAGATTCCTTGTTCAGAAGCTGGAATGTTGTCCTTCTCATGAAGGTTTCCACTGAAGTTCCGCATGAAAACCTCGCCGCACCCCCAGTTGGGAGAATGTGGTTTGTCCCTGAGTAATAATCACCAACAGCAACCGGCGCGTATCTGCCGAGGAAAAGTGAGCCTACGTTTTTAATGCTGTCAAGGTACTCCAGCGGATTGTCCACCATGAACTCCATGTGCTCAGGACCGTATTTATTACTGAAATCTATAGCTTCTTCAATTGAATCTGCAAGTATAATAATACCGTTTTTAATTGATGTTTTTTTAATTTCGTGTCTTCCGCGTCCGGAATCTATATCCTCTTTAATATGCTTATTAACTTCTGTTGCCAGTTTTTTTGATGTTGTTACAAGTACCGCAAGTGCTCTCTCCTCATGTTCAGCCTGTGAGAGAAAATCCCATGCGACCCATTTCGGGTCAGATTTATCATCAGAGATAATGAGCACTTCGCTGGGGCCTGCCATTGAATCTATCTGGATTATCCCCATGCTGAAGAGGTAGGTTTTTGCGGCAGTTACGAATATATTTCCGGGGCCCACTATAATCTCCGATTTTTTTACAGAGTCTGAGCCGTAAGCAGCCAGGGCAATACCCTGCGCTCCGCCTGATTTGATGATGCTTGTAACTCCAAGCTCTTTGCATATTGCGAGTATTACATCAGGTATCTTACCCTCTTTGTTAGGCGGAGTTATTACAGTAATGTCTTTTGTACCGGCAATCTGTGCGGGAATTACACCCATCAGCACTGATGAGGGGTACGATGCTTTTCCTCCGGGGACATATATCCCCGCGCTTTCAATTGCCTGGTATGTTGTGCCGAGAATTGTTCCGTCAGGCCTGCTGTATATGGAATTCTCTCTTAGCTGTCTTCTGTGGAATTCTTCAATATTCTGCCTTGCTTCCATGAAAGCCGCAAGAACATGTTTCGGAGTGTTTTTATGGCCCTGTGCAATTTCTTTTTCGGTTGCTGTAACTGAATTGAGTTTAACGCCATCAAATTTATGGGTGTATTTCTTTACCGCTTCATCCCTGTTTTCCTTAACATCGTTTACGATGGGGACTACTGTGTTGATCATGATTGAGCTGAAGTCCTCTCCGAACCTGTTGAAGAGTTTATCGAGTTCAGCCGGGGTCAAATCCTTGTATCTCTTTACGGGGACCATGAAAATTCTCCTTCCTCTGAAACTGTTTTTAACTTTCAACCATTAATTACAGGGGTTAAAATTGTCAAGTTTTAGATTTATGAAATAGCAGTCATTTTTTAATATCCACGCAGAGAATTCTGCTCCTCCCCCCGGGATCTGTATACTTTTTTGAGATTGTTATGCAGAGGCTTCCGGTTGCAGTGGATATATAAGGATCGGTGATATATTTATCATGCCCGTTCAGCAGCGAGTAAAAATAATCTTTATTGGACTGGTCACTCCCCGGTTCATCGGGCTGGAAAATCCGGCTCCTGCTGTTTTTTATATATCTGTTTATCACTGTTTCGCTGGTTTGAATACCTGATTCATTAAGTATATAGGCACATTCTATAGCAGGGTCATTTTTAATCATAGCCTTAAGTGTCTCTTCCTGCAGATGGAGTTCACCAGTAATAAGGGAACCGGAAATTCTGTCAATAGTCTGTATAAACTGCCTGATTTCATTTTCTTCTTTTGTATGCCGTTCATTCCTGTTCATGATGTATCTTGAGGAGATAGAATTTATTGTTTCCAGTATGAATCCTGCATCAAGAGATTTTATGTCTGAAGGTCTGCCGAAAAGAAATCCCTGCAGTATATCCGCGTTCAGTTCCAGCACTTTTAAAGACTCATCTGCTGTTTCAATACCTTCAGCAATTACCATTGAACCTGTGTTGTGCGCAAGCTTGATTATAGAGCGCGTTACCTCCTGCTTGTAAAAGTCATTTTCTATACCGTCCATTATTGATCTGTCGAGTTTTATTAGGTCAGGTTTAAGGCTCACAATCCTGTCCCAGTTTGAGAACCCGGCTCCGAAATCGTCAAGGGCAATCATGAAACCGAGGCTCCGGTATTCATTTACAAATTTCTTAAGAACGGTGATGTCGTCAACATCAGATTCAAGTATTTCGATTACTATTGACGATGGTTCAATTTTATGTTTTTCAACAGCCTTAAGCAGGGTGCCGGAGCCGAGGCCCTCCTGGATCGCATTGCTTTCAAGATTAATAGACAGGACACTGCCGGGATTACTGCGGTAGTACAGGGCGAAATTTTCAAGGGCCTTTTTTCTGAAGAGCCTGTCGAGGTCAAGGATCAGCCCGTACTTTTCAGCTTCACGTATAAGAATCTGCGGATTTATAAAAGAATTATCTTTCGGGTTAACGCCCCTGCTGAGCGCTTCGAATCCCAGTATCTGTTTTCGTTTGAATGAGATTAGAGGCTGAAAAACAGTGGTAATTAATTCTCTTTCAATAATCTCTTCAATGGTAATATTATCATATTCACGCATAACTGAATCCATATCTATATTTTCTGACCAGAGTAAATAGAGGTGGATTTTTTTAAACTATCAAATAGCATTAATACAATAGAAGTGGTGATAGTTTACATATATTTAAAAAACTGAAACGCGGGGCGCAGGCAAATGCCTTGACTCGGTTGATAGCGTTGTTTTAGTGTAGTTCAAAGCAGAAAAAATAGTAGAAAATCTTTTATGACAAAATAATATAGCACTCTGATATACTGAAGATGAAAGGGAAAGCTGAAATGAAAATAGCAATGGCACAAATTAATCCTGTTGTAGCTGATATAGAAGGGAACAGGAAAAAGATATTAAATTTTATTGAGAGAGGGGAAGCTGCAGGAGCAGACCTTATCGTTTTCCCTGAACTATCCACAATCGGTTATCCTCCGATGGATCTCCTTGAAAGCAGTAAACTTGTGGATGATAATCTGCACTCCCTTGCTGAAATAAGAAATTTTACACGCGGGAAGAGAGCTGTAATTGTTATAGGCTGTGTTGACTATGACAGGGAGAACCCACCAATGCTCTTTAACTCAGCTATTGTTATAAAGGACGGGGAGATTATATTCAGACAGAATAAAACTCTCCTCCCGGGCTATGATGTATTTGATGAATACAGGTATTTCTCCCCTGCGAAGGAGTCTGCCGTTTTTGAGCTTAACGGAATTAAAACCGGCATCACAATCTGCGAGGATATATGGGCAGCTCTTGGAAATGATAACAGCCGTTTTATGGACCAGAGAAGGTATCACTCTGAGCCTGTGAAACAGCTTGCTGACAAAGGGGCGGAGCTTATAATTAATATTTCCGCATCACCTTATGTAAAGGGGAAGCGACAGATCAGGATGGGGATGCTTTCAGCTCTGGCAAAGAAAAACGGGGTCTCTGTTGTTTACGTCAACCAGGCGGGCGCAAATGACTCCCTTATATTCGACGGCAATTCATTCTGTATCAGTAAGGGGGGAGAAATTTATGCCCACGCAAAGGGATTTGATGAGGATCTTCTGATTGCTGACACAAAGAATGTAAACAGTATTGATATTTCTGTTGATGACATTGATGATATACGTAAAGCCCTTGTGCTCGGTATAAAGGATTACATGCATAAATCGGGCTTTAAAAAAGCTGTACTCGGCTTAAGCGGAGGGATAGATTCAGCGCTCACTGCGGCACTTGCCTGCCAGGCTATCGGGCCGGAGAATGTGACAGGCATAACAATGCCATCGATGTATTCATCATCAGGCAGTGTTGATGATTCGTATGAACTGGCGAAAAATCTCGGTGTAAGGATTGAGACTATTGCGATCAAAAATCTTTTTGATCAGTTTACATCGGATCTTGATGTTATGTTTCACGGAATGAACGAGGATGTTACTGAGGAGAATATACAGGCGCGTATTCGCGGTGTGCTCCTGATGTCTGTGAGCAACAAGTTTAATGCTCTCCTGCTTACTACGGGGAACAAGTCGGAGTGCGCCACAGGTTACTGCACCATGTACGGTGACATGTGCGGAGGGCTTGCTGTAATCTCCGATGTGCCGAAAACCATTGTTTATGAAATTTCTGAACGGATAAACAGTGATGCAGGGAAAGAGATGATCCCCCGCGCCATAATTGAAAAAGCGCCATCTGCTGAACTCCGCCCGGGGCAGAAGGACCAGGACTCTCTCCCCCCTTATGATATACTTGACGGCATCATTGAACTTTATGTAGAGCAGAGGATGTCCGCAGCTGAAATTATCTCCCGCGGCTATTCGAGGGAGACAGTTGATCATGTGCTTAAGCTCATTAATATGAATGAATACAAGAGGTTTCAGGCCGCGCCGGGACTTAAGGTAACATCAAAGGCTTTCGGTATCGGCAGGAGGATACCGCTTGTGAAGCGGTATGTGCCGTAA
>DAISJZ010000008.1:45148-52586 GCA_036821145.1 Spirochaetota bacterium
AAAGGCTTTCGGTATCGGCAGGAGGATACCGCTTGTGAAGCGGTATGTGCCGTAAAACAACGGATTGCGTTCATATACAGCAAGGGGTTGCAACCCCTTGCTGTATGGAAATGTTAAAATAAATTAAAAAACTGCTGAACAGCCTCAAAGTTTTTCTGCACATTCTCCTTCCCGGCAACAATGTCCATATGACCGGGGAGGAGGTATTCGATATCAAGCTGCGATATTCTCGTGATACTCTCTTTAAGGAGCTTCGGGTCGCCGCCGGGAAAGTCGAATCTTCCGAAGCTGTTATTGAAGATAAGATCCCCGCATACAAGCACTTTCTTCTCTCTCCAGTAAATGCATGATGAAGCAGGGGAGTGTCCCGGAGTTTTGTAAACTTCAAGTTTATGCTCCCCTATGTCCAGAAATCCCTCCTCAAGTTCAATTTCAAAATTTATCTCCGGGAACTGCATCCCCATCATCTGGTAAAAGAGCGGGCCTGTCTCGTTCAGGAATTTGATCTCCTCTTTATGCATCCCCGCAGGGATTCCGTATTTTGTAAAATTGACACTTCCGTCAAAGTGATCCGGGTGGCTATGCGTGTTAATCACAAAGCTGATTGTCTCAATATCAACGCCGTCCTGCTCCATCTGTTTAAGGAGAGAATCGGTATAATTCTTGAGTCCCGGGTCAAAAAGCATGTTAAAGGGCTCCCCGAAATAGAAGCTGTTGCAGTTATTCTCGAAAACCCCGTTCCATATATATGCGTATACGTTATCTGTTACTTTCATGTTTTTTCCTTATTTTATTTAATCGTGAGTTGTACAATAATAAACTTTTATCAGACTGCCGGTTTTTTTAGTCAACTTTTATTGATTTTTCTGATATTTTAGAATTTTTTAAAATATTTTACTTATTTTATTAAGAATTATTCCGAATAATATAATGAGAGGCTGCGTAAATTATCGAAGGGATATAATCTCTGAATTGAGGATAAAGCAGCCGGCTTAATGCGACATAAAACTGTAAAAGGAGGCACATTGATGAACGCTATTCATTTTCCAGGATCAATAATTACCGGAAATAACGGCAACAGAACGGAGATGGGCCGCCATGAGATCAAAAAGAACAGCTTTGCGAAAACCCACGGCGGCAGTGATGTGATTGAAATCTCCGCAGAGGCGAAAAACAGGTTCGAAATGGAAAACCTGGTGAGACTTGACAGGATAAGACTTAAAAAAGAGACAGATTATTACAGGAGAGAACTTGCAGAGTACATAGATTTTAAAGAAGCTGACCTGAGGAATATTTACAGGCTTGATAAAATCAGGGATGCAAAGCGTAAACTCTTTGATGGATTCTATGACAATCCTCCTGATGAAATTTTTAAAAAACTGGTTGAAAAGCCTGATCTATAGATCAGGCTTTTTTATGCGGATTGAATTTACTGGTAGTCTGAACTGCAGCAGTTTGAAAAATGATTATTGCATTGCTTTACCAGCTTGATCAATGTGTAATGCCGCGAAGAAAAACTTTAAAAGAATTTTAATGAACAATTGCATCACCATGAGATTAAGTCTCATAAAAATATAAAAGAGGTGAGCAAAAATGGAAAACGAAGTTATTAAAAGATTCGCAGTCGATGTGCTGGGGTGCGGATGCGAGGATTCTGTTTTCAGCAGGATTGAGCAGAGCAGGAGCTTCAGGCTCCCGTCAGGAATTACACTGGCTTCAAGAATTCTTATAGGGGGGAGGCTGCTTATTTATATCGCTGACAGCAATACAGTCTCTCCGGCAGACCTTAAATCTGTTGTCCGCGACGGTCTTGAGGAGCGGAATTCCGGCGGATACAACAGGCTCCGTGTTGTAATAAAAACAGAGAGTCCGGAAGAGGCCCATCCCCGCTATTTAAAGAGTTTCAATGATATATCTGCAAGGGATGATAAAACTCATCTTCATGTTCTGAGCAGAAGCGTTTCTCTTTGAAACAGGTTTAATCTGTGAAGTTTATTCCGGATTGAGTATTCCGGCAATCCGGATATTTTATCTGACTTGTGATGAATAAATATTTTGATTCTCCCGGTTTACTATTTATATTAAATATAAAGAAAAGCATGTTTTTATTAACCTGAGAACCCGGGAGATTTAAATGAGTTTATATAATGCGGGATTAATTGAATCTTTCATGGAAAAGAAAGGTTTCAGGACTGAGCGCATGAAAAAAAATGAAGGTGCGCCGGTTGAAGCGGAGCTGTACGGATTCAGGGAGGGGCGTTCTCTCTGGAAGTTCTTCCCCTTTGAAGATCATTTTTTCTTCTATGATTTCAATGACGCAGGGGTGAACAATTCAGGAAACCTTCTTGCCTGTCACAACGCCGCCCGTGCATGGGTTGATAAAAGGTTCAAGTATCCCAAGTGGATGCGTTACAAGGTTCCGAATATTGTAACTGTTGTTTTTTCAGCAGGGGGATTTTCTCCTGATATGAAAGAGGCTGTGTCACAGTATGCTCCTTATGGAGTTGGTGGAGAGAAACATTCCATGCACCTTATTGATACCTCAGCAAAGAAATACTATTCAGCAGGGATCGAGAGCACCAGGGCATCTGCTGTTTCCAGCGGTGCTGTAGCTTCAGTGACAATAGCTCCCGCAAACATTAATCCGAACAACAGGGCGTATCACCTGATAAAGGATATGCTGGAAGAGATCTTTCAGTTTAATAAATAAATTCAGTTCTGATTAGAATCTCCTCCGGGTCAATCATTGCGTTTATAATTGATGCATGTGTGAATCTTTTTATTTCAGCAGCAGTAATATCACGTTCAATAAGTTTCTTCTCCGCAATAAGCCGGCACCTCTTTGTTCCATGAAGAAGGGGCTTTGCCGGAGTGAACCACAACTGTCCGTCAGTGAAAGCGATGTTTGCAGATGAGGTGTCAGTGACAAGACCATCCTTAATTATCAGTATATCATCGCACTCTCCCCGCTGAGCGAACAGGCTGTTCAGCCCGCTCCGATCTTCATATTTGCATGAGTAGTCTATATCAGCATGAATAAGTTTAAGGCTGCGGATATCTCTCCGTATGTATGGAATAAACTCAACAAGTTCTATACGATCCGTATAAACAACACGGCATTTAAAGATGCCGGCTGAAAATTCTGCGGGGACTGAAAGTTCATCGGAGAGAAAGATCCGGTTATTTTCACCTGTAAGTTTATAGACAGAGAGATTCATTCTCTCCTGGTGATGCTCCAGGTTATGAATCACTCCATCCTGAACTTTTATAGATTCAACCAGCCGTAACATATATCTTGTCCACCAGTTCATTATATTCACTGAGGGGATCACTGTAAACGGTGATCCCCCCGCCGCTCCTGTAATACATTGTTCCATCCTTTTTTTCAATGAAGCGTATCATCACACCGCTGTTAAGCGACTTACCGTCAAAGTATCCGCATACGCCGGTGTAGTATCCCCGTGAATCACTCTCGGCCTCTTTTATTATCTCAATGGTTTTGCGCTTTGGCGCGCCCGTGATTGAGCCTGCGGGGAGGAGAGAGAATATAATTTCACCAAGCCTGTCTCTCCAGTCATCGGGCAGCTCTCCTGTTATCTCTGAGCTTACCTGCAGTAAATCTCCGTTAATTGTTTTTACCCTGTCAATATAACGGAATTTTTTTACAGTCACGTTTTTTGCAACTATGCTGAGATCATTCCTTATGAGATCAACAATTGTTATATGTTCAGCCAGCTCCTTTTCATCTTCGAGTATTTTACTCTCCGCGTCCTCTATCTCTCCCCTGATTGTCCCTTTCATCGGATAAGATGAAATTATACCGTCAGAAATTTTTACAAATATCTCCGGCGAAAACAGTACAAACTGATCTTTATACAGGAGTCTGTACTTTGCCCTGCTCATGAGGAATATATCTTCAAGTGACAGAACTGTTTCAATACGCGTGGGGAAGGTGAGGTTAAGGAGATAGGAGTTCCCCTCTTCAAGATTATTCATTACATTATCAAATGCTTGTTTGTAATCATTATACGATACAGGATATTTTCTGAAATCGAAATTTTCTGCTGGCGGTGTCTTCTCCACGAAGTTAGTGAAACCGTCGAAATTGAATAATATATCACCGGTATTTACTTCACTTAAAGGAACCACTGCCGGGGTTTTCATCTCAAAGTCTATAATGAATATAAAAGGGACACCTTTTGCCCCGAGCATATTCATGGTCATTGCCGCACCTGATGCCCTGCTGATGTTCATGAAAGTTTCAGATCTCCAGTTCCATAAGATCTGATGCGGCAAATGATGCAGGGAATATCTTGCGTGCGGTTTTTTCAGCTTCAGTTCTCTCATCCATTGTGAGGTATCTTGCAGCGTCAAAGTGGGCAAGAGCCAGGCGTTTTGCTCCTGACTCAACGGCGATCTTTGCTGCTGTTTCAGGATTAAGGTGCGGCCATTCCGGGTTGGACTCTCCAGGTTTGAATGCGCATTCGGTTATAAGAAGATCAGCTTCTTTTGCAAGTGTCACAGTATTTTCGCAGTACCCTGTATCTGTGCAGAAAGCAATTGTTTTACCTTCTGCTGTTATGCGGTAGCCCAGGCATGGATCTGAGTGAAGCATCGGAAGGTGTTGAAGATAAAAGGGAATTTGCCTCTGTTCTGCCGGGAGTTCAATAATTTCAGTATTGTAACTCAGCCTGTCAAGTGGCACAGTGAATGGCCTGCTCACAAGGGTGTTAATGACTTTGCGGGTACCCTCCTGCCCGATAATGGTGAGACCTTTGCCGCAACTGATTTTTGATAAACCGTGAAGCCCTGAAATGTGATCCATGTGAAAATGGCTCAGCAGCAGGTAAACCGGCTTTGTGCCGTCGATATATTTATCCAGCCTGAAGAAACCGCTCCCCGCGTCTAAAACTATGTCGCACTGCGATGTCTTAATAAGAACGCAGAGAGTGTTCCCTGTGGCAGTTTCAAACCAGCCGTTTGTACCGAGAAATATTATCCGCATTTATAATCCTTATTTGAAAGAAATAATCAGACCGGCAGCAGGTCTGTTGTATCAATGAAAGTAATATATTTTTTCACGCAATAAAAATTTTTCTTGACCTGAATATCGTATTATCGCGATATATTGATAATATGGCGGATATAATATATGAAAAAGATAAACTATGAAAAAGAGAGTGAGCTTCTGAAAGCCTTAGCTCACCCTGTAAGGCTCCAGTTAATCGATATGCTCCTCTCGGATGAGTGCTGTGTAACTGAACTGACCGGGATTCTTAATCTTCCTCAGTCAACAATTTCCCAGCATCTTGGCATACTGAAAAAAGCCGGGGCGCTTTATCCGTACAAGTCCGGGGTAAAGACCTGCTACAAAGTCAGAGATGATAAAGTGGCCCGCATAATGGAGATAATTAAATAGATCATGGCAAAGATTGCCCCTTTTGAAAACTACAGCGATGATTACGACAGGTGGTTCATAGACAACAGCTCTGTTTACGCCATGGAGCTCGATGCTGTGAGAGGGTTTATCCCCGCTGATAAACACGGCCTTGATATCGGTGTGGGCACAGGGAAGTTCGCAATACCTTTCGGTATAAAGATCGGTATTGATCCCTCATTTGAAATGGCAGTAAAAGCAAAACGCAGCGGTATTGATGTTTCACTTGCCGTAGCGGAAGCTCTCCCGTTTAAAGATGAAGTTTTTAATTTTGTACTTATGGTTACGTCAGTATGCTTTTTCGATGATGTAAACGCCGCATTTAACGAAGCATTCAGGGTATTGAAGCCCGGCGGTGTGATTATAATCGGGTTTGTTGATTCAGAAAGCGAACTTGGAAAGAGGTATATAGAGAGGAAGGAGCGTAGCAGGTTTTACAGTGATGCAACTTTTTACTCTGTGCCGGAACTCACCGGCCATCTTCAAAATTCCGGCTTCTCAGATTTTGAGTTTAACCAGACAGTTTTTATGGAGGAGCAAAATTCCGGTGTAAGGGTGAGGAAAGGTTATGGTGAGGGGAGTTTCGTTGTTATCAAAGGGGTGAAGAGGTAAAATGATTTATGGAGAAGAAGATGTCTGAACTGCTGCAGGAGGCGGTAAAACTCCTTGAACTGGAAGATGAAACAACCATAAATGAGATCAACAAAAGATACAGGGACCTCCTTTTTAAATGGCACCCTGACAGGTGCAGAGACAACTATGAAGAGAGCAAGGATATGACTGACCGGATAATAAGGGCTTACAAAACAGTCATGATCTACTGCTCCAATTACAGGATTAAATTTGACTCTGAGTTTTCAGATAAAATTTCTCCAACAGACACGCCCGATGAATTCTGGCATAAGAGATTCGGGCATGACCCTCTGTGGGGATATACGAAATAAAACAGGGTGAGGTTTTTGATTTGACTTGCCGTGGATAATCCTGTATAGTTCCAGCATCATCTGCACTTAATTCAATGTATGGGGGATTTTCATGGCAAGGAGCACCGAACATGCCGCATTAATCTGTCTTATAACAACACTTATCATGCTGGCAGGAGCTGCTGCAGGAATTTATTTTAACAAACCGCTTATTGTTGTAATCGCGCTCTTCCCTGCTGTTGTTTACGAAGTCTACAGGGTTCTGGGAGTTTCAACTATATGGGCAAGCTGGGGTATGCTTGCTGTTCTTGTCGCTGAAGTTGTTCTTATAATCGGGAAGTTCAATATAAATATTGCTAAGTATGCAGCTAAGTATATCCCGAATCTCCCGGCAGTTGATATAAAACTCGCAGGGCCTGTGGTAATGGGATACTTTTCATATATTCTTATAAAAAGGACAGCGGGGATCTATACTAAGTGGCTTGCTGTGACTATTCTTATCGGATGCCTTGGACTGTTCTACGCGCTTGATCCATCAATCTTCAGCAGGTTTACAGGTAAGGGACTTCAGGAGGGGCTGAAGAATCTGCCGAATATACCTCTCAAATAAAAAGCATTTCTTCTGCTCCATAAATAATAAACAAAGCCCGGCAGAACCGGGCTTTGTCTGTATAGCTGAATATGTATTTTCTTCCTACATCTCCACAGTCCCCGGAAATGCCTCTGCAAAAGCTTCAAGTGCAGGCCACTCATCAGCAAAGAGCGCATCCATCATTCCGAAGAACTGAGGGAACTCCTCCCTGATAAAGAAGCGGGATGTCAGTACCCTGCTGTAGTAGAATGCAGCTTCACTGTTATCAGCAATTAAACCTTTAAGTTCAGCACCTTTCTTATCTCCAACAAGAGCCTTCATTTTAGGATAGGAAACAGCAAGGCTCCATATATGCATCCATGCAATTGAAAGCATGTATATGGCTTTCCTGAAAGGTGTTGCCCCTGAAAGAATCTGGTGAAATTTCATTTCGGCCACCATACCTTTCATCTTTTCAACATATTCATCAAGCCTTGCAAGACCTTT
>DAISJZ010000008.1:52686-59446 GCA_036821145.1 Spirochaetota bacterium
CGGCCACCATACCTTTCATCTTTTCAACATATTCATCAAGCCTTGCAAGACCTTTCACAACCGGTTCAATACACTCGACAGGCACGCCGTTTTTACGCGCCAGTTCAACTGATTCATTAATCCGCTTTTTAAACACATTGTAATTATACTGCCCGGGATTCATCAGGAGTTTCCGCATAACAAGATCCATACCCTGGATGCCGTTTGCCCCTTCAAAGAGGCAGAGGATCTTGGAATTCCTCATCATCTGTTCAATGGGGTAATCGCAGCAGAATCCGTAGCCGCCGAACATCTGCATTGCCTCAGATGTTATGAGCACGTTTCTGTCGCTGCATCCCGCTTTGCAAACAGGAACAAGGAAATCAACAATTGCACGCGCTTCCTTTGCCTCTTCACCTTCGAGAACAGTACCCAGGTCCATGTTGTAATACATGTTGTATATCAGCATCCTCTGCGCGTCAACGTACGACTTTATCCACAGCAGCATTCTCTGAACATCAGGATGTTCAATGATTGGTACCATTGGCGCAGAGGGATTGTTCATGTCCTTCAATGCCGATCCCTGGAGTCTCCCCTTTGAATATGACGCAGCATGGAGATATGCCGCAGATGAAACTCCCTGGGCCTGAACAGCGGTACCCATCCTGAAGTCATTCATCATCTGGAACATGATCTTCATCCCTTCACGTTCTTTGCCCAGTAGAAAACCCACACATTCGCCGTTGTCTCCGAAACTCATGGAGCATGTTACGCACCCCTTGATCCCCATCTTGTGCTCAATGCCGGTGCATTTTACATCATTACGCTTTCCGGGATTACCACTTGCGTCAGGCAAAAATTTCGGTACAATGAATATAGATATACCCTTAGTCCCGTCAGGATCACCTTCAATCCTTGCAAGTACAGGGTGTACCATGTTTGAATAGTAATCATTCTCCCCGGCAGAGATAAATATCTTCTGTCCTGTTATGCGGTATGTGCCGTCAGGCTGCTTAACCGCTTTAGCAGTGAGGCGCCCTACGTCAGACCCCGCCTGTGTTTCAGTGAGGCACATTGTGCCCCCCCATTCACCTGCCATCATCTTCGGGATATATGTTTTCCTGAGTTCGTCAGAACCGAAGTTTGATATAAGCATCATTGAACCGTGGGCAAGCGCCCCCCACATAAGGAGAGGCTGGTGCGCCGCGCTTATAAACTCGCCGCATGCAGCGCCAAGGGATTGCGGCATACCCATGCCGCCGATCTCCGGTGATTCAACTATCCCGATAAATTCCGCATCGTAATAAGCTTTCAGCGGTTTCTTTACCGCATCCGGGAGAGTAACGTTTCCTGTTGCCGGGTCCCAGGAACAGCCGATCCTGTCCGCGTCTGCAAAGTAAGGATAGCATTCTTTTACTGCTATATTCTCTATGAGGTCTAATGTTGCCTCAAATGTATCGTGATCAAATGACGCAAATTTTTCGAACTGAGTGAGTGAATCGATATTCAGTATTTCGAAAAGTACATATCTTAAATCACGCGGATCTAATACGGGATTATTCATAGCTGCTTCCTTTAGATAGTTTCTGTTAGAAGAATCTGCTTATTTTTGCAATCTGCTCCTGCGCCTCTTTCGCCATACCTTCGATTATATCTTTACAGCTCTTTATATCATAAATCCTTCCCAGTGACTGTCCCATCATCATTGGAGCAACATCAACATCTCCGGTTTCCCATGCTGTACGGCATCTTTCACCTGTGATGAGCGGAGCAAGTTCCATGATGTTCGCGCCTTTCTTCTCTGCTGCAAGAATATCCTCTGCACATTTATTTTTTATCGCCCGTCCCTGGAGATTTATAGATTTGCAGATAAGTGTTGTGTCATACTCCTGGCGTTTAATTATTTCATCTTTTATATTCTGGTGAATCTGGCATTCCGGTGTTGCCATGAAACGTGTTGCCATCATAACACCTTCAGCTCCAAGAGCCAGTGCCGCTGCCATGGACTTCCCGTCAGCAATACCGCCTGTGGTTACAACCGGTATTGAAAGCTTCTCTGCGAGTTTCGGTGTAAGCACCATTGTTGTTACATCATCTTTCAGAGGGTGCCCGCCTTCTTCGATACCTGCTGCATAAACTCCGTCATAGCCTGCCTCTTCAGCATGCTCAGCGTGCTTGAGGCAGCCCACCTTGTGAAACATCTTTACTCCCGCTTTCTTCAGCATCTCAACATATTGTACTCCAAGTTTGTCAATAGGTGTACCTGAAACTTCGATACCGGCAACTTTCTCTTCGGCAATTATTTCAAGGTTTCTCCTGTGGTCATCCATTGTTATGTGGAAAGAGGGGAGAATTGTAACACCCACCATGAACGGCTTGTCTGTGAGCTTTTTTGTTTCACGTATTGCGTTTCTCAGTTCGTCGCCAGTTTTGTAGTTCCCCGCTGTGAGGTTACCCATGCCGCCTGCGTTTGAAATTGCAGCAGTAAGTTTTGGCTCGCCAACGAGGTACATGGCTCCGCATATAATGGGATATTTAATCCCGAACATTTCTGTGATTCTTGTTTTCATATCTTCCTTCCTGGTTGTTTATTTTCTCTGCGGACTTACTGTCACGCAGTAAAACTCTTTTTGATTCCCGCTTTAATAAGCGCCACGTCTATTACATCTTTACCCATGTTATACATGATGCTGATCGCTTCATTTTTTGTGAGTTCGTTATGTATACCCACGCAAATCAGTGAGGCGAGCCCGTGGGAGAATATCCCCATGCGCCTCAGCACCTCTTTTCTGTCTTCTTCAGGGAGTTGTGAGATAAGCTCATCTTTCACCAGTTCAGCATAAAGGGCTTTCATGAACTGTTTAAGGATTCCCCGTGTTTCGGGGCTTTCGAGAATAAGTACACGGAAGAGCTCCCTGTTTTCCTGTGCAAAGAGAACAAAGCCTGTTCCCATGTTGAGGAATACGCTTTTGGTGTAGGGTTTAAGCGTGTATTCAAGTGCAAGTTTTTCACCGCGCAGAAGTACCTCTTCCCGCAGCTCTTCCATATTTTTAAAACATGAATAAACAGGGGCCGTGGATGAGTTAAGCTCCTCCGCAACACGGCGGGCGGTGAAGTCCCTGAATCCGCTCTTTTTTGTCAGCTCAAATGCTGCGTTAATTACGTCTTCTCTTAAAAAAATCGTTTTTGGAGGCATTTCAACTCCGGAGTTAATTATAAGTATTAAATAACATTTGTTATTTAAAGTGCAGTTCTGTCAAGATTTTTTTGGAATTGTGATGCTTTCTGATTAAGGTTAAATACACTCACTTCAAACACGTCTCATCCCCGATAGAGAGTTTTAGTTGTGCGTATTCCCCCAGCCGATAGACAATAATCTTTTATTTACTTTCAGCGGCTTCCCCCGGAGGGGGATTGATAATTCTCTGATTATAAAAGAAACAATTGCTTAACCCTCTCTGGGGGTGGCGGCGTTAAATGCTATATACAGAGTTAAGTTTTTACGCCGGGGGCTGGATGGGGGGAAGTTGTTTTTTAAATAAACAATTGACCATATAAATAGAAAATATTTTTTAAACAGCAGCATCCTATTATGAATATCCCCGTAAATGGAGGGAGCGATACAATCATGATAAAACTCGAAAACATTTCACTCGATATATACGGAAGCAGAAGGCGGATACTTAATAACATCAACTGGCATGTTGAAGACGGTGACTGCTGGGTGTTATTCGGCAGAAACGGCTCCGGAAAAACAAAGCTCCTTGAGATAATAACAGGGTACAACTTCCCTTCGGAAGGAGCTGTTACACGGTTCGGGAAGGGGCACTTCGGCTCCGATATCAGGGAACTGCGGAAAAGAATAGGCTACATAAGCTCTGTTGTGCGGGAGATGTTCAGCAGCAGTGAAAAGGTTATTGATGCTGTGGTGAGCGGGCTTTATGCCTCCATCGGTCTGTACCGTAAACCTTCATCAGCCGAGTACGGTAAGGCTGCTGATCTTATACAAAGAGCGGGCTTGAGCGGCAGGGAGTACGATATAATCGGCCATCTCTCTGACGGGGAGAGGCAGAAGATACTCATGCTGCGGGCTCTCATCAACGATCCAGATCTCCTGATTCTTGATGAGCCTGCAACCGGCCTTGATATCATCGCCCGGGAGGAGTTTCTCGAATCGCTTACGGCTCTTACAAAAGAGAGAGAACACTCTGTTATATATGTAACGCACCATGTTGAGGAGATTACTCCTCTCTTTCAGAAAATATTTATCATTGATAACGGTGAATGTTTCTACAAGGGTGAAATCAGGGAAGCCCTTGATAAAGAAATTTTTACCTCACTGTTCGGTAGAGGTGTTGAAGTTTTCAGAAGGGGTGAAAGACTATATTCATCTCTGAAATAATCTTTCACCTCCTTTATATTTAATCGTTTCTCATATAGGTCAGGTGCCAGGTGTCAAAATTCGCAGGAATCCTCCCCGCACCTGAACATGAGTAACGGACTTTTCTCCATTCATCTTTAGTCTCAAGCTGTACCGGAATCCCGTTAAAGAGCGGGCTTATATCTTCATTTTCCGCAGTCTTCACTGTAACATTTTCCTTTTCCATATTGTACCTCTCTTTATATAAATAAAGAGAACCTGGGATGTAAAGTGTTACAGAAAATTCTTAAAAACTTTTATTATTCCGGCTGAGGATCAAGCGACAGTTTACCGCTGATGCTTTCAATATTGATTTTAATAATATTAACTCTTGTGAGTTCTTCAGCTGTGGGATCGCTATACTCAAATCTTGCAGCGTATTTTTTCATCAAGGCATCCAGTACATCAGCTTTTTCTTCGGGCGAAGTTATTGATTCAGCCTTACCCTCCACAAGTATGCACCAGAACCTCATGGCAAAGCCGCAGGCCCTTTCTGAAATATAGAGATTACCCGGCGCGCTGATCTCAAAGCATACAGAGGAGCTTGTCGCGATATTGTCCAGCTTCCTCCCTTTGAATCCTGTATGAAAATAGATCGACTCATTAAAGTAAACGTAATTTACCGGTGTAATGTACGGTTTCCCGTCCTTTCCAACTGTCGCGAGTCTTCCATAAGTCTGCGCTGGCAGCATCTTTTTGCATTTTTCTTCGGAGAGCCATTCAACCGGCATATTATTTACCTCTTTAATTTATTTCTCAGGCCCAGCGTGTTTTGCAGAAATGCATTCCGTTATCTGAGATCTGGAACCCTTCGGGATGTTCAACAATGAGGAGCTCTTCTTTGAGATCCTCTACCATTCCCCTGATTTCTTTTCCACTGAGGCCTGTTTCTGTCTCAAGTTCGTCCATGGTAATAAAATTATTATTACCGGCCCTGCTGTAAATTTCACTCAGTATGTCGAGCTTAGTCAATGTGGTTTTTCTTTTCATAAGCGGCACCTGATGTTTTCTATAAAATATAATATATGAATACAGTGGCAACAACAATTCATGATTGACTTTGTCATTTTATTAATCTATAGCTGTTAACGAATTATTTAAACCGTGTCATTGCGAACGAACGTCAGTGAGTGACGCAATCTGTTTATGATACAAATAGTAACTATTTACAATAAAATGATTATAATCTGAATAGATTGCCGCGTCGATTAGGGTTTATATGATAAAACTGATATCAGCCAAATCAGATTGCTTCGTCGCTGTCACTCTTCGCAATGGCGTATTATGAATAATTAATACTGTAGGGAGGCTGGCATGATTTATAATTTAGGTGATAAAAGAGTTAAGTTTAAAAGCGAAAATTACTACGTTGCAAACGGCGCTCACGTTATAGGTGATGTTGAGATCGGAGATAATGTTTCTGTATGGTTCAATGCTGTTATACGGGGGGATACAGGCCAGATAATTATCGGGGATGAATCAAACATTCAGGACGGCTGCGTTCTTCATGCCGAGGCGTGGAATAAGCTTGTCATAGGGCGAGGAGTCACTGTGGGGCATAAGGCCATGCTTCACGGGTGCACTGTGGGAGATTATTCACTCATCGGGATAAATTCAGTGGTGCTTGATGATGTGGTCATAGGCAAAAACTGCCTTATTGGAGCTAACTCCCTTGTAAAAGCAAAGATGGTTATTCCTGACGGTTCGGTGGTCATGGGGTCACCTGCAAAGATTGTGCGACAGGTCACGGAGATTGATATTAAAATACTTGAAGCAAGCGCGAAGCATTACGTGGAGAATGGGAAGAAATTCAGGGATATGCTTGTTGATGTTAATTAAAATAAAATTGACAGGGGATAAAAAATTGTATTAATGAAATTGATTTTAAACAGCAGTCTTATTATTATTAAATTAGTACTCAATTTGTCATTACGGTTTTGTCGCAGACAAATACCGGAATCTTAATGACGGGGCATGATTTTTTTATTTTTGCTATAATCAAACTCTTATATCGTGTTGTTTGCCATTTGTCCGGATAAAGCTGCTGATGTTAACGGGGAGTATCATGAAAAACCGGTTCTTTTTATTTATCTTCATAGCTGGCCTGGTATTAAACATATCGGGTTATTTTATTTCTGATATAAGCAAGATTTTTGTTAAACATCCTCTCTTCCTCGACAGCACGGGATCTATTTTTGCCGGTGTTATCCTGGGCCCTCTGATGGGTGCAGTAACAGGATTCACATCAAATCTTATCCTCGGTGTTATTCACAATCCGGTGAATATACCCTTCAGCATAGTTAACGCGATCATAGGATTTACAGCAGGGTTAATTGCAAAGAGATACGGATTTGCCGGTAT
>DAISJZ010000009.1:0-22288 GCA_036821145.1 Spirochaetota bacterium
CTTAGAAAAGAATTCGGTCTCCCCGAGTGAAGGTATTCTGGACTGATACGGCAAAATCCCACCTTTACGGGATCAGGGATTTTATCGCCCGCGATTCAGAGACCTACGCAAAGAGAGTGATTGACCGTCTTACCAGGAGATCTCAACAGATAGCCTCCTTCCCCATGTCCGGCAGGGTTGTCCCTGAATTCAGGATAGACCAGATCAGAGAAGTATTTGAAGGCCCCTTCCGCATTATCTATTATATTAAGGCTGATTGTATTGAGGTGCTTGCTGTTATACATGGAGCACAGAATGTGCTTTCGGATGATGAAGCTTCAGAGTGATCCCGGCACAGAGGGGGGATAAATCAGGTTTCTGAAACAAAAAACTGGCGATGTGCTCTCGCCCTGAGCAGTTCGACAGGCTCACTGACCACCCGCCGAAGGGTTAGCGAACGGGCTTCGACAATTATGCGATGTGCGAGGGTGTGGAACAGAGGTTCAGGCACTTCGACGGGCTCAGTGACCAGGGGAGTGTTTAGGGCACTCACTGGCGCATCAGGCAAAGGGCAAAGGAGCTAAACTCAAGCCTGACATAAAGATGTGAATAAGCATCAAACCCTTTTAACCTACTTTTTGTACTTTTTCATCAAAAACAATTTTTTCGGCAGTAGCTTTTTCATATAGAGTTTCGGGGGCAATATCAATTTCACCATTATTCCAGGTAAGAGTACCATAATCTACGCTGAACTTTTTAAAGATTTCTAAAGATTTGAGAGGTTTGAAAATTTCCCCCTCTGAAATATAATCAGCAAGATTAACAATCCCGGTTTTACCGTTTGTAAATTTTAATTTAATTCTATACTCCTCTATGTAAACAGCATCAATGACATTAAAATACATATAGCCTCCTATTTAAGCGGTTCGATTTTAAAAGTTGGTTTCCTGCTGCATGCAAGTTCCCAGTTTTTCATCAATTCCGGTTTATGAATTGCTGCCCATTCGATAGTGAGGGCAAGAGCTTTCGGAGGAAAACTGCCGGCAAGAATTCTGAAGTTTTCTATATCCATGAGAATTTCAAATTCATTATAATAAGCATGAAAATGCGGAGGTGCATGATCATCTGTAAAAATTCTCACAATAATACCATAAAATCTGCTTATCTCCGGCATGTCTGCTCCTGCTTATAAAATTACATTAAATTTATATGATGCAAATAAAAGAACAAGTAAAATTATTAAAAAATAATACTGAGCTTAACCTGTTTTACTTTAATGCTCACGGCGATGTATGCCGGGGATATTGAAGGGGCAGAAGAAGTTTTGGAAGCGGGGAGTGTTCAGGGCACTCCCTTTTTTAGTTTCTTCGTCTTTGACTGAAAACATATCAGCGTTGATTAAAATTGTACCGACATTGACTGAATTTATATCAGCTTCAATACAAATTACATCAAGCTCAATATAATTTACATCAACATCGACTGAATTTATATCAATTTCAATTGATTATACATTGAATTCAATGCAAAAAGTATTGACGCTGATTGAAATTGTATCAGTTTCAACTGATTTTATATTGAATTCAATACAAAATGTATCGGCGCTGACTGAAATTATATCAAGTTCAATTGAAATTATACCGGCTTCAATATAAATTACATCAACGCTGATATATCAGTCTTTGACGTACCGGACCTCCCCTGAAGTTTTTTACCGCTGCTCATAAGCTCCTATATCATAGTTCCCCGTGCGGGGTGTTCCTTCAATGTCACGGCTGAAATCTGCCACTGACACACCCTTTTTAACAACAGCATCAATGGCGCGCGCAGGGCGCAGGTTCCCCCTTTTCGCGTCAGTGAACCATTCCGCCCTGGCATCTGTTATGTTTGATCCAACCTCCGCGCTGCCGCCGTTACGCGAAGTTATAACACGGTTGCACAGGTTGTTCATTATTACGCTCCCAATGGTGTTGAACCTGTACTCGATGGCGTTTCTGTATTCTGAATCTATGTAGACCGTATTGTTAAGAACCCGTGCTTTCTGCGCAGCGCAGAGATATATTCCCGTGTCGCGCACCACATGCACCGAATTGTTGCTGATGCGTCCTCCAAAATGCGGGCTGTTGTCAAGCCCGAACATTATTCCACGGTCACAGTTTATTATTATGTTTGAATCGACTATTGTTCCCTCTGATCTGTTCCAGAAGTGTATGGCCCCTTCAGTAAGACGTGATTCCGGGCTCAGAATATTTCTGAATGTATTTTGAGTCACACTCCAGTCGCGGCCACGGTGAATGTCTATACCGCCGCAGTAATACTGGAAAGCTTTACCCGCAGTGTATTCAAAAAGAGATCCGGTTACAATTCCGTTATCGCAGTGCATGTCAGGTTTGTTTTTATCGAATGATCCCTTGATCATCTGCTCGCGGCAGTTGAAAAAACGTACATTGCTTATAAAAATACCGTCCGCATCCCTCTCTCCGTGCACCTGTATTCCGTGGTTTTTAACCTCTCCCAGTGAAAGGTCCATCACGCGGAAATTTTTCCCCGCGACCTGGAAGATGCCGTAAACCGTTCCGTTCATCCCCGCGCCTTTGAGTATTACCGAATCCCTTTCCCCTGACTCGCTTCTATAGCATATATGATCACCGGTAAGCCACAGCGATTTAGTAAGCGCGTATATCCCCGGTTTGATGATAACCATAACGTCTCCGCTTTTGGTATCTCTCTCAGTTGCCATAAGCTCTTTAACATTGCTCACGTAAATTGTACGCGAATATTTTTCATTTATAATGGCGCTGTAATTCTCAACTGCCGATAGGTGGTGCGGGATATTTAATGCGGTACAGAACACAGCAAAAAAAACTGAAATTATTATTTTTTTCATAATGAACGCCTCAGATTTTATTGATTCCAGGTATGGGTTACATATTCAAATATAATAGAATATATGTAATAATAAAAATATTTTACAGGTTGCACAAAATTGCTGAAAATATACTGATAGACCTGTTACGATACTTTACTTTGCACGGCAGGAGATCCCTGCAGGATAAAAAGATTATCACATTTTCAAGATTTATTCAGGAATCGCAACATGACTGAAACATTACGTAAAACCGGTTTAACAATATGGCAGAAAAAGAAGATCTCCGCTACATAGAAAAAATTGAAAAAACCGTGGGACTGGCAATAAACCGCTACTCCCTCATTGCAGGGGGTGACCGCATAGCAGTCGCTCTCTCCGGAGGAAAGGACTCCCTTGTGCTCCTCGATACTCTTGCCCGCAGAAGAAGAAGGCTCCCTGTCACTTACGAACTATTTGCTGTGCATGTATTCATAAAAAATATAGGCTACGAATCTGACGTAAACTTTATGCGGGAGTTCTGTTCATCACTAAATGTACCCTTTCAACTTATTGAGATGGAGGCTGACCTCACCATTGACCCCGGCAAATCAAAATGTTTTGTCTGCTCATGGCACAGGAGAAAAGCCCTCTTTAATTTTGCGGAGGAGATGAACTGCGGAAAACTTGCCCTGGGTCACCACATGGATGATGCCATAGAAACCCTGATGATGAACATGATGTACAACGGAATAACAAGCTCACTCCCCCCTTCCCTTTCCATGTTCAGCGGAAGACTTCATATGATAAGACCTCTTATACTTCTTGAAAAAAGAGAGATTGACAGGTATGCTGAGATAAGGGAATTCCCTGCAGAAGTAAAACGCTGCCCTTATGGAGAAGATACAACAAGAATCAAAGCCCGCGAGATGATAGAGCAGATGACATCAGGAAGCAGTGCAGTAAAAAAAAGCATCTTCCGCAGCATGTCCAATATTCACAGGGAGTACCTGCCGGATTGATCAATCCGGGAGATTATACCCGCACCCTTCATATGGGCTGATATTCTCCTCCTCCGCAAGATGTGTGACATCCTCGTAGTACGGGAAGTCCCTGCACATGCGGGGCCTGATTGGGTGTATCGAACATCCCGGAAGTCCGTCAGAGCCGATGGAGTAATGTTTGCACCTGTAGTGATACGGCAGGTCCGCGTCGGGCTCCTCAAATAAGAATGTAAGCATGGGGTATATGAGGTATATCTCTGAAAAGTTAGGGTCAATCTGCTTCGTTTTTTTCCAGTATCCGTAGGCCTTTTCAAGGAGTTCAGGGGACTCAGCAAGCATCACATCCTGGCAGCATTTTCCGCACCTGATACAATCTCCCATAAAAGCCCCTGTTTCCCCATATTATAAATAATGCAAGTTTAACTGTTAATCTGAAATGTACCCCTCTACTTATCAATAAAAATTTTGTAATTCAATCTATTTCTTGACAAAACCTTGCTCTAAAAATTATGACCTCCTTTAACAATTCAAGTTTTTTGTTGCTTTATAACTCTTACTTATCTATTAATTTAATAACATTTCTTACCTGAAAAAGGAGATTACTGATGACCACCAGAGACGGATTTTCCGCAGAAGAGATATTTACCCAGCCCACAGGCTATGCCTACAATGACTTTATAATACTCCCCGGATATATCGATTTTGCCCCTGATGACGTAAACCTTGAAACAAACCTAACACGCAATATTAAAATCAAAAGCCCCTTTATATCAAGTCCCATGGATACTGTTACAGAGGCGGACATGGCAATAGGGCTCGCGCTCTGGGGCGGAATCGGGATCATCCACTACAACAATACAATCGAGCAGCAGGTTGAGGAGATCCGCAAGGTTAAGAGATACGAAAACGGCTTCATTAACAATCCACTTGTTCTTTCTCCTGAACACAGGATCAGTGACATAGACATGATTAAAGCGCGGTACAATTTCTCCGGTATACCCATTACTGAAAACGGGCACCTGAATTCAAAGCTCATAGGGATTGTAACAAACAGGGATATAGATTTTGAAAAAGACCGCACAAAAAAACTTTCCGAAATAATGACTAAAGATCTTCTCACTGCTGAGGAGGGGATAACTCTCTCTGACGCGAATAAAATACTCCGTTCATCAAAAAAAGGAAAACTCCCCATTGTTGACAAAGAGGGGAGACTTGTGGCGCTCATGAGCCGCAATGATCTTCTGAAAAACAGGGAGTTCCCCCTCTCCTCCAAGGACGGGAAAAAACAGCTCCGGGTGGGAGCAGCAATCTCTACAAAAGAGGAATCAAAGGATAGACTTGCAGCTCTCCATGAAGCGGGAGTTGATGTGGTAGTAATAGACTCTGCACAGGGGAACTCAATTTACCAGGTGGAGATGATTAAATTCATCAAATCAAAATACCCTTCAATTGATGTAATAGGGGGTAATGTTGTTACAGAGGAACAGTGCAAAACACTTATAAACGCCGGAGCTGATGCCCTGAGAATAGGTATGGGCCCGGGCTCAATATGCACAACCCAGACAACCATGGCAGTTGGACGTCCGCAGGCAACTGCAGTTTACCGCACAGCGCGATATGCCAACAAACAGGGTGTCCCTGTAATTGCTGACGGAGGGATAGCCAATATAGGTCATATATCCAAGGCCCTTGCTCTTGGAGCTTCCACTGCAATGATGGGTTCAATGTTTGCCGGCACAAAAGAAGCCCCCGGGGAATACTTCTATGAAAATGGTATTCGTCTGAAAAAATACAGGGGGATGGGTTCTCTTGAAGCAATGGAAGCCGGCGGTACAAACAGGTATTTTGCAGAGGAGTCAAAAGTGATTGTTGCCCAGGGTGTCTCAGGCGCGGTTATAGATAAAGGCTCACTTAATGATTATATCCCCTATCTCCTTCAGGGCCTCAGGCACTCCTTCCAGGACATGGGAATCCGTAATTTAACGAATCTTCATGAGTCTCTCTATTCCGGCGAATTAAGGTTTGAAATACGCTCCCCCATGGCACAGAGAGAGGGGCATGTTCATGACATGTACTCCTACAAGGAACCGCAATATATGTAATTTTTAATGAACTTTTACAGGTTAAAAGTTCACTCAAATAACAAAAACGAGGCGGTAAGGCTATAAATTTTAAAACTAATATAGTCTTCCCGCCTTTTTTTATCCCTGATTAATAGACACGCCCCGGCGCATAAATTCATTTCCTTAATAAATCTATGCCCGCCACCCCCATAGAGCGTAGCTGAACTTTATATTTTTATAAAGGTTTAATTACATTAGTAATCCCCCTTCGGGGGAAGCCGGTAGAATTTTATAGAATATTAATGATTTTATCGGCTGGGGGCTGGATAAAAATCATTATGCCCGATAATTAATGCCCGCCAACACTCCCTCCTCCAATTAATAAAAAAAAGTCTTGAATAAACTTTGTGAACTTTTATAATTAACAATGTTATTATACAAAATTATAAATAAGAAGTGACTGAAATATGAAATCAAAAGTCAGCTTTTCAGAAAACAGTATTAATGTTAAAACTCCGATAATGATGCTGTTTACTATTGCAAGTACAGGGGCAATTGCACTTGCAACAGGCGTTTATATCCTTCACGATATTCATGTTATTGACCACCTTCTCATTGGATTCGGTATTATATTTCTTTTTGGAGGGCTGTTCCTTTTATTCAACTCCAAATACTATAAGATAGTTATCAATGAGGAACCGGGTTACCTGAGCCTTGTTGAGTCAACGGGGTGGGATATCTCTCCATTAAAAATCCCTTTTAAGTATTTCAACGAGATTGTTATCCAGTACCTTATAAACAGGGATAAACCTGAATACGAAATAATGCTCCGGAACCGATACGGTTCGCTGATGCTTGTTGCGCGCATTTATGATGAGGCAAAAGCTCTTTCGTTCAGCAGCAAGTTTGAAAAAACCATGGGTCTCAGGGTTACAATGAACAGCGAGATACCATCTGACCTTGTTGACAGACGCCACCCGTTCAGCCCTTATGCAATAGTTATCCCGGACAGTTCCAGTATTAAAATTTCAGATAAACGTGATTCCTCTGAACTTACATGGAAGGTAAAATACAACCCGATCCAGGTAGCTTTCATGTTCTGTATCTATTACGGGTTTTTTCATATTATACATTTTGCGGCTGTCCCCTCTGGCGATATAAATCCTCTTATGGCAGGAGTTGTTTATACATTCCTGGGAATACTTCTTTCTATTCTTATTACAATTATTCTTTCAATTCTTTTAGGTACATACCATTTAATAACAGGGAAAGAGTCTGTTACATATTTTCATAAAATATTCGGGCGCAGATACGGCGAGATGGAGATGAAGAAAACAGATATTGCCCTTGTAAGGAGCTCCATTGATCTCGGGACAGAAGAGATACTCCTTGTAAGCAGAAAAGGGATTGCATCCCTTAACAACCTTATTAAAAAATTCAGTACCGGGGAAGCTAATTTCAAGAACATGATAGATATTTCTGACCTGAAGGCTTTCAAGGATGAAATGATGAGACTTAACGTCAGCAATATGAAGCTCGCAGAGAAACTGTATATTGAACAGTTTTTAATGAAGAACCTGTAATCCCCTTTTAAAACTTTCAGCAAACTCACCCCGGGCCATCTACCCGGAAATTTATAATATTAATACACGGTCAGAATTATTATGATAGGAAAACTTAAGGGTGCTGTTGAAGACCTGAAACCCACAGAAGTAATTATCGATGTTAATGGAGTCGGATTTGAACTTACTATCCCCTTCTCCACTTATGAAAAAATTCAGGGAGAAAAACATGCGACTCTCCTTGTATTCACCATGCATAAAGAGGATCAGTTCAGGCTCTTCGGATTTCACTCAAGAATTGAGAAGGACATATTTAAATCACTACTGGCTGTGAGCGGCATAGGGCCCTCAATGGCCATATCACTTCTCTCAGGGATGACACCGGAAAACCTTATTGAAAGTGTAAAAAACGGAAACATCAGCGCACTGACAAAGATCCCGGGGATAGGGAAAAGCAAAGCTGAGAAACTTATCTTTGATCTTAAACGGAAACTCCCTCAGCTTGAAAGAATATCCGGCCCTGTTTCCGCGGCCTCATCAGACAGGCATGATGCTGTGGAGGCCCTTGCAGCTCTTGGTTTCGATGAAAACAAAGCTTCGGCCTGCGTTAATGAAATTCTCAAATCATCAAAAGATGCCACCCTTGAAGATATAATAAAACAGGCTTTGAAACTTCTCGCTTAATGTCACTCTTTTTTATTGACAGAATAAGAGTACTGTCTTATTAGAATCTTAATTACAACTGACGTCTTATCAAGAGCGGCGGAGGGACTGGCCCGGAGATGCCGCGGCAACCACTGGCAACGGTCAGCAGGTGCTAACTCCAGCGGATAGAACAGGTTTCGTTGTATCCGGAAGATAAGACAGCTGGTTTGACACATAAACCGCTGTCTGTTATGAAGGCGGTTTTTTAATGACTAAAAAAGAAAAAGAACCTGAACATAATTCAATTGGAATTGTAAATACTGAATACTTTACATTCTGTGAACCACCACATCCGTTAAAACTGAGTAACGGCAGAAAACTCGGGCCTGTAACTCTCGCATATGAAACCTACGGAACTCTTAACGAAAATAAAAGCAATGCTGTTCTTATACTGCACGCCCTGTCAGGAAATGCTCATGCCGCGGGTTATCACTCTGATAAAGATAAAGCCCCCGGGTGGTGGGACACATATATCGGCCCGGGGAAAGCTTTTGATACGGATAAATATTTTATTATCTGCTCCAATGTAATAGGAGGGTGTTCCGGATCAACAGGTCCGGCTTCATTAAATCCCTCATCAGGTAAACCGTACGCCCTGGACTTCCCCATGGTCACAATAAGCGACATGGTTAACGCGCAGAAAAAACTTATAGACCACCTGGGTATTAAAAAACTCCTCTCTGTTGCCGGGGGCTCAATGGGCGGCATGCAGGCTCTGCAATGGACAATATCCTACCCGGATATGGTTGAATCCTGCATAGGGATCGCCACATCTGCCTCTCTCTCAGCCCAGGGTATAGCACTTAACGAGGTGGGGCGCCAGGCTATATTCAATGACCCTAAATGGAACGGGGGAAACTACTACGATTCATCTTTTCCAAAGGCCGGCCTTTCTCTTGCAAGAATGATCGGCCACATAACGTACCTCTCAGAAAAACATATGCATGAAAAATTCGGAAGGAAATTTCAGGATTCAGCAAACGCGGGGAATGACATGAACCCGGAGTTCATGGTGGAATCCTATCTCCGACACCAGGGTGTAAAATTTGTTGAAAGATTCGATGCCAATTCATACATATATATAACACGGGCCATTGACCATTTTGATCTCAGGGCGGATTACGGTGACAGCCTTACTGCAGCTTTTGAAAACGTAAGCGCCAACTACCTGATCATAAGCTTTACTACAGACTGGTTATATCCCACCGGCAACTCCAAGGAGATTGTCAGGGCGCTGAGAGTTAATGGGAAGAATGTTAACTATACTGATATAGAAACTGATAACGGTCATGATGCTTTTCTTCTCCCCAATGAACTCCTGGAGAAGAATATTAAAAATTTTCTTAAAAGTGAATTAAAGAAGAGTGAAATATAAATGGAAGAGCTGAAAATCGGTTACGACCTTGTAATAGACGAGATACCTGAAGGTTCCAGGGTGCTTGACCTTGGATGCGGTGACGGCACTCTTCTTAAGCTGCTGCAGGAACAGAAAAACATCAGCGGTTTCGGTGTTGAAATATCTGAAGAGGGGGTCAGCCAGTGCGTTGAAAAGGGCGTTTACTGCTACCAGGCTGACATTGACGAGGGCCTTAGTGATTACAGGGACAACTCCTTTGACTACGTTATTCTTAACCAGACAATACAGAACACAAAGCGCCCCGATTATGTAATAAAAGAGGTGCTTCGCATCGGGAAGAAATCCATAGTCAGTTTCCCTAATTTCGGTTACTATAGAACCAGGGCATACCTGATGTTTAAAGGAACAATGCCTGTGAGCAAGCTTCTTCCATACCAGTGGTATGACTCACCTAACATTCACCTGCTTACAATAAAGGATATGATCCGCATGGCGGAGGATTTTTCTTTCAGTATTATCTCTGAAAAACATTTTTCATTATCAGGTGTAGACAGATCAAATGTAATCAGTATCGCACCCAATCTCATGGCGGAGTATGGATTCTTCGTTATAACTTCAATTGAAAGTTGACATTATCCAAAAATTATATTTCATTTAAATACAGCCCCCGCACCCCCGAAGGGGGCAAAGATAATAGAGGAGATGAAGCAGCGTAATTCATCTTTATTTTATAACTATAATTTTTAAAGAGTTTTTATCTCCTCATAAAGCTGTTTTAAAATTAAATGAATAATAAACCGGAGATTTAAAATGGAAGAGAAAAAGAACGCTGATGAAATAATCAAAATGCATGTAATTTTCGCAATGACTGCGGGGGCTATTCCACTCCCTATGGCTGACCTTGTGGCAGTATCAGCAATTCAATACGATATGATCAGGCAGCTTGCTGAACTATATGGCGCGGATTACGATTCAAACAAGGGTAAAACCCTGGCTTCATCAATGATGGGAGCTGCCGTTGCCCGCATAGGTTCAAGCCTTATAAAAGCAATCCCCGGCGTGGGCACACTGCTTGGTATCGGTTCACAGGTGATCACATCAGGGGCAACAACTTACGCAATGGGGAAGATTCTTGATTCTCATTTTGCAGGGAAAGGATCAATTGACAGTTTCAACCTGGATTCAGTAAAGGCTGAGTACAATGACCTTCTTAACAAAGGGAAAGAATACGCGAAGAATCTCAAACAGAGCATAAAGAAAGAGGATGTCTTTGTTACCATCGAAAAACTCAGTCAGCTTAAAGCAAGCGGAGCGATTTCTGAAGAGGAGTTCCAGAAGACAAAGGAGAAGCTCCTTTCAAAAATAAGCTGAAAGCAATCAATATACTTCCACATAAAAAAACCGCCAGAGACATGGCGGTTTTTTTATAGTAATTACCTGTTATCAGTAATCCTTCAAAGTCTCCTGAATCCCCTTATGTATCTCGTACCAGAACTCAAGAGCTGCTTCATGCTTGTCCTTCTCGAATTCCGCAATCCACTTTTCAAGCTCAGGGTGTTTTTCTCCATCAACGTCCCTTTTTCTTATAAGGAACCTGTAGACAAAATCTATATTCCTTTCGCTCTCCCAGAATACAGAGGAGTTCCTGCTGTTCATTCTTGCAGCAGCACGGGAGATCTTCTGCAGGTATTCATCCTGAAGTCCGAATAATGAGCCCATAACCTCCGGTATCATCTCCTCTGCCCACTTCCTGTGAAATCTGCATGTTCCCATATTATCAAGAATCAGCTCCTTTTTGAACCTTTCAGCATCCTGCCGTCCAAGTTCTCTTGGGGGATAAAACTCCTCACCATAATGCATAAAATATTTACCCATAATAGCCATGGGGGAGAGAGCCCCCGGAGTCCAGTACTGGTTGGGCACCATCCACCCGTTCCTTGCGAAACCGTTTGTCACAAACCTGTTCATTATTTCCGGGCTTTTTGCTCCAGCAAGCCTCCTTGCCAGTTTCCTGGCTCCTGCCTGGAGATCCATCACTCCCCTTTTATGAATAATCGAGTCAAGAATTTCACACCCTATATCCGCATTATTCATTGAATCTGCAACAACGTCAAAATTATCAGGATCAAAATTCGGTTTTCTTTCAGAAATACCAAGGTCCTCGCATGTAACAAGTCCGTCCGCAAGGCAGTCAAGCATCCACGCAACAACCCCGCCAGCGGATATTGCATCAAAGCCGTACATGTCGCAGTGATGATTAAGCTTTTCAGCAGCCCGCTGATCAAAAATCCCGGAGAGCGGCCCCATTGTCTGGTATGGCTCATAATCCTTTTTGTAAATATCGTTCATCTTCTTGCATACTGCAACACATGGCTCACCGCAGGTTTTCTGCTTCTGAGGTTTAATTGTCTCTTCATTAAACTGTTTGAGATAGTGATTCCTTACAAATTTTTCATGCACCTCAAGTCGCTTCTCTTCGGTCCAGTAAATGCTGCGGTAATTGAATGAAAGCATCCTTCCACCTAGAGTAGCATAATTCACACCAAAAGTTCCGCCTGTATCCATGTTGGGCTCGAACCTGTATTTAGCTGTTGCCTCAAGATCCTTGGCCGCCAGCTTTTTGTTGTACTTGTCAACAAACCACTGGTCAGCAACCTTCCTGTCCCTGAAGTCCTCATCAATAAATGTACCGCCATAAATTACAGCAACAATCCCGTGCTCCTGAAGCATCTTTGAGCCAAAGCCTCCGCGTCCGGCCCATGTATCAACAAAACTGACCTCACCCTTCTTTATAGGCATGGATGCAATGGCTCCGATTCCTGTGACAGCAGCAGCAGGCCCTGTAACAAGTATCCGGGGATCATTATCATAATATTTTCCGAATCTTTCATAAGTATAGTCAGTGAGAGAGTAGATCCCTTTACGCCCGGATTTCCAGATTTCTCCAATTTCCACAGGATGTACCCCGACCTGAACCTCCTCTCCATGTATCCTGTTCAGATACAGTATTGAAGGCATGGGAGCTTTACTTGTGAGAGCTAACATATCAATACCGAGGTTATTGAACACAAGGCCCGCTCCACCCATTGTTGAAATATAAAAACCTGCCCAGCCCGGAGAGAAACCTGTAACTATCAGCCTGTTTGAACCGGGGAAAATTGATCCCGCCAGGAGTCCTGTCCCTATATTAAGACTGTCATATCGCCTTGAAAGATGAAGCCCCAGATCTACGGGCCCGAAAAAATCACCAACCTTGTAGCGGTTCACCCTGTAAAACCCGCTGCTTACATCAACCACCAGTGTTTTAAGATATGTATTCATAAGAACCCCCGGGCTCCCTTAATTTTTCTGCAATATCCAAATTAAATTAATTACTGCCGGAGAAAAAATCAACCAGATTAAATCACTTTTCCCGTGATACACAGAAAAGATTTTTTTGTTATGCCATTAAAGACATGTTATAAAAATTTTTAAAATAAAGAATCCCGCATTTAAACGCGGGATTCAGGTAAAATTTTAAACTCGCAGTTCCATATCATGTATCATCTTCGGAGAGAGTGATAAGCCAGTCATCTTCAGTAAGAGAAAACACTTTGCTCTTCGGTGGATTCACGTATATGCCGAAATTTTTTGTGATATCGGTCTCCTCACTCTTAAGGCGCACGCCAAAACATGTTTCATTTCTTTTAATTGCCGCGGCACAAAGCTCTCCAAATGTAATGCTTTCCGGTATCCGCTTGAGAAACCTTGAAACAGGCTTAACGTAGACCTCGCTCCCCTCCTCGCTGAAAAGATCATCATATATCATGAGAACATCCGGCTCCTCAGATACCTGGGCATATATCTTGGAAACAAACTGGTTGGAGATAAGAAAATCCTTAACTCCCGCCTCCTGTATAACTTCAATATTTTCAGAATCAGCAACCTCCGTTATCAGCTGTGTTTTCGTCTCTTTCTTTAATGAGTTTTTAAAGTAGCTCCTGAACTGAAGGAGAGTTGCTATTGTTTCTGAATCACGCAGTTCTGAATCTCCGCCGTCTCCTGAGAGTATTATCACGTTATCATACTGTTCCGGTTTGAGTTTTTCAATTGTTGCAGGAAAATGGATATTACCCACCATGAGTTTCATCTTTATCCCCGGATTATTCTTCTGAATCGATGCAAAATCCTTCTTCATATATTCAAATATTTCAGGAACAACAACATCAATTCGTGAACCTTTTGCGAGATAGTTTCTGTATTCAGCAAGTATTGTGGGAGTTTTTCCGCTCCACCCCACAATAAGCTGGTTCTCTACAGATTTAGGATGAGGCATGTAGCCTTTTGACTCCGGCGGGTTTACAGGAACCGGCTCTTTCAGAAATTTTATCACTGAATCATCTTCAGCGAGAACAATGATTTCATCATCACCGCATACTTCGTCAGGCGGGGGATTGAGTTTTATAGTCCCGTCACTCATCCTGAGTCCCAGAACAGAACAGTCAGAAAAGCGGAAGATTACCTCAGAGTATTTCAATCCCTTAACACCACCATCCGGTTTATAAAAATAAAACTCACACCCTTCGAATCCAACGAGGTTATCATAAACCTGCGCGAGGCCTGAAACACGGGATGTCTGGACCATTAGTTTTGCCAGTATTGAATGCTCATCAAGAAGTGAAATTTTTTCAGGCAATATGTTCTTTGCCAGGTTCCGCATATTTTTGTAGTGAAACTCAGCAATTATCGGCGGGGCATTTTCCTCTCCAGTGCATGAAATTAATGCAAGAATTGTTTTAAGCACCCTTGCATCAGCAAGGGTCTTCTCGTCATCTCCTGCATCTACTGCCGCATCATTTAATATAACAACCGATTTAGCCCCAGGGGCATTTACTTTGCGCAGCATAAATATACTGGACGTGGAACCTGACCGGGTTACAATCCTTGTATTCTTTGAATCAGGGAGACGTTCACGGAAAAAGTCATCCATTTCATCTTTCTCTTTCTCTGCCAGTACAGCAATAGCAGGATTCTTTTCTGATTCATTTGCAATCACAAGCTCTCTTATTATCTCCAGAACACGGTCTCCGAAACCGAGAATAAGGGTGTGATTCTTTTCTGCGACATTGCTCTTACCTTTACGTAGTTCCGCAAGCTTTGCCTCAAACTGGCTTGTAATAAAAGCCACTAAACTTGAAAAAAGTATTAAGCCGAAAAATACTGTTATAATACCTGTAATCTTATTCAGAATATTGCCGTCTGAATCCTCAGCTATTGCCCCGGCATCGGATATCTGAAGAAACTCACGCCAGAACTGGTCAAAGACACCGGTAAAGCCTTCCTGCGGAGCTATGATGTTTACAACAACCCGCACAACAGACATCAGTATAAATGCCCCTAAAAACAGAAGCATCAGTGCAGCAAATACAGAAAAGCCTCCTTTGGACATGAAGTTATCAAACCTGTACTGAAGCCTGGCCTTCAGATTCAACTCCTGATCACCCATGGAACCACTCCTTGAATAATAATATTACTGCCTGGATAAACCGGCAGAAATCTGAATTAAATTTACTGAAATTTTTGATGATAGTCAAATTTTCACATAGGATTTAATGAGGGATCTTCTTTTCTTTTAAACATCAAAAACAGTTTCAGCAACAAACAGATCATTCTCTTTATAAATACGGAGCCCATGCATTGTTACAGCCTTTACATCCACTCTGAAAATATGTTTCTCACGGATTATCTTTTCACCGGCAAGCCTGAAGCTGCATTTATAAACACTTTCGTTATCAGTAACAGAAATATTATCAGGGAGAAGGAGAAGACTCTCCGCATCCTTAAAAAAAAGAATTTCATTAAGAAACTCAAAGAAAAGAAGTTCAATATTATCCCCGGAGAGAACTCCTTCTTTTATTACAAGCGGAGAGATATCACCGGGATTCTCAACCATCTCGCTCATGAGTGCTCTGCCGCTTTTTACAAACAGTTCACTGTACGAAGCTCCTCTGACCCTCACAGCAACATCCGCATGTGTTATATCTTCAATCAGTTCGTAATCCATACTATCCCTTGATATTACCCAGGGGAGTAAGCTTTGCCACAACACGCCCCAGGCCGCACTTTTCAGCAGAAGCAACAACTTCATCAACATCCTTGTAAGCGCCCCCGGCCTCCTCAGCAAGCCCTGAATATGAAGCAGTGCGTATATATATCCCTCTGGACTCCATGCTTTTCTGAAGCTCTCTACCGTTGAACCTGCTCTTAGCCTGGTGGCGTGACATTACTCTTCCGCTTCCATGCACTGTTGTGAAAAACGTTTTCTCCGCAGACTCTGTTCCGCACATAATGTATGAACCGGATTCCATGCTCCCCCCAATAAGCACAGGCTGACCGGCACTATGGTACTTCTCAGGGATATCCTGACTTCCGGGGGGGAATGCCCTTGTTGCACCTTTCCTGTGAATAAGGAGCTCTTTCAGTTTACCATTGACTTTATGATTCTCGAGTTTAGCTGTGTTATGGCACACATCGTAAACAGTCTCCACACGAAGGCCGTTCTTTTTGCCGAATATATCGTGAAGAATCTCCGACACCCTGCTCTTAATAAGCTGCCTGTTGAGAAAAGCAATATTGATTGCGCAGTTCATTGCTTTGAAATATCTCTGCCCCTCATCTGAATGAAATGGAGCGCATGCCAGCTCCCTGTCAGGAGGGATATATCCGAACTTCGTCTGTAACGGTGAGAAACTGTGGAGATAATCTGTGGCAACCTGGTGCCCGAATCCCCTGCTCCCTGTATGTATCATTATTGCAATGGAGTTGTCCCCTTCAATTCCGAAAAGCTTAGCGGTGTCCCTGTCATATATATTCCCCCTGCGTGCCACCTGTATCTCAAGATAGTGGTTCCCGGAGCCGAGAGAGCCCACCTGGTGAGCCCCGCGATCCCTTGCCTTTTTTGATACGCATTCAGGATCAGCACCGGCTATCTTTCCATTCTCCTCGCAGCACTCTATATCATTTTTATCGCCAAACCCGTTTTTTACTCCCCATTCCACACCGCCCATCATGGCATCATCAAACTTACCGCTTGAAAGAGAAATAATACCGTCAGAGCCCACGCCTGAAGGAATCCCCCTGAAAAAAGCGTCAACAATCTCTTTCATTCGTGGATGGACTTCATCATATGTCAGGTTTGTGGATAGCAGCCTCACTCCGCAGTTAATGTCAAAACCTATGCCGCCTGGAGATATAATTCCGTTATCCGGATCAATGGCAGCAACTCCGCCAATAGGAAAGCCGTACCCGGAGTGTCCGTCCGGCATACATGCAGCCTCTCCGATAATCCCCGGGAGTGTTGCCACATTTGTAATCTGTGTAAATACAGCTTCATCCATGTCATTGACAAGTGATTCAGAGGCGTATATTCTTGCAGGGACATTCATCCCTTTTTTCGCGTCAGAGGGGATCTCATAAATGTAATCATCAATTTTTCTTATAAGATTGCTTTTCATAACTTTACCTGATTAAATTTAAATAGAAATTCTTTCCTTCGAGGGAAAGACTGAGGGATATTGTTAATTTTATTCTATTATTGCTATGATAATTTAACAACATAATAGTGAGAGGTCAAACTTAAATAAAAACGCGCCGGTCAGTTCCGGCGCGTTTCATTCTGAGGCGTGTTTATATAATCAGTAAAAAATTTTAAATCATTTTTTTTCAGAATAGATAATTGTACCCACATGTTCTCCATTAAGAGCTTTCGTGATATTACCCTCCTCCAGCCCATTAATTATCTGGATTGAATCCACAACCTCACTATCCTGAAGTATTGTCAGACATACATGTTCAATGGCAAGATCAGGGAGATCCTTTTCAATTAGCTCTTCAGCGCTTATCTTCGGTATAAATACCGCATCTGGATTCTTTTTCGGATCATCAGTAAAGAGACCCTTCTCATCCTTGATAAATATACAGCTTTTAGCCCCTATAAGGTCAGCAAGGATTATTGTACCTGAGTCAGTCCGCAGGCTGGGAATTCTTCCATTTTTTGAAGGGATAGAAAAAAGATCGTAAGGGGGCATTGCCGGTATTACAGGTATAGCTCTCTGATCATAGTAGAGGGACAATTCAAGAAGCTGGTCTGCTCCTATCTGGATTCCTCCCCACCGGGAAAGCAGAGTGGCAACCATGAGAGCGTTCTGTTCAGATATGGCGCTGCCGAATTTACCCATCATACCAGTGGGCATCCCCAGTTCCATTCCAAGTGAATAGATATGCCTGCTCCTTGTACCGCCGCCTGTAGTGATAAGCATCTTATGCTTATCCCTGTTCTCACCGATCTCCTTTACAATCTGCGGCAGTGCTTTTGCCCCCCTGTCGGAAATTGACTGGCCGCCAACCTTCATTATATTTACGTCAGGGAATAGTCTCTGCTGCGGGGCAACATTCAGATTGGTCAGAAGGTCTTTCCCCATAAGACTTTCACCCATGAGCTTACTCTTTATATGCAGACGTTTACCGTCCTTTTCACGTATCAATGCCATAATTTCATCTCCACAGTTATTATCATACTGAATATAATCAAATTACAAAGCTATTCGCCGCAGAAAAATATATCTGCTAAAAATTTTATCTGCAACTATAAACCAGAAAGAAAAATAATCAGTCGCCGTGTTTCTTTGTCTTTCTGTCGCTTGACAGAAGAACAAGCTCTGCGCCTGTGGCAGCAGCAATCTCCTCAAGTTCAGATTTCCTGAAGTGCTCTGAAACAAACTGGAGTTCCATATCATAAACAGCTGCAACAGCGAATCTCGGTTTCTCTTCACCCTTTTCTACTTTCCTTCTTTCCCTGTAAAAAATTTTTCCAGCCATGATTTTTCTCCTTAATAAATATCATTAATCCCTCTTAATTTATAAGGATAATCTTTTCAACTCTTTGTTACTTAACCGTTTTACACCTGTTATTTGATATTTACTGTTTCCTCTCTTATAATAATAAAAAAGGGTTATAATTATTAATTATAACCCTTTAAAATAATAAATGAATTCAAAAAAGAAAAAACAAACTTTTAATCTTTAAAACTTACAGCAGAAAAAAAATTAATTTTTTTAATATTTCCTGATTTCCTCTTTTGAAAGATTTATCCATTCAGAATTCTCCCCCGTTTTTCTTTTAACCGGAAGAATACAGCGTCCTCCAAGAAGTACTGTTTTTATCCTTTCATCAAGTATAAGAGTTTCTCCGGGATTAATTACCCTCCCGCAGACCTCTCTTACTTCATCAATATCATAATTACAGGTAAGTGTTTCAGCAGTAATCAGCCGATCGGTCTCTTTTACCTCAAGCCACCCTTTAAATCTCCCGTTATTCCCGCCAAGACGGAGACCCACCCCTGCAATAGCACCGATTACTCCCCCACCCGTACCTCCGTGTTCAGAGAGATGAATCCCTGTTTCAGTTGCAAGCTTATAGGCAAGCTCCTTCGTTAGCACCCTGCATGTGGCATCACATCCAAAGCTTATAAGCTTCTCCCTTTCATTTATACTCTCAGCGACAGCAACGCAAAGCCCCGGATCAGAACCTTCTGCACTCATCTTTTCAAGGAGCTCACCTGCATAACGAATCATTTCGTCAATATAACATGTTTCAATTTCACATGTAAAACACATGGTACTGTTATGAGAAGTATAAGGGATATCATCAGAGACAAAAAGCTGGTGCCGGGTGATACGGGAAGTTTTCCCTCCAAAAAGAGTTTCTATATCGTGTCTGAGAATCTCGGCAAGGTGCCCTGTTCCTTTACTTTCGAGATTGTCTGTGTCGTCTATGCAAACAAGAATTTCAGCCATTTTTTAAATCCTTAAATAGGTTTATTATTAAAAATTTTTATTTAGGGTTATAGTCAAATACAATTATTCTTTAAAAAAAGATTAATTCTTTTATTTTTTAAATACTCCTCTTTTACTGCGCATTAATATACAAATAAGGAATATACCAATCACTCAATATTTAATTGACACTCCCCATAAATCGCATTATTCTCATAATTATAAGCTGATTTTAAAATTTCAGTCGTATTAACAGAGAAACCGGAAAGCCAAGGCGATACGATATAATAAAAAATTTCTTATTATATCTCTCAAAATTCATCCATTCAGGTATCCCTCCTGCTTTTCTCTGTGCCTAAGTATCTTTTTTTTACCGATAAATAATTATCAGGAGGAACCCGATGCCCGCAGAAAATATGAGCACAAGAGAAGTTGCAGACTACCTTGGAATAAATGAAAAACAGGTCTATGCTCTTATCAAAGCTAAAAGTATTCCATGCACACGGGTAACGGGAAAATGGGTCTTCCCGAAAAGGCTTATTGACAGGTGGATTACAACAAGCGCGCTCAAGGAAGGGCCTGTCATTGATGAATCTGCAAGAAGCGCCTCAGAAGATCTTTTTGCAGCAGGAAGCAATGATCCTGTTCTGGACATAGTAATCAATCATATGAAAAACGGAGATCCAGGAACACATATCTTTTCCTCTGTTACGGGAAGCACTGAAGGTCTGCGGCTTCTCGGCACAGGTTTAACGGACATCGCCTGGTGTCACCTCGCGAATCCTGTCACAGGTGAATATGACCTGGATATGCTTGCCAGTCTCATTCCGCATAAAAAGATAGCCATAGTTCACCTCTTCCAGAGAGAACTGGGATTTCTCCTCCCCCCTGATTCAAAGGAAAAAACCATGAACTTTTCAATTATTGCAGAGAACAAACTCCGATTTGTCAACAGGCAGGGAGGCTCAGGCACAAGAGTTGTAACGGATAAAATTCTTGCGGAGGAGAATATAAACCGGGAGTCTATTGATGGATACATTTCAGAAGTGAACACTCACCTTGAAGTGGGTCTTATGATAATCAACGGAGAGTGCCATACCGGAATTGCAACAAGCGCCATTGCAAAAATCCTGGGGCTGAAATTCATTCCTCTCATAAAAGAAAACTTTGACATGGTAGTTCTGCAGGAGACTTTTTTCAGGGACGAGGTGCAGAATTTCATCGAAACGCTGAACTCTGACTCTTTCCGCAAAATGGTTTCACACCTGGGAAACTACGATTTCAACAGGTCCGGCAAGATTATTTTTTCAACACCATAAGCTTTTTTAAACTCAGGAGAATCTGGTGATACCCTGTTTAATAAAACAATATATCAGAAAATTCAATTAAAAACTTCTTGAATGCCACCCTCCTTTTCAGTATCATCTGATTATTAACGGCGGATTAATATATGGAATTTATAAAAACCAGATGCAGAAAATGCGGATATGAACTTACAATACCTGACTCAACAACGTCAGTCATATGCGGTTCCTGCGGTGAGATAAACCATTTCAGCAGATTGACCACCCTGCTGAGAAAACACAGTAATCCTGATTTCGAAATAAAATGGGGAGATAAAATCAGTGGTTACCCTGAATCATCAGAAGGAAGCGTTAAAAACGGATTGCCTGATATACCCAATCAAAAAGAAATCCCGGATTATGAAGATGATGAGGATCTCCCTGAACAGGGCAGCGCTGCAAAACTAATGACACTGATATTTATCATTGCCCCGTTCATTGCATTAGCTGTTGAACATTTTAAACTCCCCTCTTACGTTGCATTAATTGCCATTGCTTCCGTAATCTTTCTTATCTTTCTTCTAAAAAAAAGGTCTTGATTATAAACCTGCCGCACACTAAACAGGTAATAAGCATTTTATAATTACCTGAAAAAACTGATGAAAGATATATTCGGCCCTGAAGGGTACCTTGACCTCGAACTCCCTGAATATGAATTCAGGGAAAGCCAGCTTGACATGGCGCGTTTCATACAGGAACGCCTTGCTGATTCCGAAAACGGAATAGTCGAGGCAGGCACAGGCACAGGTAAAACCATGGCATACCTTATCCCTGCAATAAGTCATGCGTTAGAAAGCGGCAAAAGGGTTGCAGTATCCACTGAAACCCGTGCCCTTCAGAGACAGCTCACAGATAAAGATATACCTGTTGCGCAGAATATCTTCCGCAAATACTTGGGTGCTGACTTTAAATTTTCCTTATGTTTAGGGAGCACAAACTACCCGTGCCGCCGCAGGTTTGAACGGTTCCTCAAACGTGGAGATTTCGAAAAGGGTGATCTTGAATATCTCAACCGTGTAAGCGCACTTTTCAGGGAGAGAAAGATATTCACCTCACACGAGGCGGATGTTCCTGCATATCTCTGGGGAGAGATCTGCCGCGACTCAGAACTTTGTGATCAGCAAAGATGCCCTGTTTCATCAATCTGCCCATTTCAGGCTGCACGGCGGGAATGGGCTTCTTCTGACCTCCTTGTGATGAACCACTACCTTTTCTTTTCCAATATTGCATCAGGCAAAACCTACCTCCCTGTGTCTGAAACAGTAATATTTGATGAGGCTCACTCTGTTGAAACTGTTGCTTCAAAACAGCTCGGTTTTTCAATCGACTATGACCTCCTTCTTTCACTGCTTCAGAGATTCTACCACAGGGGTAAGTGGGGTATTGTGAATTCTTTTTCAAACAGTGAAACGCGGGAGGAGGCAATCAACTCCATTGAGCTTATTGCTAAAGATGCGAATATCTTTTTCGAAAAAGTCCGTTCCATTTTTAATGAAAACGAAACAGTCCGGAGAATAAAAAAAGAACTTAACCTTGGTGAAAAGCTCATTCTTCAGATGGAAAAATTCCTGTCAATTCTTGAAAAATGCGAGAAAGACTGCGAAGATGAAGACTTCC
>DAISJZ010000009.1:22388-24144 GCA_036821145.1 Spirochaetota bacterium
AAATTCCTGTCAATTCTTGAAAAATGCGAGAAAGACTGCGAAGATGAAGACTTCCGCATGGAGTTTGAGCCTGCACGTTCCCGGGTAAAGGGATACTTTGAATCCCTGAAAGCTTTCCTTGAACTCAGCCTCCCGGGCTATGTTTACTGGATTGAACGTAGTGAGCGTGATCTCCTGGGGAATGTTTCACTTACAGCGCGCCCTGTTAACATAGACAACATTATGCGGTTTGAAGTTTTTGCATTTTACGAATCTTCTCTATTTGTATCCGCAACTCTCTCCGTTAAAAATGATTTTTCATTCTTTATAAACACGGTGGGTTTTGAACGGGGAAGCGGCATTGTACTTAAATCGCCCTTTAATTACAAAGAACAGATGGCAATCTATTTAGGGGCTGACCTGCCGTCGCCGGAGGAACCCCGTTTCACAAAAGAAGCTGCAAAAGCCTCAGCTGAAATTATAAAAATCCTTGGAGGAAACTGCCTTCTACTCTTCACATCATACAGCATGCTTAAAAATATGAAAATTATTCTTGAAGACCTCATCGATAATAAAATTTATTCCCAGAGTGAACTGAGCGCATCAAAAGCTCTTCACTCATATATGCGTCACCCCGGGGCTGTTCTCATGGGGACCCACTCCTTCTGGCAGGGAATTGATCTTCCGGGAGATCTGCTTAAAGGTGTTATAATCGCCCGCCTCCCCTTTGCAGTTCCTGACACTCCAATCATGGAAGCCAAGGTTGAAAAAATTAAAAATGAAGGAAAAAATCCATTTGTTACACTTCAGATACCGGATGCGGTACTGAAGATGAAACAGGGCTCAGGGAGACTTATACGGCGCGGAACAGATAAGGGAATTGTTGCTATACTGGACTCACGGATAAAAACAAAAGGTTATGGCGCTACATTCGATTCATCTCTCCCTGAATGCTCACGTGCCTTAACATTGAAAGAGCTAACAGAAAACTACAAAAATATTTTAAAAATCAGGGAAAACTGAAGGGACCCAAAATAATTTTAAGCCCGCCCGGGTTGATTGATTTGCATAAGACGCTGAAGTCCGGAATGGTCTGCGACATAATACCAGTTATAAAGACACATTAATCTGGCTGACTGGCGCCTTGTCAGCCGGAATGATTTACCTGCTACCCATCTGCATCTTCTTCATTTTGCTTTTCAGAAGATTAATCTCAAGCATCAGATTTCCATAAGTTGTATGCATCCCTTTGCTCTTGGCCTGCATTGCTTCCTCTTCTTTTTTCTTTAAAGAAACCTGAAGTCTATCCAACGTTTCTTTTTCATTAACTTTTGCGTTCATTAAAAAACCTCCGTACATTCAGAGCATTTAAATAATCCTCAACAATCCGTTTAAAGATCACCTTAGATCCATTACAAATCTCAATGCTCTTTTACAGTATAAGATACCGGATGATTAATGTCAAAAATAAAAATGAAAAAAAGCCCGTTTTTTTACAGTTATTATTTTATATTCAGCCCACCGGGGCTAATTCAGTTATGTCGTATTATCAGCGGAATGTCAGGTTGGCCCACTGGATAAATCCGCTCAATGTGAAAACATCAAGCTGCTTATCCATATTTTCTTCATTTCTGTAGAGATTTTTTTCAGCAGCATTCTTAAGCCATTGCACCGCCCCCTGCCTTGCACCGCCGCCATCCACAATTATAACAATGTGATTCTCTGGCATTGCTTCAATGCAGTTGAGATACAGGTAAGGAAACTTTTCATCAACGCT
>DAISJZ010000009.1:24244-56230 GCA_036821145.1 Spirochaetota bacterium
ATCCTTTTAAGAAGAGCAAGGGGCTTCTGCGTGGGGTGTTTACCGGATCCCTTTTCATTCTGCGGAGGAGTGGGAATGCTCCACACAGAACGCATCTGTGTGTTCTCCTTTTTCATTTTGTCTTCAGGGAACTCGCCATTCTTCATCTCGTCATAATTAAAAGTATGCTTCGCTTTTTTATCCTTACGCGCCCAGAGAACAGTTTCATGTGATGCTGTAAAAAATCTGCAGCTCAGGTTGGGCGCTGCATTGGGTTTAAACCAGGTAATGTCATTGAGCAGGTGAAAGTTCAGTTTCTGAAGAAGAAAACCGCACTGGTAAATGCTGTGATATGTTCCGCTTATCCAGATTGTTCCTTCAGGCTTAAGCACCCTTCGGCATGCGGAGATCCATGCTTCATGAAATTTCATATCCTCATCAAAACCGCTGCTTTTGTCCCACTTACCCTTGTTAACGCTCACCATCCTTCCATTCTGGCATGTGAAACCGTCATTGGAGAGCATGTATGGAGGATCAGCAAAAATCATATCCACTGAATTTTCCGGAATACGCTCCAGTATTTCAAGGGAATCATCATTATATAGAACAAAACCCTCTGTTTCGTAATAAGGCATTATCGAACCATGTGACGGATGGGATATATTCTCCACAAGTTTAGTCAAACACCTGTTAGAGGATTTTCCTTTTTTTGATGCGGCAGTTTTTTTCTTTCCGGGATCTGAATTCATATATTTTCCGTTATGAATATATTTCAATTATCAATGTATCCCCTGGAATCCTCACTTACAGATTATTCTTTGCCCCCTCCGGGGGTGCGGGGGCTGCTGTTCAGAAACAATTTCCTGGGCCTTTCATGGGGAAAGATTCTGGAGATTAAGCGGCTTCATAACGCCCTGTATCCTATATCTTTCCTGTGAAATGCGCCGTCGAATTTAATTTCATCAATCTCTGCGTAAATTTTTTCTTTGGCCTCTTTCAGCGTATCCCCAAAAGCTGTAACATTCAGCACCCTGCCGCCCGACGTAATCACATCTCCGCCTTTTCTGTCTGTGCCCGCATGGAAGACCATTATTTCATCAGAGACTTTATCAAGACCGGAGATGACTTTCCCTTTTTCATAATTTCCCGGATAGCCCCCTGCTGCAACAACCACTGTCATTGCATGGGCCTTTTTGAATTTCAGATCTATATCCTTAAGCTTTCCATCAACTGATGCTTTCAGCAGATCTCCGAGTTTCATATCAAGGAGAGGGAGTATCACCTGTGTTTCAGGATCACCGAAACGAGCATTAAACTCCAGCACTTTAATCCCATCTTTTGTAATCATTACCCCTGCGTAAAGAATTCCTTTAAATGGAGTGCCTTCTTTTCTCATACCGTCAATCACAGGCTGAAGAACATGTGTGCGTATAAACTCAATCCTCTCAGGAGTTGCAACAGGAGCCGGAGCATAGGCCCCCATACCTCCGGTATTGGGCCCCTTATCCCCGTCAAAGACCCTTTTATGATCCTGCGCAGCGACAAGGGGAAGCACTGTGTAACCGTCTGATATGCCGAGAACAGAGGCCTCCTCTCCGTCAAGAAACTCTTCCACGTATACACGGCTGTCATCTTTAACATTCTCATTAATAAATGCTATTGCTTCATCTCTGCTTTCAGGGATACCTACCCCCTTTCCGGCAGCAAGGCCGTCGAGTTTTATTACTATGGGAAACTTCTCCTGTTTATTAACAAAATCAATCAGTCCGCTTTTACCTGTAAAATCCCAGTGCCCTGCAGTTGGTACACCGTAAGTCTCCATTATCCTTTTAGCGAACAGTTTGCTCCCCTCAATCATTGCGGCTTTTCCTGAAGGTCCGAAACATGGAATCCCTTTCCCTTCAAAAAAATCAACGATCCCTGCGACCAGCGGGACTTCAGGCCCCACAACAACCATATCGATCAGTTTTTCTTTACAGAAGTTATGGAGCCCCTCAAAATCATCAGCTTTAATGTTTACCCTGAATTTATCTGCAATGCCCCCATTCCCGGGTGCAACATAAACCTCGGTTGCGCTGCCGTCACTAATAAGCCTCCAGGCAATAGCATGTTCCCTTCCGCCTGATCCAACAACAAGATATTTCATTCTGTTCTCCGTATATAGTTATTCATTAATTTCATTTTTATAATACTTTATCATCGAATCAGGAGACCACTTTGTCATTTCGAAGAAGCGATAGCGACTGAGAAATCTATTTTTTGTAAGCTAAACTTAAGGTTAGATTCCAGCTCTACTTCGGTCGTCTCAAATGCGTTCGAAATGACATTATGCCTGATATATGAAAAAATTAATCTCCGCAATACTTCATCAAAGCATCATAATTTATATTACTGAACTGTTTAAAAAACTCCGCGAGTTTTTCAGTAATTCTTTTCACTCCCCCATTCACTTCTGATTCAATATTAAGCGGAAGCACAGGATCATGGAGAGAGAGCCGCAGCAGGAACCACCCCTTCTCATCTTCGGAAGAACATGATATCCTAAGACCCTCATGGTTTACCGGTGCGGGGGTCCACCCCTCAATCTTCTCTATGAAGGTTTTCAGCTCATCAATAATCTTCTCACCCTGGGGCGCAAAATTTTCTTCAAGGAGCTTTACACGGAACTCCTTCTCCTCAGCAGGCTGTTTCAGCCCCTCAAGCATTGAAAGGAGCCCTGCATTTTTCTCAAGCCTTAGCCGTGCTGCCAAGATCAGGATCTTCGCCACAAGGTAAGCTCCGTCATCCAGAAAATAATTTTCCTTCATGGCACCGTGCCCGGATGTCTCAATTGCAAGGTGACACTCCTCCCCGATGCTATTGAGCCTGACCGCCTCATTAATTACGTTCTTGTATCCGCGCTTAAACCTGAGATGCTTACCTTTAAGTCTGTTTTCGATAAACCCGGTAAGGCCGTCAGATGTCACCGAATCTGTTACTATTGTTGTGCCGGGATGCTCCTCAAGAACTATTGCAGATAAAAGAGCTATCAGAGTATTCCTGTTTATAATTTCACCTGAGCCGTCAACAACAGCAGCCCTGTCAACATCAGTATCAAAGATTATGCCGAGGTCAGCCTTTGACGCAAGAACTGCTTTCTGTATAGATTCCATTGCCTCATCATTCTCCGGATTCGGTTCGTGGTTAGGGAACATCCCGTCAGGCTCAAGGAACTGGCTGCCGTTTGTATCTGCGCCAAGGGGCTTAAGAACTTTATCAACAAAGAATCCGCCGGCCCCGTTACCTGCATCAACAATTATCTTCATCCCGGAAAGAGGCTTTTCAAAATTATTTCTGCTATTGATGCCATCCTTTATCTTTTTTACAAAAAGTGACGCATACCTCTCCATAAGCTGAAGCTTACCGCCATTGTCAGCTGAAATGTTTCCGGGCAGAGGAACTTCTGATGCTGCTTTAAGTAGATCCGAAATGTCCCCCTTTTCAAGTCCCCCTTCTGATATAAAAAATTTGAATCCATTACGGTTAAACGGAAGGTGACTTGCAGTGATCATCACTGCACCGCTGCATCTGAATTCATCAAATATTGTACTCATAAACATTGCAGGAGTTGATGCAAGCCCGCAGTCTGCTACAGAAGCCCCTGAAGATGTAATCCCGTGAATAAGCCCCTCTTTCAGAGCAGGCCCTGTTATCCTTGAATCCATTCCGATGGAGATTTTTACATCAGCAGGAGCAATCCCCTTTTTTGCAGAGAGCCACTTCACAAAAGCACTGCCGATACATGAAGCTGTTTCAGGAGTGAGATTAACCTTCTCCTCCCCGCGCTCAATTGCAACTCCCCTTATATCTGATCCGTTCTGCAGTTTCTTCCAGTCAATAATCACTCGAAAACTCCTGAATTTTTTCAGAATCTACCAGTTTCTCCGGTATACTGTCAATGAATTTAATGAGACAAAATATTGTAAAAACCTCTATGTTGCGGTTTCCCCTGTCTTTATCATAATTGACAAAATTCCCTGTTCAATAAATCTTTAATTATTAATTAAAAATAAGGTTATATCATGAAAACTAAAATTACAGCCTTTGTACTTCTTCTTTTTATATCTCCCATGTTCCTTACAGCTGAAGAAGAGGGTGAATCTCTTACTCTTGAAAAACAGCTATACACAGATTTTTCCGGCAGCGTTATTAATTCAGCAGTTGTGAATCTGCGCGAAAAACCGGACACAGACTCAAAGGTAATCGCCAGGTTAAACAAAGGTGATAAAATCACTGTTATTGAGCAGACAGGGGCCGCTCTTTTTGTTGATAAGTATTTAGGAGTCTGGCTGAAAGTTAAATCCCCGAAAGGGAAAGACGGATATGTACTCAGCAGTTTTGTTAATGCCCCTGCAAATAAAGTGGAACACTTTCATCTCTTTTTCGATAGATTTAAAAAAGCATGGATAAAGAAAAACATTAAAGAGGTTTCAAAACATACAGACTTTCCTCTTCAATACCTGGAGGCCTTTGAAGGATCAGTTGAATCTCTTGAAATACCGGAAACAGATTTCTTTAAAAAAGCAGTAATCAAAGAACCTTACATGTATAAAATGACTTATGAAATAGAATCAGGCAATACAATCCTTGTACACTACGGTTATGAAGCTCAGCAGTACACGCTGTTTTTCATGATTGCTGACGGCAAATGGAGATTATTTAAAATAAAGATTTCTTCATGCTGAAAACATAAGTAAATTATTCTTTACAACGACACCCCTGAAAAATATCTATTCAGGGAATAAAAACATTTCCGGAGAGTTCTATGACAATTACATATAAAGACGCAGGCGTTGATGTTGAAGGTGGCAACAGGTTTGTAAAAAAAATTGCACCTTTTGTACGATCAACTTTTACAAAAAGCGTGCTGACTGATATCGGCGGATTCGGCGCGCTTTATGATGCGGGATTTAAAGATATGGAAGAGCCTGTGCTTGTCTCCGGAACTGACGGTGTAGGGACAAAACTCAAGATCGCCCAGATGATGGATAAACACGACACAATCGGCATAGATGCAGTTGCAATGTGCGTTAATGATATTATTGTAAGCGGAGCGAAACCGCTCTTTTTCCTCGATTATATTTCATGCGGCAGGCTCAATGTTGATAAGATGGCGGATGTTGTAAAAGGGATTGCCGAAGGCTGCCTCCGGGGGAAATGCTCCCTTATCGGCGGAGAGACTGCGGAACACCCCGGCGTTATGAAAGATGATGAATACGATATAGCGGGCTTTTCCGTCGGAGTAGTTGACAAGAAAAAAATTATCAACGGAGAAAATATTGCTCCGGGAGATGTAATCATCGGCCTCCCCTCAAGCGGCATACACTCAAACGGCTATTCCCTTGTACGGAAGCTCCTGCTGGAGCAGAAGAAATATCAGCTCTCCATGACCTTTGCAGAATTAGGGATGACTCTTGGTGAGTCACTCCTCACTCCCACAATTATATACGTTGACCAGCTAATGGAGAGCCTGAACACAGGAGCTGATATTAAGGGAATTGTGCATATAACAGGGGGCGGGTTTTACGAAAATATACCGAGAATCCTTCCGGAAACAACCGCAGTAAAGATTGAAAAAAACTCCTACCCTGTTTTACCGGTTTTTAAACTGCTTCAGAGCGAGGGGAACATAGAGGAGAGGGAGATGTACACCACCTTTAATATGGGAATCGGAATGATGCTCTTTGCTGAGCGAAATTCTGCAAACACCATTGTGAATACGCTGAAAAAAGGAGGATACTCCCCTTACTTTATAGGGGAGGTTGTCAAAAGGACTGAAGCGCCGGTTATACTTGTATAATCCTTACAGCTGGTTATAATCATTATAATGAAATCCTGTACCCGGATAAGCTGATCTCCGGGTACAGCTGAACAGACTAATCCTCACTTTCGTCAAATGATTCAAAATCTTCCGTGTTTTCTCCGGCAGATTCCTTTTTCTGCTGCTCCTTAACATTTCGGATGAAATCAGTAACCAGCCTGGCCGGCACCCTGCTCCTGCTGTAAGATACACCTTTGCTGTACTTTGCAGAAAACAGTATATTTCTGTTCTGAAGATCGAGGTTTTGTATCATCTTTTTAAAACTATCAATGGAGGGATCATTAACTGATTTATCCTCATTGGCGAGGTCAATTATCCGTTCCATAAAGCTTATCAGATCCATATCAGCATAAGAATCCATACCCGGTCCGAAAGCCTTTCTGGAAAGGAGTTCAGTAACTGCCGGGACAGAACCTGTGTTAGCTATTATTTTATCAAGATTTTCAGGACTTGTAGATGCGGCAATAAATCCTCCGGATACAGCGAACTCCATGGCGAATTCCTTCCCGAACATTTTCTGCATCATCTCTTTTTCAGCATCAGATACTTTTGATAAATCGATATTCATAATAAATCTGTGAACATCAACATCACCGCTTTTCCTGTAATTCTTCTGCATGGAATAACCGGAAAAACCGGTCATACCTTCATACTTTTTCATTACACTGTTATATACTTCCATAAACCTGTCATTAGCTTTAAGATGCTCCTCATCGCTGCTGCCTGTTGCTGCTGCAACATCAATCTCAAGCCTGCCGCTGCTGCTGAAACCGTAAGTCACTGCAAATTCTCCCAGGTAGAGATCTGTGTAATCAAGATAGGCATTAACAAAATCCCTGTTTAAATGCTTTTCCAGAGAAGGATCTCTTTTAATACAAAGTGATAAAAGGTTTTCAGCAAGCTCCCTGAGCCTTTTCATATCCAGATAGCCGGCATAAGTCAGCTGTCCTCTCCCCGGAAGCAGTGCAAGGCTTCTGTTCTCTTTTTGTGTTTCACCGTCAAAAAAACGGCTGAGGTCAGAGCCGGGTACTGCTGAAAACTCACCTGAAAAATCTATATATTCCCTGTTTATCAGCACATCAATCTGGTAATCTTTTGACTGAAAAGCCAGCTCCAGCATTCCGTAAAGAAAAAACTTCCCCATTGCGAGCCCGGCCTCATCTTCAGAGTTTTTCCCTGAAAAATTATTCAGTTTATTAAAACCCTGCAGTACCTTCAATCCGGCTTCAATCGATGCCCTGTAGACTGACATAAAACTCTCTATTTTGGCAACTCCCCTGAAATCACAGTTATATTTCTCTCTTGATAATTTCCGGTAAAATTTCATCTCTCTCTGGGCAAAAAACAGGGCGGATTTTTTATTGCTGATGATCATCCTGTCATCATTTGTTTCATAAAAAAAATTCATCTTCTGTAAAGATTCCACATACCTTTTTTTATCTTTTACAGGTAATACAACAGCAAACTCCATACGATTAAGTCTGTTCATCCCTGTATCATCCTGCCCGGTATTCTGAAAAAGCATAAATACTATCGGCATTTCTTTTTTTATATTATCAAGAGCAGGATCCCCCAGAAGAGATCCGGCTTTTCTGGTGAAATAGTCTTTGTCATACTTTCCCGGTTCAACTGCTTCAGCATATCCCCATAATCGCTCAGCCGTAATGGTAATATCAGGGATCACAATATAACCGAGAAGAGACGCACTCCTATCCTGTGCCGCAGCTGAAATCCACGAGCAGAGATAAAAAACAATGGCTAATACCGCTGTCCCGGTTTTCCTGTAGTTTTGCAGTCTTCTAAATTTCATAATTTAAACCTGTCCTCTAATCTTCTCTTTATGTTTGACATAATAATCTGAGCTTTACAGAAAAATCAATTTCTTTATTAATCATTAAAAATATCAGGAAATCATGGTATTTTCTGCCGATAAATTATTATAACTGATATAATATCCAGAGGGATAAACATGCGCAGAATAACAGGAATTCTCCTTATAATACTCTTTGCTCTTTCAGCATACGGGCAGAACCAGCCGGGAAATACAACCAACGGGAAAACCCCTGCGGCAGAGGAGAAAAAAGCTGATGTAAAACCGGCAGGAACTGAAGAGAAAAAAACTGATACAGGGGGAGATGCAACAGGTGATAAAATATCGACCCTCCCTGAAGGATATGCAAACCTCACATGGGGCACCTATCTTTCTGACGCAAAGGATAAAATAAACGGAAGACTGACTTATACAGATGATAAAACTGTAATTATATCAAAAGAAAACGAACTGCAATACTATTACGGTTTCTTCTATAAAGAACCTGAAACAGCAGAGAAAACAGCTGTAAAAACTGAGGATACCACAGGTACTGCAGATACAACGGGAAATGACGGAGCCGCCCCTCCGAAAGATGAAGGGAGACTTTTCTATGTTTCACTGAACTTCCCCTATCTGGACAAAGATGCTGTCTATGAAAAAATTAAAACTAAGTATGGAGTACATTCCGGTGAAACATTAAAGGACAACCAGGGGGCCATCGCATGGGACTCCGAAAAAACTGTAGTTCTGATGTGGGTTGACCGCTACGAAAACAAACCATACTGCCGCAGAATTATATATATAAGCAAAGATATATCAAAGGAACTTAATGATTACACTAATACCATATTTAACAAAACCGAGATTGAACTTATGAAAAAACTAAACCCGTGAAAAATACTATATCACTTAAATAAAAAAAGGGGCTTCCAATGCCCCTTTTTTTTTATTAATAATCAACGCAGAAATGCTACATATGAACAATAAACACAGGTACAAGCCCGATTCCATCGCTAAGCGAATCAAGTGCCTTCCCTATTACTGTACCGATTTTATCAAATGAATCAATTTTACCTTTCATCCCGCAGCCTGGTGTGTCTGAAGCAACAATAAGATCTCCCGGTTTGACCGGGTTGTTCCTTGCGTCAATTCTGCATAACGCTTTCCCTGAAAGAGAAACAGGATAGAGTTTCTCCTCCCTGCCCGAATTGTTTATAGCCAGATAAGGATTCCCTGAAACTATTCCGATAACACCCCTGTTATACAGGCTTTTAGATCTGGATAAAACTGAATTGCCGTTTTCACTTACAACCAGTAAGTCCCCCGGTGTCACAAACTCGGCTTCATCCACTTCAAATAGTTCAACTATCCCACCGGGAAACTCCAGGTTTTTTCCGTCACCTTTAAGATTCACCCTTCCGTGAAAATCTGAAATCCCCATTGCCAGTATAGCCTTACCCTCACCCTGAAGATTCATGGTGCTGTCGAAACTGTTCATAGTAGAGCCATAACCGTCAGCAATAAGAGAAAAATCGTGTTCACTACTGAAAATGCCCCCGGCTCCGAACCTTGATGACCCGGCAACACCGGCTCCTGTTCCGGAATCCCCTGTTGCCTGTCCCCGTACACCAACATGTCTGCTGTGCCCTATAACCCCATAAGCATTAATCTTCTCTTTTGCGTTAGCACCCGCGATACCTGTTACACCAATAGCAAATGTCTTCTCGGAAGTGTTGTTCGCATAAACAACAGAAGAACCGTCAGACGGCGGAGTTACATCGCTGAAAGGTTCATTTTTCTCTGCTCTGATTGCGACTGTTCCTGTATGACTGTTATGGTCATGCATAACATGGGCATATTCATGAGTATGGGGGAGAGGCTCCCTGCTGTCACTGAGCCGTATATCATCAGCCTGTACAACAGCCCCTGCTGTGCTCTCGCCATTTTTAGCAAGCTTTACAATACCTGCAGCAGATTCAGTTGCAGCTTTAAGTCTTCTGTCATCACCTTGTACAACAACGCCAGATGCATCCTCGCCATTCTCCGCAAGTTCAACGATACCGCTGCTGATTGTTGTTGCATATCTAAGCCTTTTATCGCTCCCCTGTACAACAACACCATCTTTATCCTCGCCATTCTCCGCAAGTTCAACTATACCTTTTGCAGAAGTTGTTGCATCGCGAAGCCTCTTATCATTACCCTGCACTGCAGTGAGAACATCCCGTCCGCCGTCAGCGGCAAACTTCATTATACCATAAGAGGTTTCTGAGGCCTCTTTCAGTCTCCTGTCGCTACCCTGAACAACAACCCCTTCCCTGTCTTCTCCGTCCTCAGCAAGTTCAACTATACCTTTAGCTGAGGTAGTTGCATCGCGAAGCCTCTTATCATTACCCTGCACTGCAGTAAATGGCTCTGTTCCGCCATCCTGAGAAAACCGGACTATACCTGTACTTATTGTTGTAGCCGGCTTTAATCTTTTATCATTTCCCTGAACCGCAACACCGTTTTTATCTTCCCCGTCTTCAGCAAGCTCTACTATACCCCTGGCTGTAGTTGTTGCGTCTTTTAATCTTCTATCATTACCCTGCACAACAACTCCGGGAGCCGTTTCACCATCCTCGGCAAGTTCAACTATACCTTTTGCTGACGTGGTGGCATCCTTAAGGCGGCTGTCGCTTCCCTGAACTGCGACTCCATCCCTCTCTTCCCCGTCCTCGGCCAGTTCAACAATGCCTTTAACGGAAGTGGTGGCATCCTTCAATCTTCTGTCATTACCCTGAACAGCAACCCCCGGACTATCTTCGCCATCCTCTGCAAGTTCAACTATACCTTTGCTCACAGTTGTTGCTTCCTTCAGTCTCCTGTCAGTGGAGAGTACAACAGAGCCCTCAACAACCGCTCCATCACCGGCAATCTGCACTATACCTTTAGAGTATGTTGTTGCGTCTTTAAGCCTCCTGTCATTACCCTGTACAACAGTCCCCTGTTTCTCCCCGCCGTCTTCTGCCAGTATTACTATACCGGAAGAAGTTGTTGTCGATTTCTGCAGTCTTGAATCATTGCCGGAAACAACTGAATGTTCCCTGTATTCACCGTCAGAACAGAGCCTTACTATTCCGAAATTATCCTCTGTAGCGTGCTGAAGCCTGGAATCGCTGGCCTGCACTGCAGATTCAGGAGTTGTCTCCCTGTCATAAGCCAGTTTCACAATACCGGGCTTGATTTCAGTAGCGGGCTGAATACGGCTGTCATTCGACTGAACAGCAATCCCCGCCCTTGACTCCCCGTCATTAGCAAGCTGCACAATACCCTTGAAAACAGTACTTGCGTCCCTTAATCTCGCGTCAGTGGACTGAACAACCCTCCCCGGCTCGCTCTCTCCATCCCGGGCAAGACGCACCATGCCTGCATGAAAAACAGATGCATGGGGAGCAATATCCCCGACATTATGGGTATGCAGGTGGTTCACCGGAGCTGCAGAGATCCCTAAATCGGCAACCCTTACTCCATATTTCCCTGTCAGAAATTTCTTAGCCGGAGCTTCAAGCCTGACAAAGCGCGCCGGCCTTATATCCGTGAGCCAGCCGTATTTTCTGTTCGGTTCCGCCTCAAAACCATTTTCATGTATCAGTGTAATCCATATTTCATTATCAACAGAAGTCTCTATGTGAATCGTATCAGGGAAACCGTCTATTGAAGATGTCATCATAATTCTGTTTAAGCAGCATACTTTCCCAAGGTCAATGCAGACATTCTCCATTTTACCGGCTGCTGCCTGCTCTGTCTCCCAGAAACTGTTCCCGTCTGATAACAGATTTTCAGGACCGTTGCCCTCTGTATAGCTGCTTGCATTAATCTCTTCAACTCCGAAAATTCCGGCTTCAACCTTACCTATTTCGGAATAATAGTTCGAGCCAAGCACAGCCGGATCTGTAATCAGAATTTTGAGATATCTTATAACAGTAAGAGGAAGATGTACTTCATGCACATTTGAATCGAGGGATGTATTGGTCTCGGAATAGAGAACGCTCCAGACCTCGGCATCATCGCTCCCCTCAAGCCTGAAGCCGCTGGGAAAAGCAGATGCACCATTCCCTGATGCCGTAATTTTTATATAATCAATGGCTGATTCCTTTTCAAAATCAATTACAACAAACTCCTTGATTCCGGCGCTTCTTTTTTTGGTACACCAGAAACCGTCATCTGTGAGCAGCTTCTCCGCTGAAGTTGTATCGCTTTCACAGCTTGAACTGCTGTGAATTCTGCCTTTATAAAATTTTCTCTGGCATATATTAATGAATTCCATTGTATCTCCGGTATGAATTTTTAATATAAAAGGTATTCTGAAGGCTGGTTATTCTTTGTCATTGCGAAAGACCGCCACAGCCTTTCATGCCTCACAGTGACAATAGACATCTCAGCAAACATCTTCCAAATCCAGAAGATTAACTAAAAAATTTTCAATTGTGTCAATTATAAAAAGGAGGGAAAACAGCAGCTCCTGATCAGCTTTTATAAAAACTCAGCACCATAATAAAACCTGCTGCCATCCTCATAACAGCATCGAATCTGACTATCTTTTTCAGGCTCCCCTCCTGAAAAGTTTCTGATGAAAAGCTGAATGCTTCACGAATCTTCTCCGGATAAATGAGGATCACAGGTCCGGTAAAAACTACAACCAGTCCGATAAGAAAGATAAGTGAAGAAAGATACCCGTTATATATGGTAAGAGGAAACCCTACAACAATAAGCGCTGCGCCATGAATCGGGAAAAACCTGCATGAGACCCACACTTTCCACGTAAGGAATGATTTTTGCGGCATAATAATCTCAACTGAAGCAATAATAAGCTGAGTAATTCCGAAAAAAAGAATAAAATAATTAATCATTAAATCTCCCGAGCCACCCTGATATCTTCTGCAGCATAAATTCTATATCCGATTCCCTTGTGAGATTATGATCCCCGTCAGCAATTATAAAAGGGTGTGCATCAGATTTAATATTTTTCATAAATATTTCATGATTACTGAATTTTACAACCTGATCCATGCCGCCATGAAAAAGAATAACAGGGGAGCTTATCCTTCTTACGGCACCAGCCATATCAATGTTCTTAATTTCTCTGAAAAAGGAATTTTTAAGCTTTATCCCCTGCACAATGGTGTATCCGTCAGGTTCAAGCATATCAACTTTTTCCGGAGTCATCCCGGGGATAATCCCCAGCAGATCCAGTGGTGTCGCGATAAGTATAAGTGATTCGAATTGATCATCAGATTCCGCAGCTGCGAGGAGAGAAACAGCAGCTCCCATACTTGACCCCATAAGATGAAGTCTGTTTATCCCCCTCCCCCGGAAAAACTTTATTGCTGAAACAAGATCATTAACCTCCTCCAGCACTGAAATATCCGCTATATTTCCCGGGGACTCCCCTGCGAATGTAAAATCAAAAGTCATCAATGTATACCCGCAGTTTACAATCCCTTCAGCCATCTTCCTGATTTTATAACCGTCTTTGCTGGAAAATAAGCCGTGACTGAAAATCACACCCTTTTCAGAGGGTGTGTCAGGGGAGTATATCCTTGCTAAAAGAGAAAGACCCGTCATATTACGGAAAGTGAAGTTTTCAATATTCATTATTTGCCTTCCCTTCCAAGTCTGATAAGGGGCTCAAAATAACCGCCTGAATCATTCCCGTCAATTGAGATTGTCGCAGGGCGGATCTCGAGAAATCTTTTGCCGGAATCATTAACAATTCTTGACTGGAAAAGAAAATATGAAGACTTGGCTTTTTTAAAACCTCCTGAAGTATTCAGGCCTTTAGTCTTCTCCTCCCTTTTCATCTCTGAAATATTTATTCTCAATATATTTTTTTCTTCAATAGTATAAACACCTTTAAAAATAATTGATGCTGTGCTCAGATAAAGAATCACAACCGCTTTATAGTTCTTTCCCAGTTTAAAACTGTACCCGTAATTATTATCATACATAAGTTTCCAGTTACCGCTTATGTTTTTAAAATCGATCTGTTCCACGGTTTCAGACCGCAAACTCCCATGAAAAAAGGTAATTACCAAAAAAACTGAAAAAATGAAAGTTTTAGCTCTTTTTTCCCGAAATTTCATATTATTTCCTGTAACTATAATATTTTTCATAAAACATACAATTCCGGGTAGTGTCAATCAGCATTTAATGTAATTGACAAATATCCTGCTGTTCAATTTGAATGGTGGAGGTAACCAGGGGACGATTTGGTTTCGACTGCAACAGTGGTCCTGGAGTTGCATGCCGAGTGCGCTGTCATCTCGTAAATAATGGCAGAATAAACATAATCGCAAACGAAAATTACGCTTTAGCAGCTTAATACCTGCTATGTCTTTAAGCATATTTCGCCTCTGGGTGGCTTAAGGGCATCAATTACAGAGGATAGCCTGATACAACGCTCCCGGGTTGATGGTGAAACTAAAGGGGGACAGGCCAACGGTACAGTTCTTCATCCTGGACTGAGGGCTTAAATCAAAAGATGAAGATAAGCATGTAGACGCTTCAGGGGTATTTTGTAGGACGCGGGTTCGACTCCCGCCGTCTCCAATAAGGTCAGCCGAGGATTTTAATTATCTCTCTTCCGTAATCATTAAGCATAATGTGAACCACTTCAGAATTGCTGCTTGTAATGTAATCAATAATTCCAAAATGCCTTAGCCAGGTAAGAAGATAGAAATCGAGGAATGATATCATGAAAAAATCATTCGCTGAGGCCATATCTGTCATTTCAAAAAAATCATTTGAGAGGTCCTCAACACTGACTTTTGTATAAAACTCTTCAAGGAAACCGATAAATACTTCACGGTTTGAAAAGAGTTTCACTGCAGCTTCAGGTGAGGATGGAAATATAGCAGCCCAGTCTGTTTCATTCCAGAATGATCTAAGGATTTTAAAATATAATTTTTCCCTGGATAAATCTTTTTCCGGCAGAAATGCTTTTCTCTTCTCTATCTTAACAAGTCCGCAGCTTTTCATTACGTTCATCATCTGCTTGAGATAAATAACAGTGAGATCCTCATCTTTCTGAGAATCATCCGCCTCAACAGATAACGCAAGTTCTGAATAGAACCTGTCACCTATGCTTCCGTCCTTATCCGTTGATACATCACCGGCAAGGATTCTCTCTTTTATCGCCTCAGCGAGTTTTAATGCATAGCAGTCTTTAATATTCATCTGATAACTTGTATCATCTCCTTCGAGTGATGAATAAAACCTGTTTATTGTTTCAAAGCGTTGCAGAAGATCCGTTTTCCTGACAGCGCCTTGCTGTTCTGTTCCTTTAAAAAAAAAGGGATTAAGGCCGTAATAATTTTTTTCTGCTATGGTTTTTTTAGAAGAAGCCATTCTTTTTTATCTGCAATAGTTTTATTAACCGGATGAATATTACCGGATTGATCTGAATGATAATAATAATACAAAGGTAAGTACTGTTGGTAATTTCTGGGATACTAACCCCGAAATTAATTTAAAGTCAATTAATTTTTCGGGGTTAGCTTTTTTTTTATGCTGTTGCAAGAATTCCTGCAAGCTCAGTGCTGATATTTCCCTGAGCATTCATACTGACAGACGGATTACCGGTGATAAGCCCGGCAGTGGAACTGTTGAGCCTGACATAATCCGTGCTGCTGTTACTGAACCGAACACCGGAAAACTGCGACATGATTGAAGAGATTCGTGAATCAAACTCATCAGCAGCGGGTCTGAGCTCAGCCTCCACTGCTGCAAAGAGTTCAGGATCAACTTTTCTCCCCTCCTTCAGTTCTCCGGCATAGGCATTGAGCTTCTGAATCCCCGCAGAGAGACTCTCACCGGTGCGGACAGCCGCAGGAGAACTTCTGTCAACCGGCACGGATACAGTTTCACCCTGCCCTGCAAAAGTCCCCTGAATGCCTGCAATCTCAACATTCAGCTGTTCAATGTTCACTCTTCCTGTAGTCATAGCCTCAAAGGCTATGGCCCGCATCCGTGACGAGGCATCAATTGCCTTCTGAACAATCTGCCTTGATGACTGAGCAATTACAAGTGCATCAGCCATTGCCCTGTCCCGTTGAAGTTTAGCAGTAAATTCCGCCGTGAAACGGCGATCTGATTCGGCGGTTTTATTCCCGCCGGCGGAAGCGCGTGTCATAACACTTCCTGCAGGGCGTGACCCTGCAAAATTAACATCCGTTGTTATTTTCATAATACCCCCTCCCTGGTATATGACTTACTATTAATTAGACCTTTATAGTTAAGGATGTCAAATTATTTTATTAAGCAGAGTGCTTTTATAACGGTAAATTGCTGTTTTTTATTGACCTTTTTGAATATTAATTACCTTATAAGACATAAATCAATCAGGATAAAAGGATGAAAGATTTCATAATTACTTTTAACGACTATATGAATGCCCAGCACCTGTTTCTCGGATGGAAAAGATGGATTATTCAACTGGCAATATTGCCGGTCATACTGTTTATCTTCTTTAACAGGGAAATTAATTATTTCTCATCTATCCTGATATCATTCATACTACTGCTGTTAGCTGTATTTCTTGTGCCGTCCCTGAACAGAAAACGTCTGCTTAAAATTTACCGTTCTCAACAGAATCTCAGGATAAACACTAAAGTAAATTTTAATGATGAATATGTCGAATGGATTACAGATTCAGGTTCAGACAGGATAAGATGGAATGATATATACCAATACAAAACCAGTAATAATATTATTATCATACTGAGTTCAAAAAAAATCATGCATCCCGTACCGGTTTCCGCTTTTGAAAGCAAAGACGAATTGAACCGGTTCTTAAATCTTCTTACAAAAAAAAGGTAAAACCTTTTATGAGACGACTAATCGCTTTTGTACTGATTCTTCTCACTGCCACCTGTGCATTCTCTGCTACAATTGCTGTGGTCCCCTACCGCGTGGACCATCCGCTTGAAAAAATTACAGGCAGGGACTACTCAAAACTTCTATCCCTGGGTATTCTTCTGATGAAAAATATTGAAGTCTCCTCACCCGAAGAGGTGGAGATTGCCATGCAGCAGACAGGTGTTAAACCCGAAGGGGCCATAAGCGGAGAGGATCTTCATGCGATAGGACTTAAATGCCGTGCGGATTATGTTCTCATAGGAACAATCAGAAAGATACAGGGTGTATACCAGTTTGAAAATGTTCTTTTTTCCGTAAAGGGTAACAGTGTTTTATCACGAAACTCGAACAGGGCACGGGACCTTTACAGCATAGTACATCAGGAGATAAAAGACACTCTTGTGAGCTTCAGTGAAAAGAAAACATCCTCCTCAAAAGGATCGGCTGATATTGCATTCTTAACTGACATGTCGTATTCAATGTCAACCGAGTGGCCTTTTGTGAGGGGAGCGATAACCGACTTCTCCGCAGCAATGATAAGCAGGTATGGAATAGATACGCGCATATACATTATACCATACTCCGATAAACGCTCTTTCGAAAGCGCCACAGTTCACCATAATTCAATCAAGGAACTCAGAGAGAGACTGAATTCACTGAGTCCTTCAGGTACTGCTGACACAAAAAACTTTTTATCAGCACTGAATTATTCCCTTGTCAACATCAAATGGAGAAGAGATGCATCAAAACAGATAATTGTCATCAACAATTCGAAAACGGATTCGCTCTTCCTTGCCGAAAAGTATTCTGCTGACGCCAAGAGAAGGGAGATCAGAATACATACCATAAGCGGCGGCCGTACCGGCTCTGAATTCAGTGACGCAGAAAGACTGGCAGATCTCACAGGTGGATTAAACTACACCATATCATATCACCAGCGCGTCCACGACAGAAACGGCGGCAAGCATGAAATCTACATGCAGAGAGGACGGGTTTTTCACTCCCTTGCGGATTACCCCGGCTGGAGAGAGGGGATTCTTGCCTCAACAGGTAAAAATCCTAAATATGTCAGAACACCTGCCTCTCTTGATGAAATATACCAGAACAGAATTAATCCATGGCCTGAAAAACTTGTTCAGGTATTCTCTGCATCAACAGGGATTGAAGTAATGGAAAAAAATCCGGTACAGAGCAATATAGGGGACATCATTGCTTCAATGAGGGAAAATTTCTTCAATATATCGCATGAGAGTTTTTCAGGCAAAGCACTTATTTCTGACGGCAGGCTTTCAATGTGGGTTAAGGTGAAGGACCCCGGCGTTATGCGTCGCCTTGAGATGAATTCCGAAAAGGGGTTTTTCATAAAATGCGGATTCCAGGTCAGGACAGCTTCAAATGATGCTTATGGAGTTAATCTTACACCTGTAACTGCTGAGATCACCTCTGACTATATAACAGATTTTGTAAAAACAGACCTTACTGAAATCGTAAAAAACAAAGATTATTTTACATCAAAGGGGATCGGTAAACCACCAACCTGGTTTATTGATGTGAAAATAGAGAATACAGAAAGATACGATCTTAAGCCGGATGTTCGCGACTGATCATGATTGAAAAGGGGTACATTCATATTTATACAGGTAACGGCAAAGGGAAGACCACTGCTGCTCTCGGCCTATGCTTCAGGGCTGCGGGCTGCGGAATAAAATCCGCATTCATTCAATTTATGAAGGGGCAGGAGACAGGCGAACTGGCAGCAGCAAAGATGACTGGCTCCATGATTACAATAGAACAGTATGGCAGCCCGAAACTTCTTACTGATAATAATCCGGCAATATTTGAAGAACATAAATCTGAAGCCCTCAAAGGTTACGCCAGGGCAGTGGATCTGACAAGGGGGGATGAATTCCGGATAATTGTGCTGGATGAAATACTGAACCTGCTGAATTTCAAACTGATTGAACTCCCCGCAATCATAAAACTCATTAAAGCAAAACCGGAACACATGGAACTGGTTTTAACCGGCCGGGGCGCACCGGAGGAACTGGTGCGCCTTGCAGACCTTGTAACTGAAATGAAAGAAGTAAAACATTACTATATGTCCGGAGTAAAAGCAAGAAAAGGAATTGAATTCTGAACTATATCCTCTTTTCAAGATAATCGGAGATCATTTTATCATACTCAGAAGTTGTTTTAAATACCTTGTAAGCCAGCTCCATGTTAGTCTTATATGAAACCTCTCCTCCGCTGCTTCTCATTTCACCCAGAACTTTATTATAATCAGCGGGATCAATGACTACAGTAACACTCTGAAAATTTTTCGATGCTGACCGCAGCATTGTCGGCCCGCCGATATCTATATTTTCAATTGCGTCTTCAAATGTGCAGTCAGGCTTAGCGATTGTCTGCTTAAAGGGATAGAGATTAACCACAACCATATCTATCGGCTCAATACCGAATTTTTTCATTGTTTCAACATGTTCCGGTTTTCCCCGGAGCCCCAGAAGCCCGCCGTGAACTTTCGGATGCAGAGTCTTCACACGGCCGTCAAGCATTTCAGGAAAACCGGTATACTCAGATACATCCATAACATCGAGTCCCGCATCTCTCAATATAGCTGCTGTCCCTCCGGTAGAGAGAAACTGTACTCCGAACTCCGACAGCCCCTTTGCAAATTCAACAGCACCGGATTTATCTGAGAGGCTTATTAATACTCTTTTAATTTTAGCCATAAATTTACCCTTTTAAAATTTTTTTATCTACTAATAAGATACTCTATATAATTCAACTCTTTTTATTCAATCATCTATATGATATTACTTGACCACTATTGCCCCCGGATTATCCTGCTGATTTAAACAGGAAATATTCATATGAATTCAGGAAAAGCCCCATCATCTGCCACAGGCGCCCTGCTTGCTCTTGCTGCAACATTTATATGGTCATGGAACTATATTGTGGCCCGGGGAGTAATTGAAAACATACCCCCTGTGGCGTTATCCTTTTTCAGGTGGAGCACCGCTTTTCTGTTTTTAATGCCATTTGCACTTAAAAGCCTTTTCAGGGAAAAGAAAGCTGTAAAAGAAAATCTAAAATATCTCACCATAATGGCACTGCTAAGCGTGACGCTTTTCAACACATTAATCTATATTGCCGGACACTCAACAACAGCTATAAACCTTTCCCTTATAGCAATATCAACGCCTGTGTTTATAATTCTCATATCACATTATCTTCTTAAAGAAAAAACATCCATTGCAGGGTGGCTCGGTGTTGCTGTGACAATCTCGGGAGTAATACTCCTTGTATGCCGGGGATCACTTTCCATACTTTTATCAATCTCATTCAGCGCTGGAGACATATGGATGACCACAGCAGCAATAATTTTTGCTCTATACAGTATACTTCTGCGGCGTATCCCTTCCGGCATAGGGAGAATGACATTCCTCCTGGTTACTTTCGGCCTCGGCACCGGGATGCTCCTCCCCTTTTTTCTTATTGAGAGATATTTTCAGCCTGTAATTAATTTTACTCCGGAAGTAATAGTATCTATACTTTATACCGGTTTATTCGCTTCAATTACGGCTTTTTTTCTCTGGAACAAATCAGTAGAAATAATCGGAGCGGCAAAAGCCGGTATTATCTACTATACGCTTCCTCTCTTCAGCTCTTTATGGGCTTTTCTTTTTCTGGGGGAGGATTTTCTGCTGATCCACCTTTTCAGCATGCTGCTTATAATAGCGGGAATTATCATCGCAACTGATATTAAAAAGAATTTTACCCTGTAACATCAGCATACATAAACTCCCATATAACAAAATGAAGTTGACATATAACATTCGTCAAAAGTATTACAAATAGTATTCTTTTATTACTAATTATTAAGTCAGGATTAAAGTCAGTGAAAAGCAGAAAAAATTATTTTGAAGAGATAAAAAACCACAGGATTGAAGATAAATTTATTGAACACCTCATCAGGCTGCTATTCTTCACAATTGTAATTGGTATCGGCAGCATTTATCAGAGAGTCAAAGAACACTTTTTCCTTGTTAAAAATTTCTTTCTCAGCAGAAGGATGTCTGATGTACTGGAAAAATACACCAAATATAAAAATTCAGTTCACTCGCTCATGGAGAAAACAGTTCATAACAAGAGGCTTCCTCATCAGATTCATGATGCAATTAATTCCCATTTTTCCGACTATGAAAAAAGAATTATTTTCGGACTTAAAGAGTCAAGAGACACTATTATCAGCAATTCAAAAAAATTCCTTATTTCAGTTAAAGGCTATACCCGCAGTATAAGGATACGTTATTTCGAGTATAAACCTGACATGAGCCTTACCAGGAGGGTCTCTGCAGCATTAATATCCGTACAGTTTCTGAAAAGATCCGGGAGAAAAACGGAAGTAAAAAACAGCTGCCCTGAATTGGCTGAAACTGTTAAATATCTTCATTCGATTTCGGATGCTTATAAAAAATATATGACAAAGAAATTTGAAAAATTTTACACAGAGGAATTCAGGCAGAAAATCTCTCACTCCTCTGAAAAAATGAAAACAGTGCGCACCAATATTCAGAAGTTTACGGAAACTGTAAAAAAAGCCGAACAGAGGAATCGAAGCTACAGGTTCAGCAGTATATCACACTGATTTATCAGACAATTAAGTTTTGTTATATTATTACTCATAATTAACATCAGGAAAACTTAAATTTTTAACAAAAATAGAATTAAACCATGTTTTTATAATAAAAACTAAAGTGCGGCAATAAATACTTGTAAAATTTCACAACTCCTCTTTCTATTATTTCTAAATATATAAAAAGGGGGATTGTGAAATGGAAAATATATACATAAAGCTCAGGGAGCGCCTTGATACATACTCCTTTGGTTTCCCTGCAACAGAGTCAGGAATTGAAATTACCCTTCTGAAAAAATTATTCACTGAATCCGACGCTGCATTTTTTTTAAACCTCTCACTGAAACTTGAAGAATCTGAAAATATTGCGGAACGTCTTAATATGTCTCCTGATATTGTTAAGGATAAGCTCGAGGAACTCGCGTCAAAAGGGGTTATCTTCAGGCAGAAGTCCGGCGGTAAAGTGAGATATGGTGCGATCCCCTTCATGCATGGAGTTGCGGAGTTCCAGATAAAACGTGTGGACAGGGAACTTTCCAATCTACTTCAGCAGTTTTTTAAAGAGGCCTATAACAGGAATATTGCAGATAATGCGGAAAATTTTCTGCGGGTTATTCCGGTGCAGAAATATGTGGATATTGAACGTCACATTGCTGCTTATAATGATGTACAAGCAATTTTTGAAAACAGCGATCTGATTGTTGTGGCGGAGTGCCTCTGCCGAAAGCATAAAACACTTCTGGATGAAGGGTGCGGAAGGCCGATAGAAACATGCTTCATGTTCGGCTCAATGGCGCAATACTACATAGATAATAAATTAGGGAGAAAAGTGGAGAAGGAGGAGGCTCTCCGGATTGTAGCTGAAGCTCAAAAAGCAGGTTGTGTTACCCAGCCCGCGACATCTCAAAATCCCACGGGACTATGTAACTGCTGCGGAGACTGCTGTGCTGTTCTCGGTGCGATTAAGGCAAATCCTAAACCGGCTGAATTTGTATTCTCCAATTATTTTGCATCGATTGAACAGGAGGCATGCATAGGGTGCGAGGCATGCAAAGAGATATGTCCCATGGAAGCAATTTTTATGAATAGTTCAGGGAGAGCTGAAGTAAACCTTGACCGCTGTATAGGGTGCGGCCTCTGTCTTATGACATGTAACTATGACGCAGTAAAACTGAATGAAAAACCTGAGGGGAACCGGAAGGCTGTTCCTGCAAACACAAGGGATCAGATGATTCAGATGGCTAAGAAGAGGGGATTGATTTAAAGATATAAAGATTCACATTTATCATATAGCTCGAACCATTATTCAGAAGATTTATTTTTTTTCTCCAGCTCTCTGTTCACAGGAGCTATGTCAAAATCAGTAATAACAGTGCAGAAATTATTCTCTGAGCATTCAGATAAAATCAGTTTTGATGCAGAGATAGAATCATTAATAAGCTTATTGAAAACAGCATCAGATTCCGGTGATACTTTTTCTCTCGGCAGGTTGATATTCACATAGCTTGCAAGAAGCAGAGAGCCTCTCTGTGCCACTCTCTCTTTAATGAGCCGGTGAGGTATTGCATCCGGATTATTTTCGTCAGGCATGAAGAATTCGGAAATGACAACACGCATCCTGTCGCCGGCAAAACCCTCCCACATCTCCGGCTGAAGCTGAGACCTGCTGCATGAAAATACAGGGATCAATAAAAAAAGGAAAACTGATGTTATAATTTTTTTCATGGAATGAACATGCGACATAAACTTTTAAAATCAAGAGAAAAAAGGAACCCCCGGGTCGCGGGGGTTGAGAGAAAATCATGAATATGATACAACTTAAATGGTGATGAATTTATAGCATACAATTTCATTTCAGTCAATCGGGAAATAATCTTATTTTTATGTAAGGGAAACACTTATTTATTCTATTAGAGCAGGGAGTTTATTCCGATTCCCGGCGGGATATTTTATCAATAAAAGTCTTTATCCTCGGATGTTCAGGATTATTGAAAAGATCCGCAGGTTTCGCGTCTTCGATTATTTTCCCCTCATCCATGAAAATAATCCTGTCTGCAACCTCCCCTGCAAAACGCATTTCATGCGTAACAATGAGCATTGTCATATTCTCTTTCGCAAGATCACTTATAACTTTCTGTACTTCACCAATAAGCTCAGGGTCAAGGGCGGAGGTTGGCTCGTCAAATAACATTATGTCAGGATTCATTCCAAGTGCCCTGGCTATTGCAACCCTCTGTTTCTGACCGCCGGATATTTTTGACGGAAAAGCATCCTTTTTATCGATGAGACCAACTTTATCAAGAATCATCTCTGCATTTTTAATGACATCTGTTTTTTTCCTCCCGAGCACTGTTACCGGTGCTTCAATAACATTGCCGAGAACTGTCATGTGAGGAAAAAGATTAAAATGCTGGAAAACCATCCCTAATTTCTTTGCAATATCTCTCTTCGCTTTATGGTTTATTTTATCCTTATGGTGCTTTGCATCTTTTTCAGAGAAAATATCTCCTTCGATTATTATCTTTCCGGAGTCTATCTCCTCAAGACCATTAAAACAGCGCAGCAGTGTACTCTTACCTGAACCTGATGGGCCGATAATTGCAATAACTTCACCCTTTTTAACCTCGAGAGAAACATTATCAAGAACAGTATGTGCCCCGAATGATTTGGTTATATTCAGAGCCTGTATCATTTTCATATCCGGATCTGTATTATTCATAAATGGAGTACTTATCCTCAAGCTTTCTGAAAAAGTAAACTATAACAGTTGTCATTAGCAGGTAGATTACTGCAGCAATGGCAAATGGTGTGATAGCGAAATCTCTTGAAAAAATCTCCTTTGCGGATCTGAGAAGATCACCCATGCCAATTACTACGACCAGAGCTGTATCTTTAACAAGTGTAATTGCTTCATTGCATGTCGGTGGAATTGTTCTGCGGACGACCTGCGGAAGGATTATCCTTCTCATGGTCTGGAAATAATCCATATTAAGAGCACGGGCCGCCTCGTACTGACCTTTATCTATCGATTCAATCCCCGCTCTGTAAATCTCAGTAAGGTATGCAGAGTAGTTTATTACAAATGTCAGTGCCGCTGCTGTGAAGGGCTGAAGATTGATTCCGATTATGGAAAGCCCGTAGTATGTAAAAAAAAGCTGCAAAAGAAGGGGTGTTCCGCGGAACACCCATGTGTAGAAACTGAGAAGATATCTCAGTGACTGATACTTCGATATCTTCATCAGGGCCAGCATTATCCCCAGGGGGATAGCAAAAATGATAGTTACAGCATAAAGCTGAAGTGTCAGTACGCTACCCTCGAGAATAAATACTGTTGAGTCTGCTACATATTGTAAGTAATTTTCCATCTTCTATTTAAGGAGAATGTTTTCTCCAAACCATTTCTTTGAAATTTCTTCGCCTGTTTTGTCACTTTTTATTTCATCAAGAGCTTTGTCCAGCGCTTCTTTAAAAGTGAGGTCAGTTTTTCTGATACCAACGCCGTAGAGTTCTTTGCCGAGATCATCATTAAGCACTTTGAAAGCTCCCGGTTTTTTCGCCATGTTCCAGCGGCCTACAATTTCATCTATTACAACAGCATCTACTCTCTTTGAAGCAAGGTCCATAAGAGCGAGAGTGTTGTTTTCATATTTTTTGATATCTTTCAGGCTCTTTTTAAGATCAGCTGCCTCGTTAAGAGCGTTTTCGCTGCTGCTTCCAAGCTGAAGCCCCACGATTTTACCTTTCAGCATATCTTTCCCTGTGATTGTGCTGTCAGCCTGAACCATTATTATCTGCCTGTTGTTGAGGTACGGTTTAGAGAATTCAATTTTCGCTTTTCTCTCATCAGTTATAGTCATACCGTTCCATACAACGTCAATATCACCTTTATTGAGAGAGAAAATGATCCCGTCCCATGCTACAGGTTTAAATTCAACTTTTACACCAAGTCTTTTTGCAGCTTCTTTTGCAAGATCAATATCAAAACCTATTATTTCATTGTTGTCTGTTCCCCTGAAGCCCATTGGGGGAAACTGATCATCAAGTCCCACAACAAAAACACCTTTAGCCTTAATCTGCTCCAGTGATTTGTCTTTTGCAGCATCTTTTCCGCAGCTTACAATAAAAACAGCAGCGATTAAAAAAGATACAAATTTTACAATACTCCTTTTCATTGACACTCTCCTTGAATTAATTGTCTTTTTACAGTATAAACCGGGACATTTATATTTAATATAGTGCCTGTTTTCCCCGACAGCCGAGCATGATATAAATATTGCCTGAAATTATACTGCATTTTTTCCAGTATAGGTAGTGGATATTATATAATTCAATTAAAATTTAATGCTCTGATAGGTTTTGATGGTGATAGAAAAAGGATATCAGTGGAAAATATCATATTATTTTTTAATTTACCAGTGAGATACTGAGAATTAATGACACTTTATAAAGCTGAACCGATGCAGGTTCAGCTTCACATCAATCTGGTTTATTTCTGCTTTCCCTGATCTTTTTAACAGCAAAAAAGGATACTGCAATAACAAGGATTATTGCCGCAACTGTATTATAACTCCCTGCAATTGACATAAATTTATCCCTGACATGCTCCCAGTTATTCCCAAGAGTATATCCAGTGTAAATCCAGATAAAGTTCCAGACCAATGCGCTTATATTGCAGTACAGAAAAACCTTCAGCGGTGAAAGCCCTGAAATACCTGATGCTATAGATATCACAGATCTGATTCCCGGGAGAAACCTGTTCCCTGCAACCACATAGTATCCGTACTTCCTGAACCACTCCTCTGCAGCAATGATACTCTTTGCCGAAAAGAACCTGTAATCCTTCTCAATAAAAAACTCCCTTTCAAGAAATGCTCCGAACATATAAAGCAGCAGAAATCCTGCTGCGCTCCCAAGTGTTGTCACAGCAAGCACAATAAAAAAATTCAATCTTCCTGTACCCACAAGGAATGCGCCGAATACAGTAATGGTATCTCCCGGTATGGGCGGGAAAAGATTTTCCACAACAGCGCTAAAAAAAAGAAAAGTGTACAGCCATACATCATGCATTTCTGTCAGTATTTGCAGAATATATTCTATAATAGATTCCATATTTTTAAATTGATATTAAGACTGATTCTATTTCAAATAAAAAATAATTCAACGTAATTATTTGTACCTTACCTGTATCACCCGACACATTAAAAACAGGTTCAATTTCAGGATACTGCGAAGCAGAGTTTCAGCTTCAGAAAGATTCTACTCCTAAAAATCCGCAGGATATTATTCAGGGTTTTAAATTATTTGACAAATATTTCTTCAGTATATGTCATCACTAATACAGATAATATAATAGTATTTTACGGTTATTAACCCTTACAAGACACCCATATGCATATAGATATAGATGAAAAAGCACATTTACATTCCATACTCCACAGGATGGATTTACGTTTAAAGATCATCTCTATCCTTGCTTCTTCATTGATTATTTCATCATGCAGAACTATATCATCAGCAGCAATTGCCATACTTTACGCTGCTATGCTTACTTTTTTTTCAGGCATACCCATTACCTATTATTTAAAAAAAACCTATCTTCCGCTTATATTTCTTCTTCCGCTGTTTCTGTTTCTCCCTCTTTCTTCCGGAGGTGATGTTTTGCTTTCTTTTACATATCTTTCTATTTATAAAGATGGCATTATCCTCTCTGTTCTCATAAGCTTTAAAGTAACAGCAATAATAATCCTTATAAATATTATGCTGAGCACCGCTCCATTCCGGGATATGGCTGCCGCACTCAGATCACTTAAAGTGCCTGACAAAATGCTTAACATTATCCTTTTCACCTACCGCTATTTTTTTGTTTTTTTTGAAGACCTGAGGAAGATGCGTGTAGCTCTTACTCTGCGCGGATTCAGAAACAGGAGCACATTAAAATCACTGCGGAGTTCAGCAAACCTTGCGGGATCGCTTCTAGTGAGGAGCTATGAGCAGACTGAAAGAATATACCGTTCGATGCTGCTGAGGGGCTATAACGGTCGCATAGTTTCTGATAAAACCTTTAAAACTGGTGCAGGAGACATCCTTCTTGCTATTATAATTATTGCAATACCGCTGATGATCCTGTTCTCTGAATTAAAGGGATTATTCATTTAAGAGGATTAAACATGATTAAAATTGAAAATATATCTTTTTCCTATGACCCGGGGCATCCTGTTTTAAATAATGTATCCCTCAACGTAAGCAAGGGTGAAAATCTTGGTGTTATCGGTCCCAACGGCGCGGGGAAAACCACACTTTTTCACCTGCTCTGCGGCATACTTTCCCCTGATAAGGGTGAGATAATTATAAATGGTAAAGTTATTAAAAACGCAGAATTTAATCCTGAAACCGGTCTTATTTTTCAGAATCCGGATGATCAGCTCTTTAATATTTCAGTATTTGAAGATATTGCTTTCGGGCCTGTAAATATGGGTATGAGTAAAGGTGAAGTATCAAAAAGGGTGGAGCAATCAATGAATATCACCGGAATATCCCACCTCGCTGAAAGGCCCCCGCACCATCTCTCCGGTGGAGAAAAAAGAATGGCAGCCATCGCGTCAGTAATAGCCCTTGAACCGGAACTGCTGATTTATGATGAACCTACTTCAAACCTCGATATGAGAGGGAGGAGGAGAGTAATTGACTTCATAAACGGTTCAAAACATACAAACCTTATTGCTTCTCATGATATGGAATTTATACTGGAAACTTGCGGCAGAGTAATAATCATAGATGAAGGGGGGATTACAGCTGATGGAGAAACATCTTCCATAATGGAAAACAAAGAACTGATGCATCGTCACGGACTTGAAAGCCCCCACTCACTTCAGCATAAAAAAGGGACTCACGTTCATATATGAAAGGGAATTTTTTATTACTCAGTTTTTTCTGATATTCAGTATATCCGGTTTTACCCTTAGAAGAAAAGAAACGATAAACACTGTAGCTATGCCCTCTATAACAGCTACAGGTATATTCATATACATAACAAGTTTAGCTGTATTGTAAAACTCCCTGCCAGCGATAAAAAGATAAAGCGCCACAGCCGCTGCTGAGAGCATTACAGCAATAAAGCCTGAAATAAAAGCACGTACCCCCATGGCAACAGAACCATTACTGCTCCTGTACCTGAAAATTATCCCCGAAAGGAGAGCCGGAATCCCCATTGTTAAAGCGTTCACGCCCAGGGTGGTTACCCCCCCGTGCTGAAACATTATTGCCTGGAAAACCAGAGCTGCAAGAATTGAAGGGAAAGCCGCTATACCAAGTACAGCTCCAAGGAGCCCGTTAAGCACAAGATGGCTGCTTGTCGGACCGATCTTTACATGAATAAGGGACGCCACAAAAAAGGCTGCCGTCATAACAGCAACCTTCGGAATTTCAGAGGTATCGGTTTTTTTAAGAGATACTGAAGCAATGGCAACAGCTGCTGCTGCAGAGATTATACAGACACTGCCTGGAAGAACGCCGTCGCTTATATGCATCCCCTATCCTTTTCTCCCTTTAAAATACAGAGCTGTACCCACTGCCCCCCAGACAACACAGAGAGCCATTATCACTTTCTGTGCAGTGTTCAGCCCTGAACCGTCAGGAGAATCACCTTTAATTGAAAGTGTTTCATCAATATCCAGGTTAATTCTCATTCCATGGCCTGTCTTATCCCTCACCTGCAGAGTCCAGGTTCCAGCCCTGTCAGGAGCAAAACTAAAAATACCTTTCGCATCCGCTTTCTCTGTGACTGAAGCTTTTGTGGAACCTGGAGGGAAAACAAGTATATCTGCATCTGACATTGGCTCACCTGAGTCAAACATGGCTTTAATATCTATTTTTCCGCTCCTGACAATCTCGTACTTGGTGCCATGGCTATATGCAGATGCCGCCAGGGCCAGAATTATCAGAAAAGAATAAAAACCTTTTACTTTCATTTTAACTCTATTTAAGATAGGAAGCTGAAGTCATATTTGAAACTTCACAATGACCCTCTCCCAGGTGACCGAGAGTGGCAATTGCATTGATCAGTTTACCATAATCCGCACTCTTTTTAAGCATTTCCTGTGTAACTTCCACCTTCCCGTCTTTCGCATAAGCATTAAAAAAATCGAATCCAACAGAACCTGTATTTATATGGTCAGTTGCCGCAGCCTCTTTATCCCCGAAAATATGATCAAAGTGAAATGTCATCTCAACCGTGGTTTTTCCGTTTTCAGCAAGAACTCCCTTCACCTCGTCACCTACAAAGCCCTCTTTTCCGTCAAAATCCATCTCCTCATCGAGCTTTATTACAAAGTTGGCGGTCTTGCCCCCTTTTTTTGCAGTACCGATCATAACTATAGATGCTCCTTTATAATCTCCTGATGCTGCTTTTTTTACTCCAAACTTCAGGGACTGGTAATTTCCATGAAGGACCTTCTCTGTCTGACCCACTAATACCGGTTCAGCCTTCGCGTCTCCTGCAGCAAGATCAGTAAAAAATGCACCCTGAAGTTTTGATTTCAGGCCTTCTTTATTGTAAGCTGTAGGGTCAACAATATTTACATATACTTTATCAAAAGAGATCTGCCATCCATCTTTTGACACAAATCCTTCACGAACAAAATCCTCACCATTGGCTGTGAATATTATTGTGCCGCTCCCTTCAGGGGCTTTCGTGCATGATGATAAAAAAAGTGCAGATAAAGAAATAATAAGAAACGTGGAAACCATTATTTTTTTCATTTCATCCAATCTCCGATAACATTTTTCAAAATTATATGCTACCAGTAATAGATGAAAATTTATTGTCAACGAAAAGATGTGAAAATTAAATAAAAAATAACACCACTCGTAAAATTAATCCCTGCAAATGTAATCTGTTTTTTAAACTACCCGCAAAAACTGCAGATATTACAATTTAAAGTCAATGTTTCCCCCTTAACTTCTTTCACATACTAAACGCTCTACTACCCCCGCCGCTGAAGGCGGCAGGGGTATATAATTCATTACTTTACACTAAAAAGTATCTGAAGGAATTATTACCGGTTTTTTAATATAAAAAAAGATGGTACAAAACAGTTCCCTTTAATTATATTTTTACTATGGGGGAGAGAGTGCAGAGAAAAAAAATATTCTGCTTTGGTGATTCAAACACCTGGGGGATCAATGCTATTGATGGAACCCGTTTCGATGAGTTGACCAGATGGCCCAAAGTTCTTGAAACATCTCTTGGCAAACGATTTTTTATAATCGAAGAAGGACTTAACGGCAGAACCCTGCTCAATCTCAATCCTGATAATAACGAAGCCTGTGGAGTATCATGGATTGAAAAAGCTGCCGCTCCTCATATCCCGATAGATATAGTTATAATTGCTCTCGGCATGAACGATGTATTTGACCCTTCAGAAGTCCCCCTCTACGAAATTGATAAAGGGATGAGAGCATTGATCACAAAAATATTTAATGCCCACAGGGCCTCATCCTTTACTATCCCTGTAATAATTCTCATGGGCCCGCCCTCCATAGACAGGAACTTCGATGGTTCACAGTTCTTTGAGCTGCAGATAAATAAAATGATCGCACTTGGCCCGCTGTATAAAAATATCGCGGAAGAGGAATCTGTAAAATTTTTTGAAGCCTCGCATTTTATAAAGACATCAGGAATAGACTGCTCGCATATAGATGGAGAAAACCACAGGATTTTAGGATGTGAATTGGCACGTTTTATAGAGGGGACACTTAAATGAGAGTTGATCCAATTCTCCGGAGAGTCGATCTCCATATAATTTTCTGCATAACAATGATTGCTGTTATGGAGGTATCAGTTGTTTCACCTGTGCTCCCGGCCGTGGCAACAGCGCTCCGTCTAACATCCCGTGAAGCGAATCTCCTCATAGTGGTATTCACCCTGCCGGGAATATTCCTCTCCCCTCTTATGGGAATTCTTGCAGACAGGTTCGGAAGAAAAAAAGTCCTTATTCCGTCCCTTATCACTTTTGGAATCTGCGGAAGCTCATGCTTCTTTGTGGACAGCTTCACTCTGCTCCTTGTGCTGCGGTTTCTGCAGGGAGCGGGATCAGCGTCAATCGGTTCATTAAACCAGACTATTATAGGAGATCTCTTTCCCGGCAGAGAGAGAATCAGGGCCATGGGCTATAACAGCTCAATTGTCTCAATCGGGACAATGATCTATCCGGCAATCGGCGGAGCTGTTGCGTTACTGGGGTGGCACTACCCTTTCCTTGTTTCATCTCTGGCCTTCCCTGTTGCCCTTCTTGCAGCCCTGAATCTTGATACTCCAAAAATAAATCATAACGGAAAATTCAGGGAATATCTGAAGACCTCCTTTCAGTTAATCAGGAAAAAAAATGTTCTCTCACTTTATTTCGGTACAATGTCCGCGTTTGTTCTTCTCTACGGGATACTGCTGGCCTTCTACCCTTTTCTTATGAGACACAGATTCGGTGCATCAACTTTTGAAATCGGCCTTGTTATATCTGCTACATCTGTTGGAGCAATTATCGGCGCACTGAATCTTGGGAGGCTCTCAGGCATTTTCTCTCCCAAAAAACTTATAATTGCGGCTTTTGCGATATACATAATCTCTTTCATAATTGCTTTTTATTCAGGAAACATTTTTCTTTTTGTATTGCCTGTATTTATCCACGGTTTTGCAAACGGGCTCCTCATTCCGAATATTCAGACACAGATTTCTATCATCGCGCCAATTGAGATACGGGGCGCATTCATGTCTATTAATTCATCAGTACTTCGGATGGGACAGAC
>DAISJZ010000010.1:0-26813 GCA_036821145.1 Spirochaetota bacterium
TCTTCAGCAACCATGAGTTTCGGGATACGCTCGTCCATGTTATCCTTAACATCATTGATCATCTTTTTCGGAGAGAGAGGCTTCTCTGTGAGGTAAGCAGGACAGTTATCCTGGCACCTTCCGCATCTTGTACATGCGTCTCCATCCATAAGCTGTTTCCATGTGTACTCTTCAACTTTGCTTACGCCGAAACTTTCAGCTGTTTCGAATTCAGCAGGGCTGATTACAGGAACAAGATACTTTGTTTTTGCATCTTCATTTTTAATATTTCCATAATAAATATTAAGGAAAGAGATAAGGATGTGCCCTATCTTATCAGTAGCTATAAGGCCTATGAAGCTGAAAGCCGCAAGCATATGTATCCACCAGTTGATATAGTGAGATACCTGGAGCCCGCTGTCGCTTACAAGTGAGAACGGCATTGCGAGAGCATAACCGAAAGGAGATGCTACTTTCTCAAATACCGGGAAACCTGTGAGAGCGATCCTCATAGCTTCATTGAAAAATCCTGTTAAAATGATTATTGTTATCAGAGCAAGAGCGAATGTATCGATCTTCTTGGTATCAAGCCTTGTGGGCTTAACAATATACCTTCTGTAAATAGCCATGCAAAGACCGATGAGAACAACAACTCCAAACACATCACCAAAGAAAGACCAGATGATATAAAAATCACCATGGATAAAGTGATAGTGGAAGAAGAGTCCTGTAAAGTCTTCCTGCACAACAATGATCATTGTAACAATGAACAGTACCACAAATCCGAAAAAGATTGCTCCGTGCATGATGCCCGGGAACTTCTCTCTCAGAACCTTTGCCTGCAGAAAAGCGTACTTGATAACAGCCATAATCCTTTTTTCAGGAAAATCTGTTCTGAGCTCGCTTTTTCCCTGTCTCCAAATCTGTACCTTTTTTACTATGGTATAAATGAGGTAGAAAACAGCGGCAAACATGAAAATGTAAACCCCCCATCTCATGAAACCGTGAGGGCCGCCGACGTTAAAATAAAATTCGCGGGTAACGTCAGTTGCGGGTATACCAAAAGAACTGGCAATACTCATCTGGTCATCCTCCTAAATTAAACGCTTCTATAAATTTGTTATAGTGGTTGCTGAATCGAACAGGCACAAACTAACCGGCTTAGTCCTGCATTTCTGTGCAATATATATATTTATGTCTATTTTCAGTTATTATAATACAGATAAATTGTCAACACAAATTCTCGAACAGCCGGAGAGGGTAGCGGAGTCATTATTCACATTTTTTTTGAATTATTCATTTATATCATTAAAATGTCTATAAGCAATTATGGAGGATATGTATGAGAACTGAGAGACGCAAATCACCCCGCTTTACGATAAACCAGATGATAGATCTTGAAATGGGGAGAGAGAATTATATTGCCGCAGAGGGTGTCAACATCAGTGATGACGGGCTCCTGTGCCACACTTCAGAATCTTTAGAACCATACTCCCGTGTCTACATGCAGCTTTCTTTGAATGGGGCGAAAAAAAATCACACTATCAAATGCGAAGGAGTGGTGGTCAGATGTAAAAAGAATAAAAAAAGCTTCGATACAGCTCTTGAGTTCGCGGATTTGGATGTAAGTGACAAAAAAAAGATACACAGTTTTCTTCACTGATATAGCTATCAACTGCTCATGTGATGTTTGTCAGTTAATCACAAAGGAGAGAGACGCATCGCCTCTTTCCATAAGTGAGGAGTCACCTGTCTCCAGATCAACTCCACCGGTTTCATAATCAGCCAGGTCAGAGTTAACCGGGCTATAGCCCCGTGAGAGAGCTGGTATATATTTATTTACTGTAAAAGTTCTGTCCAGGAAGAGCCTGCCGTCCGTTGAAGAAATGGTGCTGTTTTTATAACGGCAGAGATAAAGAAGCCCGTCAGCCGTTTCCTCTGTGTTAAAATAAACATCAGTAATATTATACTTATCCTCATCATAATACTTTGTTGTGAGATTCTGAATTACTCCCTGTTCTGAAAGCCTTAAGAAATAGAGGCCGTTACCTGCCTCATTATTCAGCGTTCCGGCAATAATAATGCTGCCGTCAGCCCCTTTTACATATTTGCCTCTTACATTCAAATCAGGTAATGAATATTCCCGTAAAGACTGAATATTCAGCCCGTTATCAAAACCGGCAACCACTATACTGTCAGAATAAGATCCGCCGGTAAGGCTTATTACTCCTGTAAAACCGCCATCCTCCCCTGCAGATGCCCCGATTAACATTGTATGCATACCAGCTGCATTAATGAATATCGAGGAGAGAACATCTCCGGTACTGCTGATCCTTGTAAAAAAAGTTTTAAACTTGTTTGTTATCCTGTTCAGGCAAAGACCGGAGACCAGATATTCCCCGTTACCCGCATCCCTGATCTCTGAGGGCATGAAGACTGAAAAAAGACTCCTGTAATCTTTTTTCCATACGCTTCTACCGTTGCTGTCAATTTTCATTGTAAATGTAATGTAGCGCATAAACCCGAGTACCTGATAATATGAAAGGCCGGTAATGAGTGTTCCGCCGTCATCTGTGGCTGTTATATCAAATACCCTGTTTTTAGTTTCATCACCAAAACAGTAATCCCAGATTATCCCTGTGTTTTTATTGACCTTTGCAATAATAAAATCGATGTCACCATCCTCATAATATCTGTCAGCATATATGATCAGATTCTCATTATCCAGCACTTTAACTCTGCGTACCCTGTCATCATAACCGCTTTTCAGAAATGCTTCATTTTTAAAACTCCCTTTGTTATCAATTACAGAAAACCAGACATTATCCGCAATATCTTCAACAACTGTACCGGCAATATAGTATCCTTCCCCTGCCGATTTTTCGATCCTTATATCTCCGGAAGTGGAATATGTTCTGCTTAGTTCTGTAAAGGGTATACCTGAATCATTACCATCATCAATTACAGAAGTATTATCAGCACCAGATAAAACTTCTTCATTGATAATATTACTGCAGGAGATTAAAGCTGATACATGAATCAGTAGTATAAATACTAAAATTTTACTGTTAAAACGGATCAACTATTTCACCTCCAGGATTTTTTATCTCTATTACATGAAATAAGTTAAGAAATAAATACTGATCATCATTATGAGCCGATTTTTTATTTTACAATAATTAATTACCGTTGAAGTGCACTTATTTAAAATAAATTGACAAATCAATCACTTTATTAATAAATATGCACTACTTTAAAACATTTCAGGAAAAGGAGACTTCCATGAAAAAACTTTCATTACTTATTATTGCACTCTGCCTGTTTGTAGGCTTTTCATCAAGTGCAGTATTTGCAAAGGCAATCGGCGTTAAAGGCGGCTATACAATGCCTAAAGATGACCTCAAAGACTATGATGATGCATGGGCTTTTGGCGTATACTTTGACATGGGTACATTCTTAATCAACAGTCTTGACTTCAGGCCAGGCGTTGACATGTTTACACTTGAGAATCCTGATACGAATATGGCTGTTGACGTTTGGGGAATCCACTTTGACTGGTACTGGCATTTCCTTGATAAAGGTTCAATATCTCCATTTCTTGGTTTCGGCCCTGTTCTCAACTACTACGATTTTGACGATGATGATACATCAGATGAAGATTCTGACGCTGGTGTTGACCTCTTCCTCGGACTTGATCTGAAAATTGGCGGGACCCCTCTCTCTCTCATGATTGAGGGAAGATATAAGTTCCTTGATATTGCAGCTAGAGATGAAACCGCAATACAGGCAAACCTCGGTGTTGCATATAACTTCTAAATTTATCACTATTTAAGATAAAGAGAAAAAGAAAAGCGGCTGGTGCCGCTTTTCTTTTTTTATAAATATTATTGACCCGGAAGTAATTAAATCCATATTATTAGTATAATAGCAGATTATTATAACCGAAACTCATATTCGTTCGGAATAACAATCCGTTTTTTAAAAATACTACTATTTACACTAAGGTCTGACAGATGAACGAATATATAAAGCGAAGAGAATCAAAAAAAATCCACGCGGGTAAACTTTCCATCGGTGGAGATGCCCCCGTCTCTGTTCAATCAATGACAAATATACCTATTGAAGATACGGAGAAGACAATCGCACAGATTAAGCAGCTTGAATCCCTTGGTGCTGATATAGTGAGGTTAGCTGTCAGGAATGAAAAGGGGATTGAACCGCTGAAAAAAATAATTAAATCGGTAAACATCCCCCTTGTTGCGGACATCCATTTTGATTACAGGCTTGCTGTTGCCGCCATTGAAGCCGGCATTTCCAAGGTGAGAATCAATCCGGGAAATATAGGCGAGAGCTGGAAAGTTGAAGAGGTTGTTATTGCGGCCCAGGACAGGAATACACCAATACGTATCGGTGTTAACGGCGGTTCTATCAATAGAAAGAAATACTCACATCCCACACCTGAGGCTCTTGTAGATTCAGCGCTGGAGAATATCAGGATACTGGAAGATCTGAATTACACCAACATTGCTGTATCAATAAAATCCTCCGACATATTTGCAACGATTGAAGCAAACCAGATAATGGCGGAAACACGCGACTACCCCATTCATATAGGACTTACCGAGGCGGGGTACGGCCTGAACTGTACTGTGCAGAGCTCAATTGTAATCGGCCACCTCCTGCTGAAAGGTATCGGCGATACGATAAGAGTATCGATGACCGGAGATCCTAAAGATGAGATTCTTGTTGGGAGAAAAATTCTTGAATCCATAGGACTCAGGTATTCGCCGATAAAAATAATTTCATGCCCCACATGCGGAAGAACCGCAACTGATATAGACCTGCTGAAAATCGCGGAGAAAGTTGATACTGAAATACACAGCAATTTCGAAGCAGCACTCCGCTCTGCCAATAAGACTCTAACAATCGCTGTAATGGGATGCGAAGTGAACGGCCCCGGGGAAGCCAGCGAAGCTGACTATGGCCTTGCAGGGGGACAGAACGGGAAAATGCTTCTCTTTGCAAAGGGTGAAAGAATTAAAACTGTTAATATTGCCGATGCGGTTGATGAACTGGTTAGAACCGTATCTGAATCTATCTGACAGAGTGTACCCTCTTTATATAGGTAAAAGGATTCATTGATTTTCCGTTTTTACGGATCTCAAAATGCAGATGGGGGCCTGTTGATCTCCCGGTATTCCCTGAAAGTGCGATAACCTGTCCAGGCCTGACCGAATCCCCCACCTTGGCAAGACCCCTGCTGAGATGGCCATAGTATGTTCTGTAGCCGAATTCATGTTCAAGGATAACGAGTTTTCCGTAGCCCTCCTCGTAGCCATTGAAAACCACCCTGCCGCTTCTTGATGCATGAATCTTTGTACCTATTGGTACACCTATATCTATACCTTTATGAAACTCCATTCTTTTGCTGTTAAAAGGATTTCTTCTTGTTCCGAAGCCTGAAGTTGTTCTCCCCTCCTTTACAGGAGAGAGAAACGCTGTGCCGAGAAACATCGATCTCTCCAGACCGGAAATTTTTCCACAGGGGATGAATATAAACTTTTTATCGAGGTCACTGCTTTTATTCACTGCGCGTACATATCTTATATCGATTTTTTCGTATGCAAGAACCTGATAAATATCCTTTCTTTTATCACCGGGGAGGATTACACCCCTCATGTTCGGTATATAAAGCACCGTGCCAGGCACCACCTGAAACGGCGAAGTGAGACCGTTAACAGTCATAAGGGTGTCCATATCCATGGAACACTTTGACAGCACAACCCAGAAGTTCTCACCTTTCTTTACCTTATAACTGTAAAATTTCAAATCAGGAAGGTTACTATGGTTCCTTCTGCTTTTAATAGTGAAGAGGGTTTTTTTTACGTCATCACGTAAAGTTTTAAGAAGATAATTATTACGATCAAGATTATCAAGTCTGACTACATCATTATCAGCTTTAAGCGACACTGCTGATATAAGCATCAGGCCCGCAGTAAATATACTTATGATAATACGTTTTTTCATAAATAAACAAATTCCCTGTTCTATTATATCTTCGGCTGTTTATGTTATTAGTTTAGTCATTAATTATGTCTCTTTATAAAATAATAAACATTTTATAGCAGCGGATAAAGGGGCATTAGTAATCATTATTACATTTTTTTATTGTAAAAAACAGGATAACAAAAAAAATGCCTCTACTTCCGGTTATTTCCGTAAAATGGCGTAAAATATATATTATCATAAAAATATGGATGCTTTTCTTACGGGCAAAGCTATTTCCGGTATTGCTTTTTCATGTTTTTACAATTACTGAATATATCAATTCGCAGGGTGTGGGATGATTAAAAAAGAACTACTGGGCCGCTGGACCACTGAAAAATCAGAGGAACTCTACGGCATAAAGAACTGGAGTGCCGGCTACTTTAACATATCCGCTGAAGGTGAAGTAACAATAAGCCCTTTCGGATGCAAGTCTGACGTAAACGTGAGCCTCATGGAGATTATTTCAGGGATACGGCAAAGGGGACTTGAGATGCCTGTACTTCTGCGGATTGAAAACCTCCTTGATTCCCAGATTACTTATATAAATGAATCCTTCAGAAAAGCGATCAGAGAACTGAATTACCAGGGCGAGTACAGGGGTGTCTACCCCATCAAGGTTAACCAGCAGCAGCAGGTCATTGAAGAAGTGGCAAAGTTCGGCCAGAGGTATCACCACGGTCTTGAAGTGGGGAGCAAGGCAGAGCTGATTGCAGCGCTCTCGATCCTGAAGGATAAGGAGGCCTGCCTCATCTGCAATGGCTATAAAGACGAGGAATTTATTGATCTGGGCTTATATGCTGTAAAGATGGGATTCAAATGTTTCTTTGTCGTTGAGATCCCCGGTGAACTTGAACTTATACTTCAAAGATCTGAAACACTGAAAATTAAACCCAATATCGGGATGAGAATAAAACTCTCATCAAAGGCCGGAGGGCACTGGACAGAGTCAGGCGGGGACAGGAGCATCTTCGGTCTCAATACCGCGCAGCTAATGGAAGCAATGGATCTCCTGAAGAGCAGAAACATGCTGGATACACTGAAACTCCTCCATTATCATCTTGGTTCACAAATACCGAATATCCGCGATATACGCTCCGCTGTTGTAGAAGCTGCACGGATTTATGCCGGCCTTGTTAAAGAAGGGGCCGCCATGGGATACCTTGACCTCGGAGGGGGACTTGCAGTCGATTATGACGGTTCCAATACCAACTTCTCAAACAGCAGGAACTACTCAATAGATGAATATTGCGTTGATATAATTGAAATTGTTCAGTCTATTATGAACGAAGAAAACATCCAGCATCCGACAATTGTTACAGAATCAGGAAGAGTCACTGTTGCCTACTACTCAATACTCATATGTAACGTGCTTGATGTTGCAAAGTTCGAAATTACTGACATACCTGATACACCGCCCGAAGATTCGCACGACCTGATTAAAAGTCTCTATTATATATTAAAAACAATGACCCTTAAAAATATCCAGGAGTGCTACAACGATGCCCTTTACTACAGGGATGAGATCCGCGAGCACTTCAAGCATGGCAAAATTTCGCTGAGAGAAAGGTCATTCGCTGAGACTGTTTTCTGGAATATTATCAGCATAATTGCAAAAGAGAAAAAGAAGATGAAGCAGTTTCCGCCGGACCTCAGCGACATCGAGTCTGCCATAGCGGATATATATTACTGCAACTTTTCTGTTTTTCAGTCAGTTCCGGATCACTGGGCAATAAATCAGCTCTTCCCCATAATGCCGCTCCACAGGCTGAAAGAGATGCCGGAGCGTTACGCTGTAATTGCCGACATCACATGCGACTGCGACGGGAAGATCGACAGCTTTATCGACCTGCATGATGTCAAACATGTACTGCAGCTTCATGAACCATCCGAGAGTGAGGATTACTATCTCGGGATATTCCTTGTGGGAGCTTACCAGGAGACCCTTGGCGACCTTCATAATCTTTTCGGCGACACCAATGTTGTCAGCGTGAGAATATATCCCACAGGCGGCTATGACTTTGTTCGCGAGATTGAAGGTGATGCTGTTGCCGATGTTCTTTCTTATGTTGAATTCAACCCGAAGCAGATGCTCCTTGATTTCAGGGAAACAGCAGAACAGGCAATCCGTGACGGGAATATTTCAGTAGAAGAACGCCGGCAGATCATGAACGCTTATGATAACGGTCTCAGGGGATATACATATTTCGAAAAATAGGAGGTAACTTATATGGGAAAGGTTCTTATTATCGGTGCAGGTGGAGTGGGACAGGTTGTGACACACAAGTGCGCCCAGGTGCCTGACGTTTTTGAAGAGATAACACTTGCAAGCCGGACTCTCGACAAGGTAAAGAATATAGCCTCACAGATAAAGAGGCCAATCAGGTGCGAGCAGGTTGATGCTGACAATGTGCCGGAGCTTGTTAAGCTGATTAATGATGTAAAGCCTGATGTTGTTATAAATGTCGCACTCCCGTACCAGGACCTCCACATAATGGACGCGTGCCTTGAAACAGGTGTTCACTATGTTGATACAGCGAACTACGAACCGAGAGATGAGGCAAAATTCTGCTACCGCTGGCAGTGGGAGTACCAGGAGAGGTTTAAAAAAGCGGGGCTCTTTGCACTGCTGGGATCAGGGTTCGATCCGGGAGTTACAAATGTATACACTGCTTACGCGCTGAAACATCACTTTGACGAAATCCATGAACTGGATATCATCGACGTCAACGGCGGAAACCACGGATATGCATTCGCCACAAACTTTAATCCGGAGATAAACATCCGCGAAGTGACCGCACCATGCAGGCACTGGGAGAATGGTGACTTTGTTGAAACACCGGCAATGTCCATGAAGATGCAGTTTGAGTGCCCTGAAAATGTCGGCACTTATACAATGTACAGGCTCTACCATGAAGAACTGGAATCAATTGTTAAACATATACCTACAATAAAGAAAGCCCAGTTCTGGATGAGTTTCTCTGACAACTACCTGAAACACCTTGAGGTTCTTCAGAACGTGGGGATGACATCTATTGAACCGGTTCATTTTAATGGAGTTGATATAATCCCGCTGCAGTTCCTTAAAGCGCTCCTCCCTGACCCCGCATCCCTTGGCCCGCGCACAAAAGGTAAAACATGCATCGGCTGCAATGTAAAAGGGATAAAAGACGGCAAACCGCGCGAATACTATGTTTACAACATCTGCGATCACGAAGAGTGCTACCGCGAGGTTAAGTCCCAGGCGATCTCATACACAACAGGTGTCCCGGCAATGATCGGCGGGATGATGATCATCAAAGGACTGTGGAAAGGTGAAGGCGTTTTCAACATGGAGCAGATGGACCCTGACCCGTTTATGGATGCCCTGAATAAACACGGGCTCCCATGGAAGGAAATATTCAGGTGATAAACCCGGAACTTTTCCCTACCCCGTCATTTGTCATTGACCGCGTTTTGTTGCGGAAAAACCTGGGGATACTGGACTCAGTGCAGAAACGTACCGGTGCGAAGATTCTGCTCGCGCTTAAAGGGTTTGCGATGTTCTCATCGTTTCCTCTCGTGCGGGAATACCTTCATGGAATATGCGCAAGCTCTCCACACGAAGCGAGGCTGGGCAGGGAGGATTTCGGGAAAGAGGTACACTCCTTTGCTGCGGCCTACAGTGAAACGGATTTTGTTGAGCTTGCAGAACTCTCTGATCATATTGTGCTGAATTCAATGTCGCAGTACGAAAGGTTTCTCCCGCTGATAAAAAAGTATGCCGGCAAAATTGAATTCGGGCTACGTATAAATCCGGAACATCGTGAAACTGAAGTTGAGATCTATGATCCATGCGCGCCAAATTCCAGGCTCGGGATTACCCGTAAAAACTTTCCGGACAAACTCCCTGAATATATCTCCGGCCTGCATTTTCATACACTCTGCCAGCAGAATTCAGATGCACTTGCGCGCACAGTTGAGGCAGCGGAAAAATCTTTCGGGAAATTCTTCCATAAATGTAATTGGGTGAATTTCGGCGGAGGGCACCACATAACACGCCCGGATTATGATATTGATCTGCTTTGTAAAACAATAACAGATTTTAAAAAGAGATACAATGTCCATGTTTATCTTGAGCCCGGTGAAGCTGTTGCCCTTAATGCAGGCTTCCTTGTATCACAGGTTCTGGACATCATAGACAACGGCATGCAGATTGCCATTCTTGACACATCAGCAGCAGCACACATGCCCGATGTCCTTGAAATGCCTTACAGGCCGCATGTGATAAATTCAGGACAGCCGGGTGAGCTCAGCCACACATACAGACTCGCAGGGCTTTCATGCCTTGCAGGTGATGTTATCGGTGATTATTCATTTAAGGAACCTCTGAGTATCGGAGACAGGCTGATATTCACTGACATGGCGATATATTCAATGGTAAAAACAAATACATTCAACGGGATTAAACTCCCGGACATATACTACTACGATTCAGGTACAGAAGAAATTCTTCACAGAAAAACTTTCGGCTATGCCGATTTCAGGGGGAGACTATCATGACAGATCGACTCTTTTTTCTTGAAAGCGAGGGTGGAAAGATGAAGAGCGAATCGCTCTTCCATGTACTACCTGTGCCATACGAAAAGACTGTTTCATACGGAACAGGAACATGCCGCGGGCCTGAAGCAATTATTGCAGCATCACAGCAGCTTGAAGCTTTTGACGGGATATCAGTTCCCCTTGAGGATGGAATCTTTACACAGGCAGCTGTTGACTGTTCCGGCGAAGAATCCGAAGTGCTCACTGAAATTGAATCAAGGGTTGCGGAGATCCTGGCCAGGGGGAAAATACCTGTTGTGCTTGGAGGGGAACACACAGTTTCATATGCCCCCATTGCTGCTCACAAAAAACATTTCGGAAAGATCGGCGTAGTGCATTTTGACGCTCACGCGGACCTCAGGGACGTGATGGACGGTGTAAAATTCGCCCATGGCTGCGTTATGAGGAGAGTTCATGAGCTGGGAATTCCTTTAATCCAGATAGGGACCAGGGGATATTCAATAGAGGAGATGGATTACAGGAGAGCGAATGACGATATCTCTTTCCAGGACGCGCCGCAGATATACATGGAGAATTCTTTCAGCATAAAGTTTCCGGGAAATTTCCCTGATGATATATATATATCCATTGATGTGGACGGATTTGATCCTTCAGTTTTTCCGCACACAGGAACACCGGTTCCAGGCGGGCTTTTCTGGTACGATTTTTTCAGGTTCATAGATTCAATTCCTGCATCAAAAAGAATAAGGGGATTTGATGTTGTGGAGCTGGCCCCTGTGAGCGATTCGGTTGTATCGGATTATGCTGCTGCACAGCTTGTTTATAATATGATGGGGATAATTTCAAGGAGGGGCTGAAATAAACCAGCCCCTTCTTTACACATTTATTCTACGTACATCGCATCAATTAATTCTTTGTACTTCTCCTGCACAACCTTTCTTTTAACCTTCATTGTGGGAGTAATCTCACCTGTCTCCTGGGAGAACTCCTTAGCAAGGAGTGTAAACCTCTTGATCTGCTCAACCTGACCTAAATCCTTCTGCCTCTTATCAATAATCTGCCGATAATAGGCAATAACCTTCGGATCTTTTATAAGATCCTCCCTGCTGCTGAAAGGTACGCCATTCTTTTTCGCCCAGTCTTCAAGGTTTTCAAAAGAAGGTACAACGAGCGCCGTAATATATTTTCTTCCATCACCTACAACAGCTATATATTCTATGAAATGATCCTCCGCCATCATAAGCTCAATCATCTGCGGAGCAATATTCTTTCCACCTGATGTAATAATGAGATCCTTGAGCCTGTCAGTGATATAAAGATATCCGTCATCGTCAAAGCGTCCGATATCACCCGTTCTGAACCATCCGTCATCAGTGAATGCCTCTTTTGTCTTATCAGGTTTCTTATAGTACTCCTTGAAGATATTGGGCCCCTTGGCCTGAATCTCACCTGTTTCCGGATCAATCCTTATATCAACAAGTGGACTTGCCGGACCGATGCTGCCGAATTTAAAGCAGTGCGGGCCGTTCATTGAAATAACAGGAGAAGTTTCCGTAAGACCGTAACCTGAAACAACAAGCATTCCACAATTAAAGAAAAATCTCTCTATCTCCGGATTAAGAGCAGCTCCGCCGTAATTGACATGATGCATGTTCTTCCCGAACAGATCTCTTATTTTGTGGAGAACAAGCTTGTCAGCTATTTTCCTTTTAAATGATAGCCACGGCCCGGGCTGTTTACCCGCAAGAACCTTATCACCATGCTGCTTACCCACGCCAACTGACCAGTGAAAAATCTTCTGTTTAACGGGAGACGCTTCTTTGATCTTTGTATAAAGTGTGGAATATATCTTTTCAAATATTCTCGGTGCACCATTCATTACAGTAGGATTCGCTTCTACCAGATACTCAAGTATCTGGTTATGATCCTCACAGTACCAGATCTGCATCCCCATGGAAAAAATTCCATAATCCCAGGATCTTTGAAGAACATGAGTAAGGGGCAGCATACATAAGTCGGAATCGTTATCAGTGAAGCACCCTTCAACATACCTTCCAACGCCCCAGGAATTCTGCATGAGGGTCTTGTGAGTATGAACAGCCCCCTTCGGTTCACCAGTTGTCCCTGAAGTGTAAATTATTGTGCACATATCATCATAATGAGCTCTCCCCATTATCTCTTCAATTTCAGCTTTGCGTCCCGCCTTTCTTCCTTCCTCAAGGAAATCATCCCACATAACAACACGTTTGTCGTCATGAATTTTTGTGCCGCGGTGAAAAACTACAATTTTTTCAAGTGACGGGCATTTATCGAGTAGAGCGTATGATCTGTCGTAGTGCATCTGTCTCCCGGTAAAGAGGACTTTGATCTCTGCATCATTTACGAGATACTCGACCTCTTTCTCCGTGTTAGTCGCATAGATCGGCACAGGGACGCATCTTACAAGCTGGGAGCCAAGGTCGGAAAGATGCCATTCAGCTCTGTTAGGGGAGAAAATACCTGTCCTGTCACCCTCCTTCAAACCTGAATTAAGAAGAGCTCCGGCAACTGCAAACATAATCTCCGAAACCTGGTTCCAGGTAAATGTCTCCCACTGGCCATAGGGCTTATGATGAAGCTGTTCCCTGTCGCCATATTTCTTAGCGAGGTTTACCACCATGACAGCTGTCTGTTTCCATTCATCAAGGTGCTTCTGAAAATCCTTCTCCAGAGCGGCCCTGTCTTTTTTGTATTTTTCTGTCAGATTTTCCCTGGGCCCCAGGGCTTTAAGTGTGTTATAGGCCATCTACTCCTCCTTAGTTTTTTAAGAGTGTGAACAGCATGCACAGCATCAACTATACACGCAGGGCTTCATCCGTCTGTTCAAAAATTGCTTCTGTCCTCTTGAAGTTCCATTTTAATTCATATAAGTGAATTAATGAAATGTAAGCTTTTTTTATTTATTTTTTACCTCTTAGCGGTTTACTGCATAAAAAAATTAACCTTAATAAAAAAATCGCAACTATTTTATTGATATCGTTTGTAAAAATAAACCGAAAATATACAAAAAGGACAGGTTTAAGAGTCAATTTTTTATTAAATAGTAATTAAACCCGTTTATAAGATTTTTCGAAACCGGAATTAAACAAAATGCTCTGAATTGAAGTTGACAGTAAAAATAATTCAATGATTATGATTTCATTACTTAAGGAGAAGGTATCATGGCAATTGTAAAAAGCACCGGTGATTTATCGGTTAATGTTATCGGAGAAAAATCATACTTCACAGGTTCATTTAATATTAATGGCTCACTGAGAATTGACGGCCGCTTTGAAGGGAAATCACTCAAAGCTGACCAGCTTTATATAGGAGCAGACGGTAAAGTCAAAACAACAATTGAGGCAGTGTCAGTAATTGTAGAGGGCCTTATCATGGGTAATATAAATGCCACAAGCAGGGTGCTCCTTATGCCAACTGCCAAGGTTTTCGGAGACATCAGAACCCCGGAGCTTATTATTCAGAACGGAGTACTTCTCGAGGGGAGGTGCACCATAGCTAACGACCTCCGCACATCAGCAGGAGACGTCATTAAAGCTGAATATGAAAAAAACCGAATAATCCCTGAAGATGTTTTTAAAAGCAGGAGCCAGAATAAAACTGAAAAATAATTTAATGCCCGCCCAGGCCTGACACTGATTTAGCGAGGTTTCGGACAAGCTCATCATTCGAGTTCCCCGAAACCTCAACAAATTCAGCCCTCATTAGTTTTTTCCCATCCATTATTTTTACAAGAGCTTTTAATTCAGCAGCACCTGTCTGTACAGCAAATTCACCATTCTTCACAAGGCTGATTGTTTCTTTCCCCTGCGTATAACTGTAAATAACAATATTCAGGCTATATCTGCTCCCGGGATCAGGTTTTACATCAATTGAAAAATCCTTCAGATTCAAAGCATCCTTTTTTATATAAGGGGCTGTTGAAATATTTATTTCACCGTAGCTGAGCTTTTTATTTTCACATGAGAAAATGAAAAATATCATAAATAAAAAAATAATCAGTAAGCTGTATTTTTTATGTTCTAACATTATTTGCCCCGTCATATTTTCAATAGTACAATTTTAAAATTTTACTCCCGCAGGAATTATAATGGATTCCTGACTTTCGGGAATAATAAAAAACCACCATCATTGATATCGTGATACTATTAAACATTATTTCAGTAAATAATAATTGCGATAAATAACCAATAATATCTCTTTTTTAATAACTTACTGACATAATATTATCGATAATAATAACAAGTATTTTCCCTGGAGATAGACTGAATTATGAACAATGAAATATTAATGGTAAAATCAATATTCCTATTCTTCACATTCTGGGGGATTACCGTTCTTCTTCTGTGGTTCAGGCCCCGGATTGAAATTTTCTGGAAACTCGTGGCCACTGTCATTTTTGCCTTTTATATATGGTTTTTCTTTAACGAGCTTAAAACAGGCTTTTTCACTTTCAAAAGCGGATGGTACATAGCTTTTGTTGAATTCTTCAAGGAAATTCTTATTATAGTCTTCGCCGGACTTTTCCTTATATGGCCCATATCCTTAATAGTAATTTTTTATAAAGCTAATGATATGGGGGCGGAGAGAGTTCTGAAGTTTCTCTGCATACTTACACTCTCTCTATGGATACTGTTTATTATATATTTCTTCTTCAGTGAAGGAATTATAAAATTCTTTTATGACAGCCTGAAACAGATGATTCCATATGCAGGATAATTTATACAGATTTTTATCCTCACTGCTTTTCACACTGCTGTTTACCCCCCTGTTATACGGAACACCGGCAGCACAATCCGCAATTTTCTACAAAGAGGGTGTTGAATTATTCAAACAGGGGGAGTTGGACTCTGCAGAAAATAAATTCATGGAATCACTGAAACTGAGCCCATACGCATCGCTTGCATATTACGGCCTGGGCAGAATATACCTTGCAAAAGAAGGGAACATCGATGAGGCAATAACCTGTCTGAGAAAATCCGTGCAGCTTGATTCCGGGCTTGCAAAGGGGTTTTTCTACCTGGGTTTAGCTGAACTGATGGGGGAAAAATACGTGGAGGCCCTCCACTCCTTTAAAAACGCCTACGATCTGAACAAAGGACTTGTTGAATCTCTTTACAATATCGCGGTAATATACGAGCATCTGGGGAAGAGCTACAATGCTTTTGTGTATTACCGCAAGTATGTTGATGAAATCGAAAATGATTAAATATTAAAAAGGCTCTCAGCCTTTTTCTTACCTGTCACACGCTCATAATCATCATAATCTACAAAAATAAGGTCAGGAAGCTTCTTCCTTGTTCGACCCACAATATCAGTCCTCCCTCCGCGCGCATCTTTAGATGTAACATATTTAAATTCACGGCCGCAGCCGGGGCATTTTTTAAGATCCTTTAGTTCTATACCGATCTGTTTGCATCCGGGACAATGGCCGAATTTATCCTCTACCATGATTATATGATTCTGAACATCCTCAACACTGATCTCTTTCCACACCCTCATATATTCCATATAATTAGCTCCCTCCGGTAAATATCCTCACCCTTTCATGGGGATTCCTCGCAATATACTCCTCCAGAGTCTCTATCATGAATTCAATTCTGTCAAGATTTCTAATTTTTTTCATTAAATCATGAGCAAAGGTGAAGTTTTTCATATAGTAAAATGAAAACCTGTGAGCCCTGCTTTTATGAAGATTTTCGGGGAGCATTACAGCTATGTCATTCATTACATCAGTATAGCTTTTCAGAAGATCAACTTCAAGCATGCAGCTACCGGTTTCAGCAAGCTCCCTTGAAAGATGAAAAATCCAGGGCGAGGAGACAGCTCCGCGCCCGATCATTATCGCGTCACACCCTGTTTCCCTCATAAACCTCACAGCGTCTTCAGGAGCAACAATATCACCGTTCCCCGCAACAGGAATTGAGAGATTTTCCTTCAGAAATCTAACAAGTTTCCAGTCCGCGTTTCTACGGAAAGAGAGCTTCCCATGCCTGGGATGGAGCGTAATGTAATCAACCCCCTCCCCCTCAAGCATCTTCGCAAACTCGAGAAGATAGGCTTCGTCAGTCTCCTCAAAACCGCTTCTCATCTTTACAGAAAGAGAACATCCGGTTACAGCCCTGCATTTTTTTATAATTTCAGAAGCAGCTTTTTTATCGGAAAGAATTCGTGCCCCCTGAAATTTTTTTACAATATCAGGAGCTGAACACCCCATATTTATGTCAATTCCGGAGCACCCCCTTTCCTGCAGAATAATGCACGCATCAGCCATTGTTTCAGGGTCTCCGCCAAGAAGCTGGTAAACAAAGGGCTCATCATTATCATTCTTCATCATAAAGGGCTCATTATGCATAGCCCCCCCTTTCACAGCAGCTGCGGAGAGCATTTCGGAATAAAGAACAGTGTCCTGGTCGAATTTACGTACACACTTCCTGAAAGGGGGCGTTGTAATTTCAGCCATGGGGGCAAGGAAAAACTTCTGTTGAGCCACATTTATCATGAAACAACGGCATAACTGCGAGGTAAAAGTGTCAAATTAAAAAAATGTATGAAATCCGCCACCAGCAGACCGGGTTCCTGATCCCATCTTATAGTATATTTTTCATTCGTACTATTAAAACCTGTCGGGATTTATTTCTTTTATAAATATTCATAATAACCTTAAATATAAAAATTAGGCACAAATATCTGCTCAATATTAACATCCTGTAAAAAAAACAAATACCCTTTGAAAACCCATTATATAATTGACAGATTGAAATAACAGTCAAAATTATGACTGTTTAACTAATCGCAGTTACCGGACTTAACCGTAATGAATAATTCAGAAAATGACCCCTTAAACCGCTGTTTGCCGGTTGAGCCGGTAGTAAAAGTATTTGCGATTTTTCAGATACCCTTTATATTAAGCATATTTAAGGCTATTCAGCCGGATAATATAGTATTCTAAATACAGGAAGGAGAGTTAGTATGAAAAAGTTACTGTCGGTCCTCGTTTCCTTCATGCTTCTTTTTGCACTCGCATGCGGAAAAGAGTCAGATGTTGTAAAAGCCGGTGAAACTATCAAGATAGGTTTTCTCGGGCCAATGACAGGTGATGCAGGCAACTACGGCAAGCTCATGAGCCAGGCTGTAAAAGTTGCTGTTGAAGAGTTCAATGCTGCTGGCGGCGCTGAAGGATTTAACGCAGAAGTACTTGTTGAAGACACAGAAGGTAAAGTTGAGAAAGCCAACCCTGCTATTGAAAAACTTGCAGGTGTTGACAAAGTTTTCGGTATAGTGGGTTCAGTTTTCAGCTCCGTATCACTTGCGGTTGCTCCAAAAGCTGAAGCTTCAAAAATAGTTATGATTTCTCCATCATCAACCCATAAAGATCTCCCAGAAAAAGGGAAATTTATATTCAGAGATGTTATGAGTGATGCCCTTCAGGCCATAGTTTTCGGCAAATATCTTGCAAAAGTTGAAAACGTAAAAACAGTTGCAATCCTTTACATAAAAAATGATTACAGCCAGGGTCTTGCAATGGACTTCAAAGCCCAGTTTGAAAAAGAGGGCGGAAAAGTTGTTGCTGTCGAGACTGCTCTTCAGGGTGATAAGGATTTTAAAACACAGCTTACTAAAATTAAAGGTGCAAATCCTGAAGCAATATATTTCCCGAACTACGTTGCAGAAATTGCACAGATGCTTGAACAGTCAAAACAGCTTGGAATTAAAGCTAAATTCTACAGTGCTGACGGATTCTCAAATCCTCAGATCCTTGAACTTGCCGGCGACCTTGCAAACGGTGTAATTTACACACAGGCGGCAGAGCAGCCGACAAGCCAGAAGAGAAAGGACTTCGAAGCTAAATATCAGGCCAAGTGGGGAGAAAAACCGGACGCTTTCAGCCTTAACGCTTATGACGGCGCATGGATTATGCTCAATGCTATTAAAGCTACCTCAAGCAAAGCAATGGGCGGAAACCTGAAAGTTGACAGGGACAAAGTAAGAGATTTCGTTGCAAAAACAAAAGATTATGATGGAGCATCAGGCAAAATCACATTCACAGACAACGGAGACCTTGTAGCCAATATCGGTATCTATACTGCGGAAAACAAAAAATTCAAACAGCTTAAAATGTTCAAACTTGACGGCGAAAAACTCGTTGAGATAAAGTAGATTAGCGACAGACAGGCTGAAGCACCCCTTCAGCCTGTTTCTGTAGAATTATAAAGGAAATAAACCTGATGAATCTTTTCAACATACCACACAACGAACTGCTGCAGCACCTGCTCAACGGTCTCACACTGGGAGCTATATATTCACTTATAGCACTGGGCTATACAATGGTTTACGGCATTCTTAAATTTATAAATTTCGCGCATGGTGAAATTCTTATGCTCGGCGCTTATGCCGGTTACTATGTTTATTATCTGATATGCGACCCGTCACAGGGGGGCTCATTTGTAATACTTGCATTTATTCTTTCTCTACTTACAGCTATGGTTATCAGCGCATCATTAGGAATTTTTATTGAGCGTGTTGCATACAGGCCTCTTAGAAAAGCTCCAAGACTTGCACCGTTACTGAGCGCGATCGGTGTATCCATTATCCTTATGAATTTAGCAGCGCTTTTTTTCGGCACCAAATCACGAAAATTCGATTACCCCTTTGATAATTCAACAATCCAGCTCGACGGAACAAGCATCACTCCTAACCAGATAATGATACTGGTTGTCGGGCTCATTATGATGACAGCCCTGAAACTCTTCATAGATAAATCCAGACTGGGTAAAGCAATGAGGGCAACAAGTCAGAACCAGCCCGTTGCAGCCCTTATGGGTATAAATGTAAATTTTATAATCTCTCTGACTTTTGCTATAGGTTCAGCCCTTGCGGCAGTTGCGGGAATTATGATGTCCCTTGAATTTAAACTCTATCCCACCATGGGGCAGATGGCCGGGCTTAAAGCTTTCATTGCTGCCGTTGTAGGTGGTATAGGGAATATCAGCGGGGCCATGCTTGGCGGGATACTCCTTGGTCTGCTGGAAACATTCGGAGTTGTAATTCTCGGTATACCGCAGGGATTAAAAGATACGATTGCATTCAGCGTACTTATAATTATTCTCCTGGTAAAACCGAGCGGTTTACTGATTAAAAATATCAGGGAGAAAGTCTGATTATGTTAAACTTTATTTTACTCATATTTATATACATTGGAATATACGCCATATCCGCCCTGGGACTTAACCTCATTGTAGGCTATACCGGGCTTCTTTCTCTCTGCCAGGCTGCTTTTCTTGGGATAGGCGCTTATTCAACAGCAGTATTAATGACTGCTTTTCACTTCGGATTCTGGGAAGCTATGTTTATATCAGGCATTATCGCAGCGTTATGCGGAATGCTCATAGGAATACCGACACTAAGGCTTAAAGGGGACTACCTCGCAATTGCAACTCTTGGCTTCGGTGAGATTGTAAGAAATATTATTGTGAACTGGGATAGCGTTACAAAGGGCCCCATGGGTATAAACGGAATACCGGGGCCGAACTTTTTCGGTTTCAGGTTCTCTTCGATGGACAAAGTCTCCTGGGTTATTCTAATCTGGGTTATTGTGGGGATATCGTACTACTATGTGCGCAGAATTGTACGCTCAAGAGTCGGACGGGCTCTGGAAGCGATACGGGAGGATGAAATAGCCGCCTCTGCTATGGGGATTAATACCGCGAAGTACAAAATCGGGGCCTTTACAACAGGGGCTTTTCTGGCCGGAATAGCAGGGAGTCTTTTTGCATCATATAATCAGTCTGTCGCACCGCTGACTTTTGATTTTATGATGTCCATAATGATTCTCTGCATGGTTGTTCTTGGCGGTCTTGGCAACAATTACGCCACTGTTGCAGGGGCAATAATTATAGTCATAACATCCGAGATACCGAGGCTTTTTGGAATTTCACACATAATACCGCCTCAGCTTAACCAGGTAATATTCGGATTAATTCTTGTGCTGATGATGATCTACAGACCCCAGGGAATTATAGGAAGAGTTAAACTGAATTATGCGAAAATATTAAAGAAAGAAATTTTACATCTGGAGAAGTAAAAAAAGTGCCTCTATTATATACACAGAGTTTAAGAAGGGAATTCGGCGGCGTGGTTGCCGTTTCTGATGTCGATATCGAAATTTTTAAAAATTCAATTACAGGTCTCATCGGCCCTAATGGTGCCGGAAAAACAACTTTATTCAATACAATAACAGGCCTTGACTACCCCACAAGCGGATTTGTATTTTTTAAAGGTGAGGATATAACGCCGCTCCCGGCATATAAAATCACAAGAAGCGGCATTGCAAGAACATTCCAGAATATCCGGCTTTTCAAAGAGATGACAGTTTTTGAAAATGTCATGATAGGGAGACACTTCAGAGCAAACCATCCTCATATTGTGAAAAATAAACTTATAAATTTTCTTCTGGGCAGGATCTTCGTTAAGCAGGAGGAACAGGACATTTATGAAAGTTCAATCAAGTGGCTCGACTTCTTTGGTCTGCTTAATGTAAAAGATGAATACGCAAAAAACCTGCCTTACGGCAAACAGAGAGAGCTGGAGATTGCCCGTGCCCTCGCTACTGAACCGGAAATATTATTTCTTGATGAACCCGCTGCAGGAATGAATCCGCAGGAAACAGATGAACTTATGGTTACCATAAAAAGGATCAGGGATCTCGGCATAACAGTTGTTTTAATTGAACACGACATGAAACTTGTTATGAATATCTGCGACAAAATTATTGTGCTTAACTATGGCCGCAAAATTGCAGAAGGAACACCGGCACAGGTTCAGAACAACAAAGAAGTTATTGAAGCATATTTAGGAAAAACAGATGAGTAATACAATATTAGAACTGAAAAATGTTCATGTAAGCTACGGAAATATTGAAGCACTAAAAGGTGTTAACGTAAGTATTAATGAAGGCCAGATAGTCTGTCTCATCGGAGCAAACGGAGCGGGTAAATCTACGCTTCTTAAATCAATAGTCGGGCTTGAACCTCTTACTGAAGGTGAGGTGGTTTTCAGCGGTGAAACAATTACGTCTATAAACGGTAATTCATCCTCAAAAAAAGACCGCGTCTTTCATTCTACGGATAAAATCATTTCAAGAGGTATATCAATGGCTCCTGAAGGGAGAGGTATCTTCCCTGAGATGACTGTACTTGAAAACCTTGAAATGGGCGCCTTTATGATTAAGGATAAAGCCCTTATAAAAAAGCGGATTGAAGAAAAATATGATATGTTTGAAATTCTCAAAGACAGAAGAAAGCAGCTCGCAGGATCACTATCCGGCGGGGAGCAGCAGATGCTTTCTATCGCAAGAGCACTTATGAGTGCACCAAGACTTCTCCTTCTTGATGAGCCAGCACTTGGACTTGCGCCAATTATTATCCAGAATATATTTCAGACAATATCAAAAATCAGCAGAAACGATAAAGTAACAATCTTCCTTGTTGAGCAGAACGCAAAAATGGCTCTCAGCATATCTGATAAAGGATATGTTCTGGAAACAGGAAATATCGTTCTTGAAGACGACAGTAAAAGTCTTCTGGAAAATCCCAGGGTAAAAGCCGCTTATCTCGGAGAATAACCGGAATTAAGCTGATGGAACACAACTTCCTCTCCAGTGACGAGATAAACTTCTTTGTTGAAATTGTAAAATTCGCTGGAGATGCGGCTTTCAGATTTCAGAAACAGGATATGGATATCTACCGCAAGGATGACCGTTCAATTGTTACTGAAGCTGATATACAGTCGCAAAAATTCCTCACTGAAAAGATAAAATCCCGGTTTAGAGATTTCAATTTCATCTGTGAAGAAAATATTTCAGAATCAGTAATCCTCGATGAAAACAATATCAATGTAATAATTGACCCCATTGACGGCACTGCGATGTTCAGTATGCATCTTCCCTTCTGGTGTGTCTCAATAGGACTCTTTGCCGGGTTAACGCCGTCTTACGGATTTGTATATTCGCCCGGATGCGATCTGCTGTTTCATACAGATAATGACAATGCATATCTTAATAACCGGAAACTTGTAGTTGACCATACTACTCCGATTGAATCTGAAACAAACATTTTCTATTCATCCGAAATGAAAGGAATAGAGCTCAACTTCCCCGGGAAAGCGAGGAATCTCGGCTCTACTGCATTACATGCATGTCTTACAGCAGACAACCGGCGGAATCGGCTCCTTGCCTTTATAGGAAAATCCTATCTCTGGGACTGGGCCGGTGCAATACCTGTAGTTATAAAATCCGGGGGGAAACTTAACTATCTTAATGGCGCTGAAATTAATTACAAAAAAATCGCAGACAACAGTTTCGAGCTTGAGGATTACGCTGTTGCTTACAACTGTGAAAATTTTCAAGTCATACAGAATATTTTTACCCGCTGATTTTTAAATTATTCCATAAATTTTTTATCGTAATTTTACATCGATTTTACATACCCTTCCACTTTCGCATAACAGAGAGTATTATTTTTTCTCTTTTATTAAATTTCTGTAAAATTATATTCATATAAAGTCACCCCGCATCTATACCGATTGACCTTTCTGAACCCCGGGCAATTATTACGTATTGCTGAAGGGAAACACTAATCATTTTTTGCATCCCTTATAACAGAAAATTAAAAGGAGGGTAGAGACATGAAACGTCTCATTATTCTATCATTAATAATTATTTCAACTCCCGTATTTGTTTTTGCTGAGGGCCGGACAATCGACACAGGAACAACGGCATGGATGCTGACTTCCACAACCCTGGTACTTCTCATGATACCCGGCCTTGCCATGTTTTACGGCGGGCTTGTGCGGACAAAAAATGTACTTGGTACGATGATGCATAGTTTTTCAGCCATGGCTGTGATCGGTGTGCTGTGGACTGCAGTCGGATACTGCTTTAGTTTCGGCGACAATATTTTAGGCGGATTTCTCGGATGGGATACAAAATACATCTTTTTAAACGGAATTGACTCCAGCATTCTTGCTGAAGGAATACCGGAATACGTTTATGCGATGTTTCAGGGAAAATTTGCTATAATAGCCCCCGCACTTATAGCCGGAGCTTTTGCCGAAAGAGTAAATTTTAAAAGCTACCTTCTTTTTATTGCAGCATGGAGTCTCCTTGTATACAATCCCCTTTGTCACTGGGTCTGGTCAGGTGGAGGATTTCTTGCTCAGATGGGAGCAATCGATTTTGCAGGCGGAACTGTTATTCATATTTCATCAGGAATCAGCGGCCTTGTCATTGTCCTTTATCTCGGAGCAAGGAGGGGCTACCCCAGGACAGCAATGCAGCCGAACAACCTTGTAATGACTCTAATGGGTGCAGGCCTTTTATGGGTCGGCTGGTTCGGATTCAACGCAGGCAGCGCTGTTTCAAGCGGGCTGGATACAGCAAGAGCGTTAACCCTTACACAGGTTGCTGCTTCATCAGGCGCCCTCGCCTGGATGGTAATAGAAATCATCCATCATAAAAAAGCAACAAGTCTTGGTTTTGTTTCAGGCGTACTCGCCGGACTTGTGGCAATAACACCTGCAGCCGGTGTTGTTACACCTCTTGGCGCTTTTTTTCTTGGGATAATCGCTTCAATTTTCTGTTATGGAGCTATACTTATAAAAAACAGACTTGGTTATGACGATAGCCTTGATGTTTTTGGAATTCACGGGACAGGGGGGATAGTTGGAGCACTGGCTCTTGTGTTATTCCTCAGGAGTTCCTGGACTGAAAGCCGTGATGCGGGGTGGACTCTATTCTCGCAGTTCAGCACACAGGGGATAGCGGTTTTAATAGCTATACTTTATTCAGCTTTTGCAACTCTGATTATTACACTGATTATCCAGAAAACTATCGGGTTCCGTCTTGAGGAGAAAAAAGAGATTGCCGGGCTTGATCAGAGTGAACACGCCGAGCAGGGCTACGGCCTTATTCATATTAATTAGGAGGTTGCCATGAAACTTATTACTGCCATTATTCAGCCGGATAAACTCGACACAGTCAGAGAGGCCCTTTACGAAAGAGGGATTAAAAGAATAACAGTTTCCAGGGTTTCAGGCCACGGGCAGCAGGAACCTGATGAAGATGTATACCGTGGTGTAAAGGTAGTCCCCGCCCTGATCCCCAAAGTCCGCCTTGATATAGCATGTAACGATGATTTCTGTGAAATCACAGTGGATACGATCGTTGAATTTGCCCGTCATGGGAATGGTGAAATCGGAGATGGAAAAATTTTTATACGGGAACTTAACGACTGCGTCAGGATAAGAACAGGTGAAAGAGGGGGAAAAGCAATTTAAACCAGCTGCTGTTTCTTAAAAAAAATCTTATAATTCCGGGGTATTAAGCAATCTCATTACCCCGGAATTATCTAAAACTTTCTGACTCACCATATATATTTAATTATTGACCGGAGCGCAAAAATAGCAAATTCATAGTCATAGGTAGAACCTGCTTATGAATTATAACCGGTACAGAAAAAAAGAATTAATTGAGCGAATCAGCTACCTCGAAAATGAGCTGAACAGAAAATGGAGTGAAGAACACTACATCTCTCTCATATATGACTCACTTGATTCCACTTTAAACGGAGTAGCCATTACTGATCTTCATGGTATAATCCGGTATGTAAACCCCTCTTTCCTGAATATGTTCGAGTATGACTCAAGGGATAGTGTAATCGGAAATTATGCTGCTGATATTTTTGTAGCATCAAAGATCAGCAACATCTCTGACATCGAACGGATATTGAAAAAAGAGAGAGATAAAAAACTGGAATTTGATGTTTATCGTAATGACGGAACAATTTTCCAGGTTGAAATCTCGGCCTCATCCGTCAAAGGTAGTGGTGTTGAAGTAGGAACTATACTTTCTTTCAATGACATTACAGAACGGAAAAGAATTGAAAAAGAAAACCGGAGACTTTCCCTGATGGTAATAAAATCACAGGAACTTGAAAGACAACGTGTATCAAAAGATCTTCATGATGGTGTAGGCCAGACGATACTGGCTGCCAAGCTGAATTTCCTCGCATATCAGAATGACAACATGAAACATAAAGAAAGATTTATCACCGGCCTCAAATTTATAGATACTGCCAGCAGCGAACTCAGAGAGATATATGAAGATCTTTATCCGTCACTTCTTTCAGATATGGGCCTTGAATCCACCATACGATGGTACTCAAAAAACTCTCTCGAGATTAACAAAATCAAGGCGAATCTCAACATACACCTTGATGAACAGTTCCCTCACAACCTTGAAGTGGATTTATACAGAATTATAAAGGAACTGTTCTCCAATATAATAAAACACTCCGGAGCTGATTCTGTTTATTTCTATTTATCAGGAAAATCGGGAGATGTGAAACTGTCTATTACAGATAATGGATGCGGGTTTAACATGGAGAATCCTGAAAACAATAAAAAAGGATTCGGGTTAAACAATATACGACAAAGAGTTAACAGTCACGGAGGATCTTTCATTATAACTTCATCAAAAGATAGAGGAACATCTATTATCATAAACATAAAAGTGGAACAATCATGAAAAATACAATTACCCTGTTTCTGGCGGATGACCATACAATATTCCGCGAGGGGCTGAAACTTATAATCGAGGATAACAGTTCATATAAAGTTATTGGTGAAGCCGGCGACGGAAAGGAGGCACTCGATTCAATTGAAAAACTGATGCCGGATATTGCTATCCTTGATATATCGATGCCCACCATGAGCGGTGTTGATGTTGCCAGATACCTTAAAAAATATGCCCCTGAAATAAAAATAATCATTCTTTCAAGACATAACAATGAAGAGTATGTTAAGGAACTGCTCAAAACAGGAGTAAACGGATATGTATTAAAGGATGACGCAGGTAACGACCTTCTGAGAGCAATTGAAGCTGTTATGAGAGATACAGTCTACCTGAGCCCCGGAGTGGCCACAAGGATTGTATCAGATTACATATCAGATAATCCTTTCGAAAAAAATGAAGAGTCGCAATTCAAACTTCTAACAGGGCGCGAAAGAGAAATTCTTAAACTGATTGCAGAAGGTAAATGCGGAAATGATATAGCTGAATGCCTTAGAATATCCCCGAGAACAGTCAAAGTCCACAGGGCTAATATAATGAAAAAACTGAATGTTCATAAAAGCTCAGAGCTTGTAGTTTATGC
>DAISJZ010000010.1:26913-33120 GCA_036821145.1 Spirochaetota bacterium
CGGTCATGATTAAAATTAAAGTTGAAAATGTATATAAAATTTTCGGCACAAACATAAAACCGGCATTAAAAATGTTAAAAGATGGTGCTCCCAAGAATACCATACTTGAAAAAACCGGTTGTGCCGTTGGGGTAGTTGATGCTTCATTCGAAGTATATGATAAAGAAACTCTTGTTATCATGGGACTTTCAGGAAGCGGTAAATCCACCCTGCTCAGATGTATAAACAGGCTCTTTGAACCTTCATCAGGCAAAGTAACAATAGATGGAGTAGATGTTACATCCCTTTCCGACGAGGAGCTGCGAAAATTCAGGCAGCATAAGTTCGGTATGGTTTTTCAGCAGTTTGCCCTTTTCCCGAATAAGACTGTTCTGGAGAATGCCTATTTCGGTCTGGAGATAAGTAAAACAGATAAGGCTGTTTGTATTGAGAAGGGTCTGGAAGCGCTTGATATGGTTGGCCTGAAAGGGTGGGCTGACTACTACCCTTCACAGCTAAGCGGGGGGATGCAGCAGAGAGTGGGACTCGCCAGGGCTCTTGCTATAAACCCTGACATACTCTTAATGGATGAAGCATTCAGCGCCCTTGACCCTCTTATAAGGGCGGAAATGCAGGATGAACTATTGAGCCTTGAGGATAAAGTTAAAAAAACAATTATCTTCATAACACATGATTTAAATGAAGCGCTGAAAATAGGCGACAGAATTATTTTAATGAAAGATGGCAAAATAGTTCAGATTGGTACTCCGGAGGATATTCTTACTAACCCGGCAACGGAGTATGTTGAAAAATTCGTGGAAAATGTTGACCTCACCAGGGTTCTTACCGCTAAAGATGTCATGATAAAATGCAGCTCAATTACTTACGGAAAAGACGGCCCTAAAACAGCGCTTCATACAATGAAAGAAAAAGGTATATCAAGCATCTTCGTAGTTGACAGAGCAAAGTTGTTCAAAGGTGTCGTATCTGCCGAAAACGCAAAACAGGCTGTAGACAGGGGTGAAAAAGATCTCCAGAACATTGTAGAAGAGATTCAGGAGCTGCAGGTATCACCTGATGCGCCACTTCAGGAGATTATGCCCGTGATTGCTGATTCAAAATATCCCCTTGTTGTAGTTGATGAAAACAGCAGAATGCTCGGGATGATCGCGAGGGGTTCAGTCATTGCCGGTCTTGTTGAAAGAGGAGTATCACAATGATAATACCAAAATTACCACTGGATGTTGCAGTAGATACATTTATAGATTACACTACAAAGAACTTTTCTTTTATAACAAAAGCCATATCATCTGTCATGAAAGTCGGAATAGATTCCGTAAATGAATTTCTGATGTTTATTCCACCTGCGGTTTTAATAATTCTTTTTGTGGCTCTTGCATGGTACTTCAGTACAAGAGGGATTGCTATCTTCACAGCACTCGGCCTGCTGTTTATATGGAACCTGGGCTTATGGTCAGCTTCTATATCAACTCTGACCCTTGTAATAATTTCGACCTTTTTATCAATACTTGCTGGTATCCCGCTTGGCATTCTCGCAGCTCTTAACACACGGGCCAGAAGAGTTATAATGCCGATACTTGACTTTATGCAGACAATGCCGGCTTTTGTTTACCTTATTCCGGCAATACCTTTTTTCGGACTTGGGGTGGTTTCCGCAGTTTTTACAACAGTAATTTTTTCCATGCCTCCGGCAATCAGGCTCACCTGTCTGGGAATTCAGCAGGTTCCCGAACAGTTTATAGAAGCTGCAGACTCTTTCGGTGCCACAAAAAAACAGAAACTTTTCCAGATACAGCTGCCTCTGGCTACACCTACAATTATGGCGGGTATTAACCAGACAATAATGCTGGCGCTTTCAATGGTGGTAATAGCAGCAATGATCGGCGCAGGCGGCCTTGGCGGTGAAGTATGGAGAGCGATTCAGAGGCTGCGCCCCGGCATGGGCTTTGAAGCCGGACTCGCTGTTGTTATTATGGCCATAATACTTGATCGAATTACGCAAAATTTACGGAAAAAAAATGAATAAGACCGTCAGATGATATGTTTCATTCAGACCGGAATATATCATTTCACTAATAACGATTTACAAATACTACAACAAAGGAGAATAGTTATGTTAAAAAAAATTACACTGCTTTTACTTTCTCTTTCTTTAACAGCATTTGTTTTTGCAGGATGCGCTAAAAAAGAGAGTAAAGGAACCGTAAAACTTGTATATGTTGAATGGGATTGTGCCGTTGCCAGTACACATGTTGCCAAAGCTGTAATTGAAGAAAGGCTCGGCTATACTGTTGAAGTCTTACCTGTAGCTGCTGCTGCAATGTGGCAGTCAATCGGCGCCGGCGAAGCTGATGCCATGACTACAGCCTGGCTCCCTGTGACCCATGCTGACTACCTCGCAAAAGTAAAAGACAATGTGGAAGACCTTGGCCCTAACTATAAAGGCGCAAAGATCGGCCTTGTAGTTCCATCATATGTTACTATAGATACCCTGGCTGATCTTAAGACCAACATCGCGAAATTCAATAATCAGATAATCGGCATCGACCCCGGTGCAGGGCTTATGAAACTCACAGAAAAATACATTAAAAAGAACGGAGTCGATGCAAAGCTTATTGAAGGGAGCGGAGCAACAATGACAGCAGCCCTTAAAGATGCAATTGATAAAAAAGAATGGATCGTTGTAACAGGCTGGGCTCCTCACTGGAAATTCGGCAGATGGGATCTGAAAATTCTTAAAGATCCTAAACAGGAATTCGGTGCGGAAGAAACCATTAATACTGTTGTAAGAAAAGGTCTTAAGAATGACATGCCTGAAGTTTACAACTTTCTTGATAAATTCAACTGGAGCAATGTTGATATATCAAAAGTAATGGTTGCAAACCAGGAAAAACGTGCTGATTATAATAAAACAGCCCGGGAATGGGTTAAAGAGAATAAAGAAAAAGTAGACAGCTGGCTCAAATAATCAATTATTCCATTTAATATATTGCCCTGATTTATAGGTTCTTAAACAGAACCTATAATCAGGAAATTTCCTGATTTTTGTTTATTACCCCGGCACAATTACTCCAACTATACTATATATAGTTTTTTATTGACAGACTGCCCCGATAAAATGATTTAATATCTTTTAAATACAAACTACGTAAAACAGAGGAGCCGTCATGGGTGGTATATTTGCATGCAGTTCACAATCGGGCTGTATTAATGAACTTTTTTACGGGACTGATTATTTATCCCACCTCGGAACAAAAAGAGGGGGACTTGCCACTATAGACAATGATGGTATTCACAGAACAATACATAATCTTGAAAATGCCTATTTCCGTAATAAATTTGAACCTGAACTAAAAGAATTAACAGGGAATATGGGGATAGGAGTCATAAGTGACACAGACGCACAGCCTATTGTTTTATTTTCTCATCTCGGGAAATTTGCCCTGGTTATGGTGGGCAAAATTATTAATACAGATGAACTGGTCAAAGAAATATTTACACAAAACATTCACCTGTCCGAAACAAGCAGCGGAGGGCCGAGTCCAACGGAAATTGTCGGCACACTTATAAGCCTTCGCGGCAGTTTTGAAGAAGGGATCCGTTACGCACAGAGCCGGATTAAAGGCTCATGTTCGATGCTCCTCCTTACCGAAAAAGGAATTTATGTTTCGCGGGATAAATTCGGTCGTACTCCAATCATTATCGGGAAAAGAGAAGACGCATATGCTGCAAGCTCAGAATCAAGCGCTTTCCCCAACCTCGGATTTGAAATTGATCGATTCGTGGGGCCCGGTGAAATTATTCTTATGACAGAGGAGGGTGTTGAACAGGTGCAGAAACCGGGGGAGAAGATGCAGATCTGCTCATTTCTCTGGGTTTATTACGGATACCCTGCCTCCAGTTATGAGGGGATTAACACCGAGCAGGTGCGCTACAAATGCGGAGCCGCGCTTGCCAGAAGAGAAAATGTTAAAGCTGATCTCGTTGGAGGAATCCCGGATTCCGGGATAGGCCATGCTCTCGGTTTTGCACATGCTTCAGGTATACCTTACATGAGACCCTATGTGAAATATACACCGACCTGGCCAAGAAGCTTCATGCCGCAGAACCAGAAGATGAGAGATCTTGTAGCGAGGATGAAACTTATTCCTATTCGGGAAATTATTAATAATAAAAGTATTATCTTCTGCGATGATTCAGTGGTTCGAGGCACACAGCTCCAGGACAACGTCCAGATCCTTCATGAGTATGGTGCGAGTGAAATTCACATGCGCATAGCATGTCCCTGCCTGATCTATCCATGCGAATACCTGAATTTTTCAACATCAAGATCAACCCTTGATCTTGCAGGCAGGAAAGCGATTCTTCATATTGAAGGTTCAGAAACAGCTTTTCTTGATGAATACGCGAAAGACGGCTCAGATAAGCATAAGGCCATGGTTGAGCATATCTGCAATAAACTGAAACTCAGTACTCTCCGCTATCAGACACTTGAAGATCTCGTTGAGGCTATCGGCCTCCCGAAAGAACAATTATGTACACACTGCTGGGATGGAACGGGTTACTGCTAAAAAACTGTATTTTGAAATAACGGGATCATTTCATATCAATTCTTGTGAGGCTGTGAGCAGGCACTGTTACAGTGAACGGGACTGTAAAACTGCCGGTGGTCTCTGTTATTGATACATTAACTCCTGTCTCATTCCCGGCAGTCAGGTCACTGTTTGAATAAGTAAATATATCGGCGCTCCCTTCCACAGGTGAGCCGAAGGTCAGGGTAAGTGTTTTCGTTGAACCGAAGGACCTGTTCAGGATAACAATTCTCGTTTTTCCTGTTGAACTGTTTTTTGATGCAAATACTGAAACAACCGGATACACAAGGCCTGATGGAATATTTCCTGAACCCGTTGCAATTGTGACAGTTTCAGTATTATCAGCAGATACAGTTAGCTTCTCCTCCCCGGCAAAGGGTGAAAGCATCTTCATGGCAAGTCCCGCGGGCCTCAGCCTGGCAGTATCAGTATTCTGTACGGCACCGAAATAGGGGTGCGCGAAGCTGTACAGATGAGCGCCGGCCGCGTCGAGCTTCATTAGCGAAATGATGATATCAGCAATGCCTAAACCTGACTGAAAATCGTGAAGATAATTTATCTGAGGAACCTTCGTATCCTTATGTTCAGGAAAGAGATGATATTCAGTCAGTATAAGAGGGAGAGCGGAGAGAGGACTTATTTTGTCACTCATGGTTTTTTCAAGTGTAGCACCGCTTGCCATTACCGCATTAAGAACCCCCTCCTGAGTCATTAATGGATCATACTCCCTGAAACCGTAGAAATGGCCGTCAAGAAGGTCAACGCTTCCAAAACCGCTTGCGCCAAGGGCCCCTGAATTCCAGTTATAAATAAGGCGAACGGGATCGTACGCTGCACCGGGCATAGCAGCCACCGCAGCAAGCCATTCTGCCAGTTGAAAGGAAGGTTCAATAATACCTGATATCTTTATACTCTTCCCCAGAGATAATGCTTTAGTTTTTACCGCCTCATTGACCGGCTTCACCAGGAGAGAATAACCAAGAGCCGCATCCGACTCAGAGTATATCCCCCTGTAAGCTTTGCTCGGTTCGTTCCCGATCTCAAAATAACGCACATTCCATGGAGCGGTCCGCCCGTTTGCTTTGCGTATGGCCCCCTGCGCAGTGGAATCTGAACCAAGTATATACTCTACCAGCTCTTCAGCCTCCGTTGTTCCCTTAAGAAAATTCACCTGTATAACAGGCTCCATGTTAAGCTCCTCGCAGAGGTTGAGGAATTCATGTAAACCGAATACCGGGGTCTGGTAGTCGGCAAATCCCTGTATCTCTCCTCTCTGTGCCGTTGTTCCAATTGAAGACTTCCAGTCAAAAAAATCAACCAGGGTACCCCCCGGCCAGCGAACCGATGTTACACCCATATCATTAAGCGCGTTCTTAACTGATGTCTTTACAGCCGGTGTTGCCCCTGATTTACTGAGTCTCATTTCATCAAGGTAAACTGTCCTCGTGCTCCCGTCATTGTTCGGGTGATATAAAACAATAAGTATCCCCGGATTTTCCGCGTCTGCAGTTGCCGTCAGAGTAACGGTCTGGCGCAGCCATGTATTATTGCCAGCTGAAGGGTATGGTGAGTTACTTATCGGGACTCCGGGATTCCCGACATCAAAAAGATACAT
>DAISJZ010000010.1:33220-55836 GCA_036821145.1 Spirochaetota bacterium
GGTATGGTGAGTTACTTATCGGGACTCCGGGATTCCCGACATCAAAAAGATACATCGTGAGAATTTCAGCCTGCCCTACCCCGTAACTTGAAAAGGTAAACTCATATGTGCTCCCGTTACTGATCTTATCAAGGAGCCTCTGCGATACCCCTGAAAATTTTGCAACTGATGTTGAATCTCCTGTACGGGATATTTCCGCATAACCGGGATAGTTCTCTTCACCCGAGGGGGAATCCCCGCCGGTTGAACTGAAAGTCACAGATCCTCCGTTTTCATACTTCTCCCACAGGGGATTTTTCAGAGTACCGAAAACATCGTAAAATGCTGTATGGTTCATCCTGAATGACCTGTCACGAAGGAGCTCCCCACCTGAAACAGAGGAATAGGCGTTGTTCTCCCACTCCATGTTAATTCCGAATAAGAGAGCGGGATATGCTTCGGCAGACGAAGGATTTCCTGAAGTTCCCCCAGCTCCACCTCCACCTCCTCCGCATGAAACAATAAACAGAAGATATATTATAAAATGACTTATCTTATTTCTTTTCATTTTTAAATCTCTTATTCAGTAATTATTCCTGAAGATATTCTTAATTGTAATAAATCTATTTTCATTATCCCGGCAGACTTCTACTTCAGAGACAATAGAGCTTTTACTACAGTATAAAGGTTAAGCTATTAATACTTTTTAGGTATACAAAAATGATAAAATGTTATAATAAATTGATAGACATTTAAGTCAATTCTGTATTAATACTGTCATATAAAAATATTGTTAATAAATAGACCTGCTGCGTCACTTCTTGCAGGTAGTCTTTTAACCCGTAACAGGAACATTTATTTGCAGCAACTTAAATATTGATTAATAAGGATATAATCCAGGAATAAAATTTCAGGTATTTTGTAAAAAACCTTATAGACTGTATAACTGAAAACAGACGGGAAATATTTTTAACATAAGGAAAGGCAGAAATTCAAATTAAAAACTGATAATAAAAACGGATGGCGATAATCCATGAATAATACAGAAAAAATAAAAAAGCCTTTCAATACCCCTGCAGAACGTAAGGCCATGGTTCACCGTTTTGCCGACAAACTTGAAAACAATAAATCATTTCTGATTCTCGGCCATAAATTTCCTGACGAGGACTGTCTCGCCTCAATGGTTGCAACAGGGCTTCTTGTAGAAAAACTCAACGGCCATGCTACACTTTTTCTGCCCGGAGAGATTCATGAACACTTCGACTACCTGCTGAATATATGCCGCTACAATTCAATCTCCGTCATAAGGGATTCGGTATTAGCCGAAGTTAACTGGGACGTGATAATTGTCTGTGATACGCCCAAACCTGAGATGATAGACTGTCCAGGGCAGATCTGCACATGGATAGAAAACAACCAGGCTTTTGTGATGGAGATAGATCATCATACCGGTGCCGACAGCAGTTATGCCGCACAGCTTGAGTATGCACTTGTTGACGACGCCTCTTCAGCCTGTGAGCTTATTGGTGAAATAGCTCTTGTCCTCGAAGAGCGGGCCACAGCCAATGACAGTTCAGGAATGCCTGCCATAATGACAAGAAACCTGGTCCTTGCACTCCTCACCGGTATCCTTGGCGATTCACAAATGGGTAAATACTTTAAGTCCGAAAAAGAAAAGCAGAGTTATAAACTGTTCAGTGAGATGTATAATGATATTCTCAAGAGGGAGACCACCCGGAGTTCAAACCTCAGCACAATCGATGAACTTTTTGCTGAGATGAAACGACTCTCCGGCGAAGAGAGTTCATGCTTTGAATTTTTCAGGAAACACTCCTCTAACAGCGGATTCATTCATACTATAATCCTTCACGATGATCAGTCGGAGCATGTCTTCAGCAGCTATGCTTATGACACAGTAATTTCAATATCACGCAGCATGGCTGACTCACTTTCAGAAGAGAGCGGGTTTTTCGGCCTCATTTCATTCCACGACAGACCGGACCACTCAAACTTCATCCAGTTCAGGATACGCCGCAGCCAGAAATTTAAAGATTTTGATCTCAGAAAAATTCTTGAGATATTCCAGATAACAAACGGCGGAGGGCATGAAGGAGCCATAGCGTTCCGCATACCGAAAAATGAGATAGACGACATTGACCTTTTTACCGGCAAAATAGTCCGCCGCCTTGCAGATGAAATTGAAAATAAAAAAGCATCGTGATCGGATAAAAGCATAAAAACTATAATTAAAACCTGTACATATATAGGCAACAGCTAATAATCCATACTCTCATGAATCAGAAATAAGGACTATAAGGATTGGGATGAACAGAATTCTTTTACTCACCCGGAAAATGGCAATACTTTACATAACGATAATACAACTATCTGGATGTCAATGCGGCACAGGTCCATGTAGTGACGGCAGATCAGACAATCAGAAAAATAATATAACTGAATCCGTAATGTATAAACCCCCCGGATCTGATAAGGGAGCAAGGGAAACTGCTTCCGGCAGAGTAATTGAAAGTATACCTGTTGAAAGGGGCGGTAAATTCTTTATAACCGGCACTGAGATCGTCTACATAAAGAACGGAACAATAGAATGGCAGAGCAGCGAAATTAAAAAGTACGCGAAATCAGGGGGAAAATTTTATATTGCCACAGGAAGCAATATTTTCTGTACCGATAATCATGGTTCAATAATCTGGAAAATGACATTTAAAAATTCGGGTTCCTGTTCACTGGAAAATGGAGAACTTATAGTTTTTACTGATAGCGGAATAAAAAGATTTAATCCTTCATCAGGAAAAACCATCCAGTAGACTTATTACGGAATATATAAAACAGACCGTATATCACTTCCCTATGCAGAACCTGCTGAATATCGAACCCAGCACATCATCAGGAGAGATTTCACCTGTAATCTCTGAGAGTTTATCTGAAAGTTCATTCAGATCAAAGGCAATTATCTCAGGGAGTTCCTTTCTTCCGAAAAGCTCAATTACCCGTTCAATTATAATTAATGAATCCGAGAGTATGCCTGTAATTCGTGCATCAGCCAGAAACGAATTGTCGTAATCCACAAACTCACTGCTAATCACTTCAGAAATTGCTTTCTCAAGCTCGCCGAATCCATGGCCGAACTTTGCTGAAACCGGAATAAAGTTAAACCCTGTTTCATTTTTTAGCGCCTCCGCCTTTTCACTGCTGATTAGATCTATCTTATTCAATACATAGATTATCTTTTTATCTTTGAATGAAGAGAGAATCTCTTTATCCTCATCTGTGATCCCTGCAGTTCCATCAATGACAGCAAGCACAAGCGAAGCGTCAGCAATCTTTCTTTTCGTGCGCTCGATCCCGATCTTCTCAATATCATCATCCGTTGAGGCGATGCCGGCAGTGTCGGTAAGATTGATTTTTATGCCTCCAACCTGCACAGTCTCCCTGATCAGATCTCTTGTTGTGCCGGGAATATCAGAAACAATTGCCCGCTCTTCATTAAGTATAAGATTAAGCAGGCTTGATTTACCTACATTCGGGCGCCCGGCAAGAATAACATCAACACCACGGGATACCCGCTCTCCGGTAACACATCTTTTTAAAAAGCCGGAAAGCTTGATGTTTACAGCTTCCGCTATCTCAATCCCGCGTTCATAAGAAACAAACTCAATATCCTGATCAATAAAATCTATCCCCGCTTCAAGGTCAGCTTTAAGCATTATGACATCTTCACGTATATCATTAACTGTTTTAGCGAGAGATCCATGCATCTGCTCCAGCGATCTTTTAATCTCCCAGTCACTTCTTGCATTGATAAGAGAGTTAATTGCTTCAGCTTCAGTAAGGTCAATCTTACCGTTCAGGAATGCGCGTTTTGAAAACTCACCCGGCTGAGCAGCCCGTACTCCATTAGCAAAAAAAAGCTTCATGATCCTGCTGACAACAATCGGATTCCCGTGGCAGAAAATTTCCACCATGTCTTCACCGGTGAAGCTCGATGGCCCTTTATAATACAGGAGGATCACATCATCGATTACTTCACCCCCTGACACAATTGAACCGTAAGCAGCGAACCTGTGGGCAATTTTTTCACGGTTAGAGAATAAACTATAAGCGGCCCTGTATGATTCCGGGCCGCTTATTCTTATAATCGAAAGTGATGAGTTTACCGGCGCAGTAGCCGGGGCGCAAATTGTATCTTCAAGCATTTTTATTTTCTGTTGCCATTGGAAGGAGAAATTTTAATTTTTCTGTATATACCCTGTCCTTCACTTTTTGTTGTTACCCTCTTGTCGTTCTGAAGTGTCAGGTGAATAAGCCTCCTTTCAAAAGGATTCATAGGTTCAAGAGTAAGAGGCCTTCCGCTTTTGATAACTTTAAAAGCCATATCTTTTGACATCTTCTTGAGAGCCTTTTCTCTCTTATCCCTGTATGATTCAATATCAAGAATAATCTTTTTATCGCTACCTGCAACATTATTGATCATAAGATTTATCATAAACTGAAGGGCTTCTAAAGTCTTTCCTTTCTTACCGATAATAAGTCCTGAACTTGTTCTACTCTCAAGTTCAACATATACTTTTGATTCTCCCTCTTTAAGATCTTTTACTCCCCCTTCAATTCCCATTTTCTGCAGGAGTTCAACAAGCATTACCTTTACTTTATCTCCTACATCCTCTGTGCTTTCATTATAATATATTCTTACTTTTGCCGGTCTTGATACACCAAATCCGAAAATTCCGCTTTTCCCCTGATCGATTACTTCGACGTTAACTTTAGAGGAATCCCTGATTCCCAATTCAGCTAAGGCTTTTTTTGTGGCATCGTCAGATGTCCTTCCCTCTACCTCTATTACTTTCATAATTCAGCCTCCTGAAAAAAAATTGTTAGATATATTTCATCTCCCATTTAAGCTGTTTTTCCTATTTTATTAACAACAAACTGATGTGCCACCTGATAAAGATTCTGCAGGAACCAGTAGAGAACAAGGCCGGAGGGCATTGTCCAGAATATAAAAAGCAGAATCACCGGCATCATATACATCATAATCTTCTGCTGCTGATTTCCGGTATCCACCATAGTCTGCTTCTGCTGAATGATTGTAGAAAGAGTCATAAGCAGAGGGAGAATGTTGATATCAAACCCTGATATAGTTGCAACAGTGTCCGGCATCGAGAGATCCTTCATCCACAACATGAATGGCGCATTCCATAGATCTATTGAGTTAATAAGTGCGCTATACAGAGCGAAAAAGAACGGCATCTGAAGAAGGAGCGGCAGACAACCACCCATAGGGTTAACCTTGTTGTCTTTATAGATTTTCATCGTCTCTTTCTGAAGCACATCCGGTTTATCTTTATACTTTGCCTGGAGCTTTTTAACTTCAGGAGCCAGCTCCTGCATCTTCTTCATCGAATCTGTTGATTTCTTTGTGAGCGGCATAAACACAATCTTTGTAAGTATTGAGAATACCACCAGGGACCAGCCTAAATTGCCGAAAAGCTTATTGATTCCCAGAAGAGCCCAGATTACGAAATATCTTATCGGTTCGATGAGTGTGCTGACATCAGAAGCATCAACAAGTTTCTGATCCACTGCTCCCAGCATCTCTTTATCTTTCTCGCCAAGATAAATTCTGAAGGATTTTGCAAGTTCACCACCGGGAGCAATATCCGGCATATCAACAGTCATACCTGTTCGGTATCCGTGATGGTCCCTGTTGTCAAAAATCATCCCTTTTGCTGCAGACTGCTGCGGCATCATTATGAGAAGAAAGTATCTGCTCATTATACCTGTATAATCAACATTCCCTTCCTTTTTCTTAACCTCCCCTGCTTTGGAGAAAAATCCCCCTCCTTTCAGGTTCTGCTCATAATCACTGTCAACAGAGTAAATTCCCATCATATGATTATTTCTGTTTTTATAATCAAGTTTCGGGCCAAGAGTATCTGACGGGGAGAATATTGCTTCTCTGTTTTTAAAACTGAAGGGCTTTCTGCCTCTGTTTACAAATCTGTAATCAACAGTAAAATCATACCCCTTATCTGTAAACCTGTAGGTTTTTTCTATTCTGAGCGGATTACCTTCGAATGATATATCAGTGAAAAATTTTACTGTGTGATCATCAACTTTCTGAAAATCCCAGAGTTCATTTTCCAGGCTGTTCCCTTTAAGAAAATCCTCTTCAGAAAAATGGATAGCAAAATCAATTGTACCATTTGAGTTGAATATCTTTTCATTGATAGCAAGTTCGATATTTCTATCTGTATAGTTAGCTTTCTTTATAGATGCGCCTTTATTCTGAAGTTCAAAATTGAATTTTCCTGTTTTAAGAAGAATACTCTCTTCCTTCAGATTTTTTGAGACAGAAGATAATACTGCTGACGGTGTCTTTACCGCTGCCTCTGATTTAGCACCAGCGGATTCTTTGACTTCTTCAGAATCCGCACTCTGTTCCTGAGTTATTACCTGTTTATTTTGTTCCTGTTCCGGCACAAAAAACCAGAACCAGCCTACCCAGACAAGCATCGTAAGCAGGACTGCAACCAAGGTTCTCTTTTCCATTTATTTTACCTTTAACAGCATTATTGTTAAATGAACTGAACATTCATCCAGTGATATGACGTGAAAAACTGCGGCAGGTTAAGGGAAGAATCTATATTAATCTATATTAATCTTTATTTCCTGAAACTGAAGATCTCAGGAACAGGGTCATACCCGCTTCCGCCAAAAGGATTGCATGACAAAATCCTCCTCGCAGCAAGTAGACCGCCTTTAAATATTCCGAAACGTCTGATTGCCTGTTCAGCATAAGTTGAACAGGTAGGGTAATATCTGCAGGCGTCAGGTAATAACGGAGATATAAACAGTTTATATGATTTAATAAAAACAACAGCTGTCAGAGAGAGGATGCTCCCGGGCAGACTGATGATATATTTAACCGCTTTCATTTATGACCCCGGAATTCTTTAATACTCCTAAAATATCACTCCTGAGCTCTTCATAACTCATTTTCAGAGATTCCTGACCGGGCTTGATAATTATAGATAATTCATCATTCATTTGATCAATAAACTCATTACATACAGATCTGATTCTTCGTTTAATCCAGTTTCTTCTGTTAGCTTTACCCAGTTTTCTGCTTACCGCGATTCCAACTTTTATATCTCTGAAATTTGACTTATTATCAGGCTTACCGCTTATGCTTCGTTTTAAAACGAAAATAATAACACCCTTGCCCCTTTTCTTTCTTCCCTTTAAAAAAACTGAATTGTATGATTTCCTGCCTTTTAATGAATATGCTCTTTTCACATCCTGATTTTAATTAATTATTTGGGCATCCTTTTTTCATCTGATACAGTGAGTTTTCTTCTACCTTTTCTTCTTCTCCTCTGGAGAACTTTTCTTCCATCCTCATCTTCCATTCTTGCCCTGAAGCCGTGTTTCTTGTATTTCTTTAATTTACTCGGCTGAAATGTCCTTTTCATCGGAAATTACCTCTCTAACATTAATATTTTCTGATTTTATATTATCTTAACAGTGTTTTCTTCAAATATACAATAAAATCGACAATTTGAAAGGATTATCCTAAAAACACTCCGTCTTTTGTCAATATTAATTTCCCGGCATATATATCTCATGCAAAATAGATCATAATTTCTGCAAAAAGATAAATTCTTATGAATTCCATCGGGAAAAACCAGTTACTCTTTTAAAGAAGAGATTTGACAGCTTTACCAACATCCGAATACTTAAACTTATACCCTTCTTTAATAAGTTTTGCCGGTACTGTTCTCTGCCCCTTAACAAGAAATCCGCCGAATTCTCCAAAAACTATCTTAAGAGCGCCCCCCGGTATAAAAGGTATAAGTACAGGCCTGTTTACCTCAGCAGCCATGATATCTGTAAAATATTTATTAGTTAAAACACCCGGAGAAACAGCATTGTATATTCCTGACATTTTTGAATTTTTGATTATCCTGATTATTATTCCTGTAACGTCATCAACATGAATCCACGGGAACCACTGTTTTCCATTACCTAATTTACCTCCCATAAACCGTCTGAAAGTCTTTTTCAGCTCCGGGAAAGCCCCGCCATCACGGCCAAGCACTGAACCGAACCTCAATATTGCGACTCTCATCCCTGCTTCTGCAGCCTTTAAAGCCTCCTGTTCCCAATCCCGGCATACTTCTGAAAGAAAATCATCTCCCACAGGAGAGGCCTCATCAAGCTCATCGTCACCCCTGTCGCCATAAATTCCCACAGCTGATGCGTTTATAAATATTTTTTTCTTCCCCGGTGAACCCTTAAGAGCATCAACTATATTCCTTGTTGAAAGGATCCTGCTGTCATAAATATTTTTCTTAACTTCAGGATTCCATCTCTGAAAAATATTTACCCCCACAAGATTAATAATAACATCAAATTTTGCGACCTCCTTCTGCCAGTCACCAGGTATTGTAAAATCCGCTGTCAGATGACCGGCTCCATCAGATTTCACCGGATCAGCATTCCGTCTACCTCCAACAGTAACACTATACCCTGAATCAGACAGATCTTTTAATAACTTCTGCCCGAGAAAACCGTACCCCCCTGCAATTAGAACTTTCACCAGTGGTCACCTCTCTAAACCTGTTTATATATTCTTAAATACCCTGACATAGTTAATATCCGCAAATCTTTTAATTGCAAGCAGAAGATTAAAAACAACAGCCCCTTTTATAAATATTATATTTTTTTCTAAATAAGTTAATAATAATTTGTCCCTTGCATACATTTTATGCTATTTTAAATTGAGTTTATTCAGGTTTTATATGGAGGTCAAATATGGCAATGCAGACAACAGAGAGTATTGATGATACAATAGCAAATTCATCTGAACAATATGTCACATTTCTCATCAATAATGAAACTTACGGCATTGAAGTTTTAAGAGTTAAAGAAATAGTGGGAATGACTACAATAACAAGCGTGCCAAACAGCGAAAAATATCTTAAGGGTGTAATCAATCTCAGGGGTATAGTCGTTCCAGTTATTGATATGCGGCTGAAATTCAACCTGCCGGAAAAAGAGTATGACTCATTCACTGTAATACTAATTATTGAACACAAAGATTCTCTTGTGGGAGTTATTGTGGATTCGGTTTCTGATGTTATAAGTGCACCGGGTCAGCTACAGGATGTCCCGAATTTCAACGTAAGCCTTGATCGTGATGTTATCAAAGGTGTATTAAACAAAGATAATAATCTGATTATTATACTCAATCCCGATATCATGCTCTCTATCAAAGATATGGAAGCCCTTGCAGAGATGGAAACAGAATAGATCCCCAGTTTAAACTTCATTCATCTCCAGGCGCAATTCTATATGATACTGTCTGGAGATAAATGAATTAATACTTATTCTCTTTTTTTTTAATATCACACATTGATTATTTACCACCTCAGACTCTATTATATGTAACCCCTGATTTTAATATATTAAGAACAAATATTTTGACTGATAAACTAAATTTCAAGTTATGAATGATTGTGTCAGCCATAAATCAATTGAAAGCCGGAGAAGCTCACAGAGAGCGCGGATACACTGTCATATCCTCTCCTGACGGAACACATGACTTAAAAACTTCCGGTAAATGTAGAAAGAAATTGCTTTTGTCTTTCCTGACTACTCCATGCCCGGTCCTTGCGGCAAAGAGATCTATACAAAAATGTAAGAAGTTGACCCTGATGAAAAAGTATTACCCACCTCGGGCACAGGAAACAATGAATTATAATCTTTTTATTTCAGTATATAAATCATTTAATTTTGACCATTCTAATTATTTTTATTATTTTAAAAATAAATTTCAGATTGTATCAATATTATTCTAAAATTTTATTTTAATCTCTTTTTTTCGCAGGAGAAAATCATGAACATACATTCATTTAAAACAAAACTTATTCTTTACATAACATCAATAGTCATATTCGCAATTCTTATAATCTCAGTAATGTCTCTTGTTATCACTTATTATTCTATTGATAAGGAGATCAGCGAAAAACTTCCTCTCAAATTAAATCTAATATCCTCAGAGATTGACAACAAACTTAACCTGCATTCATCTATTGTCCGGACTTTATCGTCATTGGCACAGAGTAATAAAAACACTTTATCAAGGGATGCATATGTCGCATTTCTGAAAGATATAAATTTTGACAATAAGCCAAGCTTCGGATTCGGTATCTGGTTTGAACCTTACAGATACGGCTCAGCGATAAAATATTTTGGTCCTTATGTATATAAAGATGGCGATAAAATTATTTATACAACTGATTACGAAACTGCTTCCTATGACTTCCACAATCAGGACTGGTACAAGACGGCTAAAGGGAAACCTGAAAACAGCGTTTCCTGGTCGAGCCCTTTCTATGATGATGCTACAAAGATTACCATGATATCAGCTGTCTCCCCATTCTTCGACAGCAATAAAATAATGATGGGTGCATCAAGCGGCGACTTTGATATTACAGAACTCCAGAATATTGTAAATGGAATGAAAGATGAGCAGATTGATCTTGAAGGTTTTCTCCTGGATTCTGACGGTACATTCATGACTTATCAGAACAAAGAATTCATAATGAAGAAAAAAATAACTGATCATCCTGATAAGGAATTCGCTGCACTGGGACAGAAAATAATTACTGATAAAAACGGAAGAGCTGAATTACAACTGGATGGAGAAACTCATCTGATATTCTACGAACAGATTAAGCAGACAGGATGGATACTCTGCACTACGGTCAGTAAAAGCAAACTATACGCCCCGGTAAGAAACCTCGCCATCGCGATAGCAATTATTGTTTTTATTTCCATCGGCATAAGTCTTGCTGCAAGCTATTACATCTCAGGTAAAATTTCAAACCCTGTTAGAGCAATGAGAGACTTTGCTGCAAAAATTGCTGAGGGGGATTTTACCGGAAGAATAAATGTAAAGCAGAAAGATGAAATCGGCCAGCTTGCGAATGCACTGAACTCCTCTGCCGACAATCTTGAACACCTTATTTCAAATATAATTATTGCTTCAGAACAGCTGCATTCAGCAGTTGATGAGATAACAAAAGGAAACATGAACCTGTCGCAACGAACGACAGAACAGGCATCAGCCCTTGAAGAGATTGCATCAACAATTGAAGAGAATACCGCGACAGTAGAGAGAAATGCAGACAATTCAAAAAGCGCACAGGATCTGACCGAAGGGGGAGTCGAAAAATCCGTTGGAGCTATAGGCCAGGCTGATATGGCAATAGGTTCAATTAATGAAATAAACCAGTCGAGCAAAAAAATTGCGGAGATTATCTCAGTAATAAATGAGATAGCTTTCCAGACAAATCTTCTTGCGCTGAATGCCGCAGTTGAAGCTGCCCGGGCCGGAGACCAGGGGCGCGGATTTGCAGTCGTCGCCGGTGAAGTGCGCAACCTGGCGCAGAGATCAGGCGGGGCCGCCAAGGAAATTGAACAGCTTATACGTGAATCGGTTTCCAAGGTTGAAAAGGGGACTGAGCTTGTAGTTGAAAGCGGTGCTTTTCTTAAAGAAATCGCAAATTCTGCGAAAACCACTGCACAGATAATTGCAGAAATTGCAGCTGCAAGTGATGAACAGAGAGCAGGAATGGAGCAGATAAATAAAGCCATCATGGAGCTTGATTCAATGACACAGCAGAACGCCGCTCTTGTCGAAGAAACAGCATCTGCCAGTGAACAGATGGCAAACCAGGCGCAGGAGCTCCTTGCACTTATGAGCAGGTTTACAATAAGGCAGGATAAAGACAAATCTTCCGGCAGAAAAGAAATTCATCTGAAAGTAAATACTGAAGCTGAAAAGAAAAAATCTGAGCAGAAAAAAGCTGAAAAACAGAAAAATACTCAAACCGCAAAGCCCGCTCAGCAGGTTAAAAAGAATAATATACCGGATGAAGAGATACCTAAGGAATTCAGGCTGGAAAAAGCCACCACAAAAACAACAGTTGATGACTTCATGAAGGATGACGGATTCGAAAAATTTTAAACAGAAATAGAAGGGGCTATTATGCTGTAATCCCTTTTATTCTGCGGGGGTGGGTGTACAGGTTAAACCTCTTCTCCCTCATAAAGCCTATAAGGGTAATCCCAGAAGAATCAGCCGCTTCCACTGCAGCAGAGGTGGGAGCGGATACACCTGCCACAATCAATGCTCCGGTTCTGTAGGACTTTTTAATCATCTCAAGGCTCAGGCGCGATGAAAGCACAACAACAGCGGCATCACCCTGTCTGCCTGCAAGCAGCATGCTCCCCGCGCATTTATCAAGGGCATTGTGCCTCCCCACATCTTCAGCAAAGGCAATCATTTCTCCATTACTCCCGAATAACGCGGCGCAGTGTGTACCCCCTGTGCGTTCAAAAAATTTCTGATTGAGAAGAAACTCACCCTTCATCCTGAAGAGATCATCAGGGCTCATGTCACACTCTTCCGCGGCAACAGCTGGCCTGAGCAGATCGGAAGTCGACATCCCTCCTGTAGACGAATAAACCCGTTTTACTTCAGATGGAGCTGCACCTGTTATTTCTGTTTCAACCGAATCTCCGGAGATCACAATGCTCTTTATATCCTGCGGTGATGATATTAAACCATCATTATAAAGAATACCTGCCGTAAGTTCCCTGTCCATACCGGGGAGCCTCATGCAGAAATAAGCCCTCTCACCATTTACGTTTATAACAAGCGGCTCTTCTTTTATTATTTCATCGTCAGAATAATACTGCTTCTCTGCGGAGAATCTTATGACTTTTCTTTTTGCTGTGTGCATCGGGTATTTACCTGCATCTGTATGATTAAACTTTTCAGCGGGAGCCGTTAGTTGACTTTAAACCTCTTCCACCCCTTAAGCAGAAGTTCATCATCGGTCGAAAGAGTATACGAAGAAAAATAATCCTTAAGGTCAAGAAGGAACTGAGGTTTGAGAGAAACTTTATCGTCAACAATTTCGATTGAATCTGCAAACCGGTTCACTGATTCAATATCAATAATATCATTTGAAGTTCTGTAGTTAAAATAAATATAAATAAAAAGTGGCTCAAAGATCTGAACTGATGCAGCAATCCTCTCTGGTGAAGGATCCGGGATATTCAGACAGGCAGTGAAGTATTCATAATTAATGAATGGATAGATCTTCAACGGCACGCTGAAAATATCCGCACCGGCTCTCCTTGATAACTCAATAGAGATCTCCCTTGAACTGTACTCGTCAAATATTACAGAAGTGAAAAGACGCTTGTCGGATTCAATTTCAATGCTTTCTTTAAGCCGCACTGAAACCAGTTCATCGGGATCACTCCCCTTATAAACAGGGACAAGATGTGATTTAAAATAGAGCATATCTGCGGCATATGACGGATACTTCTCTGAATCCCCCTTGTCAATAATCCTTCCGCGTCTTCCTGAAAACCTGAAATCAAATCTGATTATATGAACAAAATCAACCACAGTCCCTTCAACATGCCGGATGAAATGCAGCGAATGCTGCTCTGAAGAGGGTTTCCTCTTCTCAAGAAAAGTATGCAGCGTGAAATATTCAGGAATTCGAGGGATTAAAAGCCCTGCGAGTTCATGAGAATTTTTCAGATCAATCTCTTTTACCGGCAGATGCGGAATGATTATCTCTGAGTTCAGCTGATAGAATTCGCTTAGAGTCTCATCTATAAAAATACCGGTGATGCTGTTTATGCTTTTATCACCTGCACCCTGAAGCATTTTTTTTATATCAGCCAGAAGATCTTTATCATCAATTTTCCCTGTCATGCTCTGAATATACCGCTGATATATATATCTGTAAACAAAAAACTTAATAAAATGGGCTATTAACCTTGACAAAAGCCTCATTCATAGATATGTATATAATGATTTTAATACCGAAACAGAGAACAGGTTATGAACGGATCATTAATAAATGTCGGAGTAGCACAGGTCAAAACCGGAGCCCAGCCTGCTGTCCTGAGAACGATTCTCGGCAGTTGTGTGGGTATCTGCATATATGACAGGATGAAAAAAATCGGGGGGCTTGCTCACATTCTCCTCCCGAACGATACAGCGAACGGGGCAAACCCGGAAAAATTTGCTGATACTGCAGTACCATATCTGGTTCAATACCTCCTGAAGGAGGGAGCAAAGAAAGAGTTTCTCTCCGCAAAAATTGCAGGGGGCGCATCAATGTTCAAGTTTGAAGCTAATGTTTCTTTAGGCCAGATTGGGGACAGGAATGTGGAAGAGGTTAAAAAGGCACTTCAGAAATTTCAGATTCCGATTCTTGAAGAGGATACCGGCGGTAATACAGGCCGGGTTATTGACTTCTTTCTGGAAGACGGACGCCTGAAAGTGAAAGCAGCCGGTCAGGAAAAAATATATTATAAGGTTTGATAACCGGGGTATTCTAAATGCATGCACATATAAAACAGAGAATAGAAAGCACAATAAACAATATAGCCGCCCTCCCCACAATGCCGGAGGTTGCCACGAAGATACTTAACATGGTTAATGACCCTGAGGTATCATTCAAGGCTGTAGCTGAAGAGCTGTCAAAAGACCAGTCCATGACAACAAATATTCTGAAACTCTGCAACTCCGCCTACTTCAGCAAAGGGAAGGAGATAACATCCATTGAACGGGCAATAGTCACTCTCGGAATAAAGGAAGTTACCAATATAGTTATGGTAATTGCTGCCAAACCTATCCTGGACAAATATGTTATAGGGTATGACCTTGGCAAAGGTGAGTTATGGAAACAGGGCCTTATTGTGGGGACTCTCGCGAAAAAGATAGCTCTTCAAAAAAACAGGAAAGATATTGCAGACGTAGTTTTTACAGGCGGCATCATACATAATATCGGAAAAACTGTTATTGCAATCTTTGTTCAGAACACCTACAATGATATTCTTGATGAAGTTAAAAAGAATAATATAACATTCAACGAAGCTGAAAAAGAGATCATGGGTTACAGCCACCAGGAGATAAGTGAGAAGATCCTTGAGAAATGGAACTTCCCCCCTGTACTCAAAGCCATAGTCAGGTTTTATGCTGAGCCTGACAAGGCACCGGACAACTTCAGAACCGAAGTTTCAATTGTTCATATTGCAAATACAATTAGTATAATGGCAGGTATAGGTATAGGGAGTGACGGCCTCTATCATCAGCTCAGCAAAATTGCTCTTGATACGACAAAAATTACAGGCCCTGAACTTGAAGAGCTGTTCTCAAAGATACCGGAGCTGTCAAAACAGATAATGGAAATCCAGTAAAAATGAAATTTATCATCGATTGCCCTTTGTGCAGTAAAAGCCTGAGATTTCCAATCGATAAAGGTAAAATTAAAATCAAGTGCAGCTGCGGATACGAAGTGGTAATTGACCCCGATGACACCTCTCTCTATAAAAAAGGGAGGTTTGATCTTAAACCTGACGATTCCTCAAAAAAGAAAAAGCCGGTTAAAAAAACCGGCTCACTTTTTGATAAAGATAAAATTATCCGTAAACTATTCGACTACCGCTACACTCTGCAGAACTTAAGATATATGCCGGACAGGGAGAAGTACAGGATGCTCCTTCTTATAATTCTGCCGGTACTTCTTCTGATTATTATAATTTATGCTTTTTACGGGCTTTTTATAAAATAAAACATTTTTGAACGTAATGCCGGCGAATTACTTTCGGTCACATATATTTTTTTATCTCTCTCTGCATGTCGCGCTTCATATCCCTCTCCTGTATCGTCTTTCTTTTGTCGTGGACGTTTTTACCGCGCGCGAGACCCAGTTCAATTTTCACTTTCCCGTTTTTTATATACATGCGGAGGGGAACAAGGGTATACCCTCTTTCAGCAAGCTTCCCGGTGAGCCTTTTAATTTCTGTTTTGTGCATCAGGAGTTTCCGCTCCCTCAGAGGCTCATGATTGAAAAAATTCCCTTTTTCGTAAGGAGAGATATTCATACCTACAAGAAATACCTCGCCGTTTTTTATCCTGGCATAGGATTCCTGTATATTCACATTCTTATGCCTGATGGACTTAACCTCAGTCCCCTTAAGCACAATACCTGCTTCAAAGGTATCAAGAATCTCGTACTCAAAACGGGCTTTCTTGTTTCTTATTATTTCAATTATTTCATCTGACATTCATGTTCTCCAAAACAATGTCATTTCGAACGAATGTGAGAAATCTTAAAAGAATGGATTTCTCAGTCGCCAACGCTTCTTCGAAATGACAGGGACACCTTTTTCAACAGTTATATTCTATAAATTCAGATTATTGCTTTACCTTCAAGCGGAATATAAAGTGAGTTTAAAGCGGCGGTACGGCAAAAATTCCCCCGTTTCTGCCGCACCGCCTTGATCTATAATTCTTAGAGAGACTTCCCTGTTATTCTGTTAAGCCTTCCCACAAAGGCATTGGGATCTTTAAGTTCCATCCCCTCCACAATCATTGCCTGCTCAAGCAGTAGAAAGCTTATATCCTCAATAAGAGATTCATCTGTAATATTTTCAAGCTTTTTAATTATTTCATGCTCCGGATTTATCTCAAGAACAGGTTTAAAATCGGGGAGAGCTGTCTGTCCCATTGCTTTAAGGATATTCTGCATCTGCGCTGTGGGATCATTCTCATCAGCCACAATACAGCTTGGGGAGTTGCTGAGCCTTGTGCTTGCAATTACGTTCTTCACGTTTTCGCCAAGCTTCTCTTTTATTTTATTGATTAAAGGCTCAACCTTCTTCTCCTTCTCCTTGTCTGAGGCATCTTTCAGATCTTCGGCAGCATCGGCCCTGTTTACAGACTTAAGTTCAAAGTCTTTAAACTTCGGAACAGAGGTAATTACAATCTCATCAATTTCATCATCAAGAATGAGGACTTCAATATCCTTGTTAGTATACATTTCCAGGAGAGGTGAATTTCTGAGAAGTGCTTCTTTGCCGCCGGTGATATAGTAGATTGCCTTCTGTTCAGGCTTCATCCTCTCTGCATATTCAGCAAGAGTAGTGTACCCATCCGCCATAGTTGACTTGTACATTATAAGCTCAAGAATCTTGTCCCTGTTCTCAAAATCCTGGTAGAGACCCTCTTTCATCGGAATTCCGAACTCCTTCCAGAAGGCGGTGTACTTCTCTTTGTCACGGTTTTTCAGAGATTCAATCTCACCGAGGATCTTTTTCACAGAGGCGGATTTTATCTTCGCCATTACTTTATTGTGCTGCAGAATTTCCCGGCTCACGTTAAGCGGAAGGTCCTCTGAATCAATAACACCCCTTACAAACCTGAGATATGTGGGCATAAGCTCCTTCTCATCATCAGTGATGAACACACGCTTCACATAAAGCTTAACGCCCGCCTGGTAATCAGCCCTGAACAGATCCATGGGAGCTTTTCCCGGTATATAGAAAAGAGTGGAATAATCAAGCGTACCCTCAGCCTGTGTGTGCATATAAAGGATCGGGTCCTCCATATCATAGGATATCTGCCTGTAGAATTCGAGGTAATCCTCCTCTTTCAGTTCACTCTTTGCTCTCTTCCATATAGCTGAAGCGCTGTTGATCTGCTCAACCTTCTGCTCTTTTACTTCCTCTTTTTTATCACCCTCACCTTCATACTTTGTATCCTCAAAATGAAGATAGATGGGGAACGGAACATGGTTGGAGTACTTTCGTATAATTCCCTGGATTGACCACCTGCTTGCGTACTCCTCCCCTTCGTCATTAAGATGGAGAGTTACAGTGGTCCCCTGTGTTTCACGTTCTGCAGGCTCAATGATGTACTCCTCTTTCCCGTCACTTGTCCATTTGAAAGCCGCGCTCTCGCCCGCCTTTTTTGAGATGACCTCAACTTTATCAGCAACCATGAACGCTGAATAGAAACCGACACCGAACTGGCCTATAAGGTTTGAATCACGCTTCTCGTCACCTGTGAGGTTATGGACAAAATTCCTGGTGCCGGACCTGGCAATCGTTCCAAGGTTTTCATCAAGCTCCTGCTCATTCATCCCTATACCGGTGTCCGCGATTGTAAGGATCCTCCCTTTGTGATCAAAAGAGATGTCGACGCGGGGTTCAAACGCTATACTCTTGTAATTCTCATCAGTGAGAGTGAGAAACTTCAGCTTATCAAGCGCATCCGATGCGTTCGAGATAAGCTCCCTCAGGAAAATCTCCTTGTGGGAATATAGCGAATGAATAATTAGATGTAATAATCTGTGTACTTCTGTCTGGAACTGTTTTTTACTCATTGACTACACTCCTTGAGTTTAAATAATTTTAAATTTTGATTTCCGGAAAGCCCTGGGGCTTAATATAACAATTACTGGTTTTAATGCTGAAATCAGTTACAGATTTACAGCATTAAATATCCCGGAAAAAGAGGGGAAAAAAATCAAGAAAAAATTAATCCTGTCGTTGCCTCCGGTAAAAGTTAAAAATAAACGGGGGTAATTGCGATATTCTTTTTTGTCATTTCGAAGAAGCGATAGCGACTGAGAAATCTGTATTGTTCACTTTACATTAATTAAAAAATAAAGCAGATTTCTCACCCGATAAAATGACAGGGGTTCGAAATGACATTCCATAACTATTACCATTGAAATTCTATTACTACCGTCCTTAACTATAAGGATATAAAAAGCAGTCTTTTACTCCTCCATAAAAATCAGAACAGAGACCACCCCGTAAACCAGCGGTGCTGCCAGGTTAAATACAATGCCGTAACTGATATTGTATGGCGCATGGGAAAAAGTATGTGTAACCCAGAGATAAACAAGGGCAATAAAATACCAGACGTTTATAACAATCCTTACAGGGAAAACCCACCTCATGCCGCTTAAAAAAACTGTCCCGAACATCACCAGTGTGATAACAATCATGTAGACAGCAAGGGGATTATTTATCTCAAACCATGACTCGAAAATATAGTACTTCCCTATGGGGAGTACTATGGCGAGAAATGCTGTTGCGGTATTAACAACAATAATCCTGTTAAGAAGGTCAAGCCCCAGGAACCATTCAAGTGCTGCGCGGATTAATCCCGCGAAAAATGACCCTATGGAATAAAGCAAATCTTTCAATGTGTCCATTATTTACACCGTTATATAATCAAGATAATCTTTTACAGCCTCTGTGAAACCCGCAGGCCCTGAATTCACTGTTACATGGAGCCCCTCACTCTCATTTATGTGAGAGCCGTCAGGCTTCCGCACCAGGTACCCTCTTTTTACAGCCCGGAGCATATCCAGGTCATTAAGACTGTCCCCTGCTGCTCCTGTCAAAGGATATTCCATGCAGTCATAATAGAAATCTACGATCTTCCTAACTGCTTCACCCTTACCTGTTCCGGCAGGAAGGAGATGATTAAACCTCCCCCCTTTTGTAAGAATCGCTCCGCCCTCTGACAGAATCCCCCCAAGGCCTGATATCTCATCATCAGAGAGAAGGTTTATCCCCTCCATGATAAAGGGGAGAGAGGCTTTCCGCTTAAGAGCAAGGAGAGCCTTCTCCATCGTAAGCCCTGTGAGACTGCATATCTCCTCCGGGGAAAGATCAGCAAGGGGGATGGCTTTCTTACCGGTATATTCTGAAATCACCGGCAGGAGCCCCCGCAGAAAATCTATCCCCGGTCCCGCAGTCTCATACCTGTACCCGTTAATATCAGGATATGCAATACCGCATCCGTTTTCAAACACAAAGGGTGCAGCAAGATCAAGTTCCCTCATGAGAGAGCATATCTCGTCAAATGTTTTACTCGAAACCGGCACAAGGGGGATGCCTTTCCCTTTCAGGAGAGTAATCCCTTCAAGTGATTCAGCGAAACTGTATGTATAGTGATCAATAAGGGTCCCGTCAATATCTGTAAAAAAGATCCCCTTCATTACTCAATCTTCTTCCTGTTAAGGAGAAACTCAACACGGCGGTTTCTCCTCCTGTTTTCGTCATTGGTGTTGGGATAGAACGGAAGGCTCTCCCCCATACCCACATACTTAAGCCTTTCAGGCGCTGTGCCTTTCCGCACAAGGTAATCCCTTACAGCCAATGCGCGCTTCTCTGAAAGGGTGAGGTTATACTCCTCCCCCCCTATATCATCTGTGTGCCCCTCAATTACAATATCATATGAGCTGTACTTCTCTAATATCTGGTAAACCCTGTCGAGAACCACTGTCCCCCTTTTTCTGAGCGCCGAGCTGCCGAAAGCAAATTCGATATTGCTTATCCGTATCTTAAGCCCCCTCTCTGTTACAACAACAAGTACATCAACGGATATCCTCCCCGTAGCTTTTTCAGAGACATTACCCGCTGTGTCAACCGCAGAGAACCTTACTTCATAATCCGACGCTGATTCAACAAGCTCACCATCGTCCCCGATGCCGTCCCACTTTAATTGAGATGGAGGTTCACCCTTGCCGGCAAATTTTTTAAAGAGTATACCGCTCTCAGTATATATCCCTATCTCCCAGGATGCAACACCGGTATTGTCGCTCCCCGTCATAGACAGTGTGAGGTAGTCATTCTCACCGTCGCCGTCAGGGGAGAATAGTGACGGCTCATGCGAAATCCGCACCTCCGGGGGTGTACTGTCAAATATAAACCTCTTGGGATAGGAAACGGGGTTATTCCCGCTTACATACCAGGCGTAGAACCTGAAGCTGTACCCTCCGTCATCAAGCTCTTTACCTTCGCTGTCCATGCAGTCCCAGTCTATAAAACCGGGGAGATCTTTACCGCCTGAAAGGACCCTGAGGGGCTTATCCTCTTTCCTGAAAACCGCAAGCTCCCACCTTTCGAGCCCCTTCACTGAAGAGAGTTCAGGGAAAAACCTTATACCCCTGCCCCGGCTGATTCTGTATGAATAATATGATGTCTCTGTGCGGATATCAGCCATCTCCATCTTTGTTGTAAGTATTATCTCCTTCAGATCCGCTGATGCGCTGTTCCCCGCTTTATCACTGGATGATATACTGTAGTAGTAGAGCCCGTCAGGGAGGAGATTACCGCTGTTGTCAGTTCCATCCCATATAAATTTTGAGGGGATATCTCTACCCTCCCAGTTACGGGAGAAAACAACATTTCCGGAATCATCCCTGATTTCACCTTTCCAGAGATCATCAGGTGATGTGACAATGTTCTGTTCAATAACAAGTGTATCTTTCTTTTTATCGTTATTAGGGGAGAAAATTAATGAATCAGCCTTTATCCCTGCCGAAGGGGGTGTGTTGTCTATAAATACAGCGCCGGATTTCACAGGGGCTATGTTGTCCTTTGAGTCCCAGGCATAGAAATAGTACCTGTATCTCCCGTCCGGGAGTTTTTTACCCGCAGCATCTGAACCGTCCCAGAGAATTTTCTCAGGAACAACAAGGGACTCTTTGCGGCCGAAAAACCTTCCGAAGAATGTGGAAGGGGTAAGGCCCGCCTCAATCTCCCTCTCACTGATTTTAAACTCACGCACAACATTATCACTGTCATCAGCAATCTGGAGTCTCCACCCTGTAATCCTGCTTGTGTCACGCACATCAATATCAAAGATCAGGTAGTCCTTTATGCCGTCATAATTGGGGGAGATATAGCTGTGATCAGGGGTAATGGCAATAACCGGCGGCTCCCTGTCCACCCCTCCAATCTCCATGGTGAGGCCGGCGTAATGGTTTATTCCGTTTTCACCTGAGTATGCAAGAGCGTAATTTATGGAACCCCGGAGATACTCCCCTTCGAACCTGTACCCTGCTCCGCATGTATATGTCATAAAATCATAACTGTCAGGGAAGACAACTCCTCCGCGAAGAGCGAAATCATTATATACCAGAGCCTCAAGCCCTAACTTAACAGGGTACTCTCCGAAACTGTTTACTGCTGAAACATCGTTATATATACCGAATGAATAGAGCCTGTCCCTGTAGAAGTCGAAACTGTATCCTGCTGTGACCGTGTTGAGGCTCCCCTCCTCCGCTGAACTGTATCCAAGGCCCGCAGACAGCCCTAATGAAAAATCGTATATGCCGAAACCTGTAACTGAGCCTGTGCTGCCCACAATATATTTAATCCCCGGCTTCACGCCTGCATAAGCTGATGACTCAGGGTAATCGGAGCTCCCGTATTCAAAAGAGAGCCCGAACATAAAACGTGAGGTCATCTCCTTTGAAAGGCCCGCGGAGACAAAGTACCCCTTCTGCTCAACATCATCATCAGTGAAACTGAAATATGAAAAGGAGAGACCGAAAACCCCGTACCCGAAAGGGAGCGCAGCAGAAACTGTGGGGTAGATATATTCCCCGTTAAGGGACCCGTAATCAAGCCCCAGCGTGAAATTCTCCGATCCTGCAATTGATGCGGGATTGATATTGTAAAACTCCGCCCCTGATGCCGAAACGCCTGCACCCCCCAGCCCAACGGGAACAGCACGCCCCCCGGAGAGAAACGCGCTTGCAGCAGGGGATAGTTCTGCTGCTGCGGAATAATTAAAACTTATTATAACTGATAGAATGATTGCTGATATCGATATTTTTTTCATAACCGGACTTCTGGCTGTTTTTCAGACAGGATAACAGGGGTTGAGACTTGATCAAGACATTTTTTCCCTGACTTCACCATGAACA
>DAISJZ010000011.1:0-54999 GCA_036821145.1 Spirochaetota bacterium
CTACAATAAGAGGAAGAACGCCAAATCTGGGATTTTCACTTGTGGGATACCATTCACTCCCTGTAATAAAATCCATTAAAGTTATTTTACTGAAAAGAGGTACCCCTTCCCTGACAAGAAAAAGCATAATAAGAAACAGAATCAGGAGACATGAAAGCCCGACAATAAGAAAAAACTTTTCAATAAAGATATCAAAAATAATGCTGCTGTGTTTTTTCTCTCCCGATTTATTTCTTAATTTTATACTGCTATTAATATTTTCATTCACAATCATAACCGTTTCTCTGAATATTTTCTGAGCTCAATAAGCTGAAAATTTATGAAGAAATTATAAAGAAAATATTAATAAAAAATGATAATTAACGCATAAAAAATCCGGCTTGTTTATCACCGGATTTTTTAAACTCAAACTTTTTTAAAAACAGTTATATATCAAGTTTCAAGCCTATATTAGCTGAATGTGACTTGATGTATGAATCATGATTTGAATAATCATACATATATTCAAAATAAAATCTTACAAAAGGGATAAAAGAAAACTCAAGACCCCCGCCTGCTCCGAAAGCTTTCAAATAATCTGTATCAGATTCCCCAGCAACTTCCAGCTTATCCCAGAAAGAATATGTTCCCCTCACATAAGGATGTATTATAGGGAGAGAAAGAATAAGATTCGCATCAAGACCCGCACTCTGCCTGTTAATATCTTTTTCAGAATCAGTCAGCTCATAATCAAATTTTAATTTTGAATACTGATAAAAACCACCTACACCAATCTCAAGCAATGGTATAAGAGATTTATTATAATGAGCCTTGAACCCGTATTGGCCCCCTTTAGGATCATCATTACTATCCTCAAGCTCGCCTTTAAATACATAACCACCCCAAACAGCCGCGTCAACAAGAGCAAAACTGTTCGTAGTCATAAAAGAAACTAATCCAATTGCTAATATTGATACTTTTAACCAGTTTTTCACTTCCATCCTCCATTAAATTCTAAAATATCAGATATAAATAATCCCGATTTTATATGAAAATTATAAATAAACAGGTAATAAGGCAAGAGTATTTCTAACAATTTTTTTAATAATTGAATACTTGACATAAGATGATGTTTAACAGGAAATAAGCGAAAGGATGATTTTTAAATGAAAATACTTTTTACAAATGATGATGGAATCACAGCTGAAGGTCTTATTATTCTTGAAAGAATTTTTTCAAAATATCACGAGACCTATATAATTGCACCTGACAGGGAAAGGAGCGCCTGCTCAAATATATTTACAGTCAGGGATGAGCTTACTGTAACAAAAATCAGCGACCGGGTTTTTTCTGTCAACGGTTACCCCGCAGACTGTGTAAGCCTTGCTCTGCATTCAGACCTGATACCTGAAATTGACCTTGTTATTTCAGGTATAAATCATGGCCCGAACCTGGGAGACGATGTGCACTTTTCCGGCACAGTTGCAGGTGCAAGAACAGCATATATCTTCGGCAAACCAGGAATAGCTTTCTCAATAGACAGTTTTCATAAAGCTTCACCAAATATGCCTGAGGCATCTGAATTTCTCGCTGAATATATAAAAGATAATCCTGTAACAGCTGATACATTTCTCAATATAAATTACCCGGATATCCCTTTTTCAGAAATATCAGGAATCGAATATACTTTTTTGTCGAAAAGATATTATAGAGATACTTATATAAAAAGTGAAGTCAACCCAAAAGAGATCAGGGTTTCACTTAACGGACATATTGATACTGATTCAAAAGAAGGGAATGATGATTACGCTATTAAAAACGGGTATATTTCGATAACACCAATGACTGTTGACTCAACAGATTATACGAAAATCAGGGAACTGGCCGGTAAAGTAAGGATATAAAAGGAGAGAATAATCATACAATGAATGATCTAAACAGCTCTGTTCAATCCATACTAAAATCAGCTGTGGGCAGCCTTTTAGCATCAGATTATGGTTCCGCTCTTGAAGAACTTAAAAAAGGGGAAGTACTGGATAAAGATAATCCGGAGATATTATACAATCTCGGTATAGCCTATACCAGGCTCGGGCTTTTTAAAACCGCGCTGGAATATTTTAACAGGGTTATTTTACTGAAATTCCGGTTTATTGACAACCTCCAGGTTAAAAAAAATATCGCTTTCTGCCTCATTAACCTTGATCAATATAAAGAAGCCCTGGAAACTCTTGATAATATACTCCAGGATTTCCCATCTGATGTAACAGCCCTTAATATGAAAGGCTATACACTTGAAAAATCGGGTAAAATAAATGATTCCATACGTACATACAGTGAAGTTTTAAAATACGATAAAACCAACCTTAACAGTATGAATTCAACAGCCTATCTAATGGCCAGAAAAAATATCAACATAGATAAGGCTCTTGAGATAGCTGAATATGTAAACAGGCGGGACAGAAACAATCCTTCATACAGAGACACTCTTGGATACATTCATCTTAAATCAGGTAATTATGAAGAGGCGGAAAAACATCTGAGTGCTGCATTCAAAGAAATGCCCTTCAACAGTGAGATAGCGTCACATATAGAAGAGCTTAAAAAGAAAAAAACATCTAACCCTTAATTGAAAAAATCTCCTTCTCAATATAATAGAAATACTGATTCCTGAAAACCTGAAGCTGCTCATGCTTCATATTCCGGAGATGGTAAAACTCGATAATTTTACTTACCCTGTAAATAAAATCAAGAAGCTCAATATATGACATTTCATCCGGACCGAATTCAAGAAGTCCTGCTCCTTCAAAATGCAGTTTATATTCTCTGAATGCCTCTTTAATCTCCTCATATGAATCATAGATCTCTCTGCTTATTTTACCCTCATCAAGTTTTACTTTCAAAGAGTCACTTATAAAATTAAGACGAAACATCTTGCCGTCATTATCATTATAATAATATTTAAGAAATGAGTAGTAATTCATTAGAATTTTTTTATATTCAAAACCCTCTTTTACAGTCCAGTTAAGTTCCGCCATTTTTACAGCCTGGTTTGACTTATCGAGATACTCCTTAACAGCGAATTCATTCATTCTCCAGCCAAGCTGGTTGGAACTTTTAGGAAATAAAGGCTCAATTTCCTCATTGGATCTGAGAAATCTGCTGAAAAGTTTTTTTCTGTTTTTATATTTTGTTAATATTGGAATGAAATCATTCATTATGGTTTTAACATCTCGTTCAAAAAGAAAATTCTTCTTAAAGAAAAATCTGTTATAAGCACTCAATATATAATAGAAATCACTGATCGATCTTTTTGCCAGAGTAAGCATAAGATACTTAAAATTAATAAGTTCATCATCAAATTCAATAATCAGATTATTCACAGAGTCTATTGCTTCATCGATTTCATTTTCAGATATGTCTCTCTGCTGCATTACAGAGATTAATTTATTCTCAACATCTGTTATATAAAAAAGATAGAGGCTTTCAAGTTTAAGCTCCCATGATTTTCGTTTTTTAATATCACTCAGCCGGTTTTTTACATCTTCATTAATTAATAAACCTTCAGCTAATCTGTAATCATCCCAGCTTTCAGGTATCTTGGCAAATTTGCTGAGAACATTTTTATCCTCATTCCTTATAACGAACCTGTAATAATTCATCTTAATCCTGAAGAATTTTTCCTCAAGTTCTCTTATATAATATCTTTCTCTACCCGGCATCTTTTTTCCTGTTATAATAAGTTTACTGAACAATACACATATCTTTAAGTCGTAATTATTCTTTAATAAAGCTTTTTGTGTAAAAATATAAAGTTTTCATCAATATAATACTGTGACAATTAAGCTATCTTTAGTTAATAAAAATTATTAACAATATTATTTATCTTATCCACAGAATTTAAAGGTTATAAACAGCTTATTAAGATATTATCAATACATTTTCATTTTTTTACCAAGCCCGTAATTCTCCTTTAATTAATTTGTTGCCAAATATGCTCTTCAAAACTACATAATTATACTGTCTTCTAACCTGATATTTTTAATGCTGAAAATATTCATTTTAACTTTTCTGCCTTGCTGATTTTCCAATTAATTAAAAATTAATGGGAAATTATTATTTCGGATAAAAATTATGCTGAGAAAAATTAAAAAACCGGCTTTAAGTCCTCATATAAACATATTGTGACTGCCGGGTATTCTGATTTCCACAGAAGATTTTATATTTATAAACAAATTTATCAACAATTGTTGATAAGATACGAGGTATTATTTTGGCACAGGTCATATGGGATAAAGTCCTGAAAAATCTTGAAACAAGAATTAATAAACAATCTTTTGCGATGTGGCTAAAAGATACAGAACCTCTCTCAATTGACGGGGATCTTCTGAAAATAAGAGTTAAGGATGATGTTGCTGCAAGGCATCTTAAAGATCAATACTTGAAAGATATTGAAGAAATAATAGAATCTGCAACAGGTAAAAAATATAATTGTGAGTTTATTACTGAAAGTTCAGCATATGAAAATCCTAAAAAAAATGATTCATCCCCTTTTGAAAATATAACAACTACACCAAGAATGGAAAATGAAAGAGTTTCACCTCTTAATCAGAACTATACATTTGAAAACTTTGTAGTAGGTCCAAACAACCAGCTGGCACATGCCGCTGCTAAATCAGTTTCAAGATCACCTGCCACACAGTTCAACCCGCTTTTTATATACGGCGGAACAGGACTGGGTAAGACACACCTTATTCAGGCAATCGGGCATTACCTGCTTAAAGAACGTCCATATTTGAAAATACTCTATATATCAACAGAACAGTTTATTAATGAATTTATTTATTCAATACAGACAAATACACAACAAAGCTTTAAAATTAAATACAGAAATGTTGATATTCTACTGATTGATGATATACAGTTTCTTGAGAGAAAAGAGGAAACACAGAATGAATTTTTTCACACGTTCAATACCCTTTATGAAAATAAAAAACAGATCGTTATATCAAGTGACAGACCGCCAAAACAGATAGCAACTCTTGCTGACAGGCTCCGCACAAGGTTTGAATGGGGTATGATAACAGATATTCAGACTCCAAATCTGGAGACAAGAGAAGCTATTCTAAGAAATAAAGCTGCAAAAGAGGATATTGTAATTTCAGATGAAGCGTTTAATTACATAGCAAGGAGAATTACTTCAAGCATACGCGCACTTGAGTCAGCATTAGCAAATCTTAGAATGGTTTATGATATTTACCGCGAACCTATTTCAGTAAGGCACGTAAAAGAACATCTGAAACATCTTTTTGATGAAGAGACAAGCCGTAAAGTTACTCCTAATGATATAATATCCCGTGTCGCAGATTTATACGGTGTAACTGTTGAGGATATAATATCTAAAAGCAGGCAAAGTAAAGTTGTTATGCCGAGATTTGTATCAATGTATCTCACAAGAAAGCTTACAGATATGACAACAACTGATATAGGAAAGCAGTTCGGTGACAGGGATCATTCAACAGTAGTTAATGCAATTAACAAAATTGAAGATGACATGAAAAATAATTACGAATTTAAAGAACAGATTGAGGACCTTAAAGTCGAACTACGCAGTTAATAAACTGTTAATAATATGCTCATAATATGTTAAAATAATGAGTCTAAAATTAAAACTTTATTAACATTCTAACAATTCCTGAAAATATGAAATTAGATTGAAAAATATCAACAGTATATAGAAAATAAAACTGCTGATTTAATCAGATATTAAAAAGGTTATTAACATATACAGCGAACTACAACTACTGCTAATTAATAATAAACATTAATATAATATATATAGTAGGAGATCATAAATGAGAATAAACATAAACAAGGAACTTTTACTTAAAGCTATCGGCATTGCTGATTCAGTTATTTCATCAAAAAATATAAATACCGTTTTATCAAACTGTCTTTTTAATGTTTCATCAGGTCAGATGGAAATCATAGGTACTGATAATGAAATGGCAATTAAAACAAAAATTGAAGCTGTTGCTGACAGTTCTTTTTCTTTCACTGCCAACGGAAAAAAATTTTCCAGTATTGTAAAAGAACTCCCTGACGACGACATTGTCATAGATATAGACGATTCACATGTAATAGATATAAAATCTGCTAATATTAAAGGTCATTACACGCTTTATGGAACTGCATCAGATGAATTTCCTGAACTTCCTGCAGTGAGCATGGAAAATTCAATTGAAATAGAACAGGCTGTTCTGAAGGAGATGATTAAAAAAGTTATATATGCAGCTGCTAATGACACAATTAAACCGGTATTCAACAGCATCTACCTGGTATCTGAAAATCCGGGATCAATCACTGCAATAGCAACTGATTCACGCAGGCTTTCAATGATAACACGAAGTATTGACAGTGAAATAATTGTAGGTGAGGGTATAATAATTCCCCTTAAAACTATAAACGAGGTATACAGACTTCTTAATAATAACGGAGTATGCAGGATATCTTTTGACAGCAACCAGTGTTATTTTAAAATAGATGACACAGAGATTATCTCAAGGATAGTTGACGGACAGTTCCCTAATTACAAACAGATTATTCCAAAAGAGTATAGCCTTAAAGCAGTGATAGAAACATCAAAGATACTCGATTCTGTAAAAAGAGCGATGATATTCACACGTGAACCGGCTTATAAAATAGTTATGACTTTTAATAAGGATGTTCTTAAAATTGAGGCCAACACACCTGAACTTGGAAAAGCTGAAGAAGAAATAACTTATGAATCAGACAGTAAAGAGAAAGTAATTTTAGGGATTAATGCACAGTTTCTTTTTGATACTCTTAAGCAGGTTAATTCATATTCATTTATTTGCGGGATTACAGGACAGATGAGCCCTGTGACAATAATACCTGAGGATGATAAAAATTATATCTCAGTTATTATGCCAATACAGATAAAAACTGCATCAGAATAAAATGATACTGAATAATCTTAAACTGATGAATTTCAGAAACTACGGTTCTCTTGATATTCATTTTTCACCTGAGATTAATTTTATAACAGGTGATAATGGATCCGGGAAAACTAATATTCTTGAAGCTGTCTCAATTATATCAAATCTCAAATCTTTCAGAAATACATCAGACTCACATATTATCAGATGGGGAAGCAGATCATACTACTGCAGCGGAAATATCGCAGATTCTGAGTATGAAAAATTTGAAGTAGGTTTTCTTAATGAGAGTGAAAAAATAAAAAAAAAAATCAGAATCGATGGAAAAGAGATAACAAGGGCCTCTGATTATTATGGAAAACTTCTCACTGTTATATTTAATCCTGCTGATATCAATATAATAACAGGTGCACCTGAATTAAGAAGAAGATATTTTGATTCTGTAATATCCAAGATATTTCCTGAATATATTGATGAATTGAATGAATTCAAGTCAGTTCTAAACTCCAGGAATAACCTGCTTAAAAAGATCAGGGACGGGAAAGCTGATAACAGGCAGCTTGATGTGTGGAACAGACTGTTTGCGGATAAAGCTTTTATTATATTCGAAAGAAGAAAAAATTTCATATCAGAGTTTAATATTTTTTTTAATAATTCCTACTCTCTTATTGGCGGTGAGTCAGAATCTCCGGAAATAAGATATAACAGTTTTAATTATTTAAGCGCAGATGATTTTTATAAATTGCTGCAGGGAAGGTTAAGAGATGATTTTAGGAGAGGAAGCACTGTGACCGGTCCGCAGAGAGATGATTATATCTTTCAGAACAGAGAATCAATTAATTTCAATAATTACGCGTCTCAGGGCCAGAAAAGAACAGCTTCGATATCCCTTAAACTTGCTGAATTTGAAATGATAAGTAAAATAAAACAAAAAAAAAGTATTATTCTTGTTGATGATATTTTTTCAGAACTTGACGAAAAGAGACGCAGTAATATGATTGATATGTTGAAAAATAAAAGCCAGCTCATATTCACCATGGTAAACTCAGATTATATAAAAAAGGGGATACTTGGTGACCTTAAAATTTTTTCAGTTGATAATGGCAGAATTACTTCAAGGTAACCGGACAGGAATTTGAAATTCAGGTTTGGAGATATTAGAAAAAATCAGACACTTTCATTCAGTAATATTGTTCCGGATATTATAGATGAACTGGATCTGAATGAATCTTTTTTTCTTGAAAGGATTGCTGAAAAATGGCCGGAATATGTGGGTAAAATTCTTTCATCACACAGTACCCCGGACAGAATATTCAAAAATATTCTGTTTATAAGGGTAGACCATTCAGCATATTCCAATGATCTATCTATGCATCAGAATCAGATTTTAAAAAAAATCAAAGATGATTTTGGACCGGAATATATTAATGCCATCAGGTTTGAAGTACGAAAGAGCAGATGGAGTAAAAACAAGTAATGTTTATACATATCGGTAATAATGTTCTGATAAGTGACAGGAAGTGTGTAGGTATCTTTAATACTGAAACATTAAAAAAGTCTGAAGATAACAAATGGGTTTTCGAAAAGATTAAAGAAGATGAAAAACTAATTGTTATAGATGTAAAAAATAATATAACAGGAACCGGGGTCAGCCCTTTTACTGTTATCAGGCGCAAATCTATAAATGAAGACGAAATAGTATGGAGTAGAGAAAATGACTAAGAATTACAGCGCAAATAATATACAGGTGTTAGAGGGCCTTGAAGCTGTAAGAAAAAGACCTGCAATGTATATTGGTTCAACAGACGTTTACGGCCTTCACCATCTTGTTTATGAGATTGTTGACAACTCAATAGATGAAGCTCTTGCAGGGCATTGTGACAGCATTGTAGTAACAATACATAAAGATAATTCAATTGAGGTAGTGGATAATGGACGCGGTATCCCTATTGATCCTCACCCCGTATATAAAAAATCAGCACTTGAAATAATTATGACAAAACTTCACGCAGGTGGAAAGTTTAATAATGATACATACAAGGTATCAGGAGGACTGCATGGTGTTGGTGCTTCAGTAGTGAATGCACTATCAAAAAAGACTATAGTTGAAGTATACAGGGATGATAAAAAATATATCCAGTCTTATGAAAAGGGTGTTCCGTCAGGTGATGTTAAAATGGCAGGTGAATCAAAACTGAGGGGAACCAGAACACACTTCTGGCCTGACGATGAGATATTTTCATCTACTGAATATAACTTTGATACACTTTCAAAAAGGTTAAGAGAACTGGCTTTCCTGAATGCCGGCATAAAAATAACCTTAAGAGACGAAAGGGATGCAAAGGAAAAAACCGCTAAAGGTACCGAACATGTATTTCAGTTTAAAGGCGGCCTGGTTTCATTTGTTCAGTTCCTGAATGAAAACAAAACATCAATAGTTAAGAAACCGCTGCATTTTCATACTGTAAAGGAAAACGTAGATATTGAAGTAGCTCTTCAATATATAGACTCCTATAATGAAAATGTATTTACTTACGCAAATAACATTAATACAAAAGAGGGCGGTACTCATCTTGTCGGTTTCAAATCGGCACTCACAAGGGCTATTAATGAAAGCCTTAAAAAAGGGAAGTTTGATAAAAATGTGACACAGCTTTCAGGTGATGATGTACGTGAAGGCCTTGTTGCAATAATAAGTGTAAAGATATCAGAACCGCAGTTCGAGGGGCAGACCAAGATGAAACTTGGAAATAGCGAGGTAAAGGGCCTTGTTGAATCAGCAACATTTGAAAACCTCTCGCTTTATTTCGAGGAGAATCCCCAGGAGGCAAAAAAGATTATTGAGAAGTGTATTTTAGGAGCAAGGGCAAGACTTGCTGCGAAAAAAGCAAGAGACCTTACAAGAAGAAAAAGCGCCCTTGAAAATGATACGCTTCCTGGAAAACTTGCAGACTGCTCTGAAAGAGATGCTGCAAAGTGCGAGCTTTATATAGTTGAGGGTGATTCTGCCGGTGGTTCCGCAAAGCAGGGGAGAGACCGGACTTTTCAGGCTATTCTACCGCTTAAGGGAAAAATTCTTAATGTTGAAAAATCAAGGCTTGATAAAATCCTTTCAAATGATGAAATAAGAACCCTAATCACGGCAATTGGAACAGGTATTGGTGACGAGGAGTTTGATATAAATAAAGCAAGGTATCACAAGATTGTGATTATGACAGATGCTGACGTTGACGGTGCGCATATACGCACACTCCTCCTGACATTTTTTTACAGGTATATGCCGGAACTTATAAGAAGCGGCTATCTCTTTATCGCTCAGCCCCCTCTTTACAATATTAAGGCCGGTAAAGAGGCTCATTATGTTTATTCTGATGAAGAGAAGGATACTCTGCTTAAAAAAATTAAAGATCAGAAGTACTCAATACAGAGATACAAAGGTCTTGGTGAGATGAACCCTGAACAGCTCTGGGATACAACTATGGATCCTGAGCATAGAATAATGCTTCAGGTTCAGATAGATGATGATGTTGAAGCTGAAAAGATTTTCACGGTTCTCATGGGTGATGCTGTTGAACCGAGAAGAAAATTCATTGAAGATAATGCCCATAATGTGCAGAATCTTGATCTTTAATATAATTTATAATTTACCGGAGATAATGAAGTGCCATCAAAAAAGAATACAGATGAACAGCAGCCAGCAAATATAGTTCATGTTGAAATAGAAGACCAGATGAAGGGAGCGTATCTCGATTACGCAATGAGCGTAATTGTTGGACGGGCTCTCCCGGATGTAAGAGACGGACTGAAACCAGTACATAGAAGGATTCTTCATGCCATGAATGAAAGGGCATGGAGAAGTGACAGGCCCTACGTAAAATCAGCAAAAATTGTCGGTGAAGTAATAGGTAACTATCATCCCCATGGTGACGCAGCTGTATATGATACCATGGTAAGGATGGCTCAGGATTTTTCCATGAGAATGCCGGTTATTGACGGACAGGGGAACTTCGGTTCTGTAGATGGTGACCCTGCTGCTGCATACAGGTACACCGAAGCAAGAATGAATAAAATGGCAGAGGAACTTCTGCAGGATATAGACAAGGAGACTGTTGACTTTAATCCGAACTTTGACGATACCCGCAAAGAGCCGGTAGTACTCCCTGCAGCTTATCCGAATCTCCTCGTGAACGGATCTGAAGGTATAGCTGTGGGAATGGCAACCAAGATACCTCCTCATAATCTTGGAGAGGTTATAGATGCAACAGTACACCTGATAGATAATCCTGATACCACTGTAAAAAATCTTATGAAATATGTTAAAGGTCCTGACTTCCCCACAGGAGCTTCAATACTCGGAAATGACGGTATAATTAAGGCATACACCACAGGACGCGGAAGTATTACAATACGCGGAAAATATGAAATAGAAGAGAATAAAAAAGGACGCGAAGAGATAATAATATCAGAAATTCCTTTCCAGGTTAACAAGGCAAACCTGATTACACGAATTGCTGAACTTGTAAATGAAAAGGTAATTGAAGGTATTTCAGAACTGAGAGATGAGTCTGACAGAAACGGCATGCGTATTTATATAGGTCTTAAAAAGGATGCAAACAGCAGTGTTATAATAAACCAGCTGCTGAAACATACTTCACTTCAGACATCTTTTGGTATCATATTCCTTGCAATTGTTGATGGAGTTCCAAAGGTACTGGATCTGAAGGCTATGCTTTCTCATTACATTCTTCACAGACGTGAAGTTGTGATAAGAAGAACAAAATATGATCTCAGAAAAGCCGAAGAGAGAGCACATATCCTTGAAGGATTAAAGATTGCCCTTGAAAATATTGATGAAGTAATTGCTATTATCAAGGCTTCAAAAACACCTGACGAGGCTTCGGGAAAACTTATTAAAAGATTCGGCCTTTCAGAAATTCAGGCCAAGGCAATTCTTGAGATGAGGCTTCAGAGACTAACAAGCCTTGAAGTAAAAAAGATTATTGATGAACTGAAAGAGCTTCAGAAACTTATAGCTGAACTTAAGGCTTTACTTAAAAGTGAGATCAAGATTAACAACCTCATTAAAACTGAACTCATAACCATAAAAGAAAAATATGCTGATAAAAGACGAACTGAAATTGTTCTTGGTGCGGATTCATCAACAGATTTTGATATTGAAGATTTGATTGCTGAAGAGAGCATGGTTGTATCAATAACAAATGACGGATTTATCAGAAGGATGCCCATTGATACATTCAAAAAACAGGGGCGCGGCGGAAAAGGAGTTATGGGGATGTCCTCCAAACGTGAGGATTTTGTGAAGATGATGACTGTAGCTACAACTCACGACACCATCTTTCTGTTTTCAAATAAGGGTAAAATATTTGCTCTTAAAACTTATGAGATACCCCAGTCATCGAAAACGAGCAGAGGTAAATCACTAAAAGGGATTATCAACCTCGCTTCAGGTGAAAATATAACTGCAATATGCTCCATCGAAACTTTTGAAACTGATGATTTTCTCTGTATGGCTACAAAATTCGGTATTCTTAAGAAAACAGCTATTGATGAATTTATCAATGCAAGGAAGGGTGGTATCATCTGTATTAATCTTAAGAAAGATGATGAACTCGTTGATGTCAAGGTTGTTGAGAAGGAGAGTGACCTCGTCATCGCATCCAGAAATGGATCTCTTCTCAGGACAAATCTTCAGAAAATGCGTTCAATGGGCAGAACAGCTGCAGGTATAATCGGTATGCGGCTGACAAGTGATGATTATATCATAGGAATGGACATTGTTAAACCAAATACATCTCTATTCGTTATCTCTGAAAAAGGTTATGGGAAAAGGATCGGGTATAATAATTTCGTTAATAAAGGCCGTGGCGGTAAAGGTATGACTTACCTGAAGATTACGGATAAAAACGGTGCTGCAGCCGGTATAAGATCTGTAACATCTGCTGATGAGATAATTATAACATCTTTATCCGGTATGACTATCAGACTTCTTGCTGGTGATGTTTCAGCACAGGGAAGATCTACCGTGGGTATAAGACTGCTTGACTTGAATGATACAGATATAGTTTCAGATTTCGCTGTAATCAATGAAGATCAGGATTAATGGGGTGTTCAGATGAATAAAATACTGCTTATATTAGCACTGGGATCTCTTGCTGCCAGTATGTACTTCTTTTTCATAGAGAGGGATCTTTTTTCAGGTTCAATAACAATGTTATTTTGTATTGTCTGTAATCTGATTTTTGCGATGCTGAATAAAGTAAACAAAGCAGGATAAAAAAATAAGTAATTTTAAAATATTTTTAATTGACTGTTTTTTTATGATTTATTTAATATGTCTCATTAACTTTTAAACTATTCCCGGTGGTTATAGATAGAGGGGAACACCTGTTCCCATACCGAACACAGAAGTTAAGACTCTATTCGCCGATGGTACTGCACGGGTAGCTGTGTGGGAGAGCAGGGAGCTGCCGGGTTTATATATAAAAAAAGACATCCACCGGATGTCTTTTTTTATATGTTTTATAATCAGATTTTAAATTAATTATATTAATAAGACATAAAAAAAGCCGCCAATCAGGCAGCTTTTTTTATAGTCATAATTAAAGTTTACTGCCACTCAGCTGCTGAAACCTTTTTCTTAAGGCCTTTAGCTTTAACTTCATAAATGATTTCACAGTTATCTTCTTCGTCAAAAGTAGCGCTTGCAACAGATCCGCCTTTAACTATACCGGATACTTCCTGAGCAATAGCAATACCTGTGTTTTCGAAGTCAGACATCCCTGCAGCACCTTCAATCTTGGATCCTTTGAATTTTTCAAGAACCTGATACTGTGCATTGAGGATAGCAGCTCTTTTTGCGCTTTCCCTTCTGGCAACTTTGTTTTTCAGTTTAGAGTTAGGAACACCTGCAGCAGCAAGTCTGTATGTATTATCATCTACCCAGCCTTCTGTTTTAAATTTTTCCCCTTCCACCTGGCCGCCGATTTTTCCGCCACCGCATGATGTGAAAGTAAAAACAAGACCCATTGCAAGAACGAGACTCACTACAAACAACTTCTTCATGAGAAGAACCTCCTCGTATAAGTTAAATATTTTATTACTCATGTATTTAATTTTCATGAGTTTATTAAGCAAATTAACAATAAAAAAAATTTTTTAGCAAGTCAACATAAAATTACGATTTTTTATATTTAATTTTGATCTAAAATACTTATATAAAGAGCTATTTTTTAAAAAAATATTCTTTCACTGATCAAAAATATCCTCTCTAAGTATCAGTATAATTAATGCTGTATTAATAATAAAGCTAATAATAAACCAGAAAAATGATATAGAGCCGATATTTATCCAATTATCAATAAGTTTTGTTCCGAAACCCCCTAAAAATCCAATAATAATATACCTGTAATACCTTGAATAAACAGTTTCCAGAATATCCCCGTAACTGTTTGTAATTGTTACCCTTGTCTCTTCAAAATATATTGCAAGTCTGGGTCCTGTGTAATAGATAATCAGGGGAATAAGTGCAGAATTAATGACCCAGTTTTTGAAAATTGTGAGAATAATTATTGCAATAAAAGCAGATAACAGTATTATACCTGTAAGCCTAAGGACAGGATAATTGCTGGTTATTTTTTTAAGCATATTTCCCAGTTGAGGTATTATATCACTCAATTGCTGACGTGAAAATTCATTATTTGTTGAAAATAAATGGAAATAATAAGTAAGTATAAAGGATATAAATAAATAAACAGTAAATATAATAATAATTTTCGTGTCCAAATTAAACTCCTGTTTAATAATAATATGAAATATTACAAAATTTCACATCAATTATTAATAATATAGTACAGGTGCAAGAAAAAATCTTTTATGGGGGAAAATCTTTATGAGAATTATCTGTTTTTTATTATTAGCATCTCTTATTACCGGGTGTGCCGGAAAAGAGATTTTAAAAGAACCTGTTAAGGAAATAACTGAAGATAAATCTGCTGAGGTAGTAAAAGAGAAAACCGGAACAGTGCCCTCTATCGGATGGAGTGATAAGGATACATATACTGTAACAGTTACAGCTCCCGATATTGATAAAGCAAGGGAAGCTGCAAAGCATAAAATTCTTCATGATATAGTAAAAGTCCGTATGATGAACGAAAGCCGCTTTACTGATATAACAAAAATCAGTGCTGAGTTTGATAAACCTCTTAAGGATGGGAAAGTTATTTCTCAAAAGCAGATTGGCGGAGGTTTACAGATATATTTTCAGATCAGGGATAATGGTCTTAAAGAAAAATTTGAACGAAAATAAACTGTTATTTAATGAAAACTTTTCTGTCTGTAATTGAGAGTTTCTCCTCACAGAAGAGTTTAACACTTTCAGCAAGGATTCTGTGTTCCTCATTCAGAATCCTTGCTGAAAGAGATTCAGCATCATCCCCGCTCATAATTTCTACTGCAGCCTGAAGGATTATCGGTCCTGTATCTGTCCCTTCGTCAACAAAGTGAGTTGTGCAGCCGCTGATTCTTACTCCATGATCAATGGCCTGCTGCTGGGCGTTCTTTCCCGGGAATGATGGTAATAATGAAGGATGAATATTTATAATCTTCATCCTGTACTTTCCTGTGAAAAAAGGGGTGAGGAGCCTCATATATCCTGATGCCACTATCAGTTCAGTGTTATATTTCTCCAGGTAACTGACCATCTCCCTTTCATGTTCTTCCCGGGAATTAAATTTTTTCGGATCAATAAAAACAGCATCTATTCCGAGTTTCGCTGCTTTTTCAAGGCATGAAGCATTCTCTTTGTCAGTAATCAGAATACCTGTTTCTGCAGGTATATATCCAGAGAGAATTTTCTCCGCCACAGCTTCAAAATTGGATCCTCTGCCCGAGGCGAGGAATGATACTTTTTTTATTGGTCTTATTTTCATTTATAATCTCATACTATCAATTATTATATCATTAGCAGCCGGTTCAGCAGTAATCTCTTCCGGGATTTTATCTTTTGTTATAAGTGTCAGACGGTTTTCTGTTTCCGTAACTTTTCCATATCTTGAAATAATTGAGTTAATCAGATTAAGATCCTCCTTTTTCATTACACCTGTAATAAAAGCTGAAGGCCCTTTAAACTCAGGACGGATAAAATAATCAGCAATACCGGATAGCTTTTCAAGTTCAATAGATTCATGTTCGTTTCTTGACACTATAAATTTCAATGAATCATTTATCCTGAAGTGTCTCCCTAATGTAAGGAGGTAGATCTCTGTTGATGTAACTTCAGCCTGATGCTCAAAGAGATCTTTCAGGCGATCAGAAAAAAATCTGTCAGTAAACAGACAGCCCCCTGCCGGATGGCTGTAATTTACTATCCCGTATTGATCAGCCAGTTCCATCTGCCTTTTACGCCCTCGTCCTGAAATATCAAGCAGCCTGTTTCTGTCAATTTTTCCCTCAATTTCAGGTATAGTGGGCTCCAGAATTTTTGCGGAGAGAGGGCGCAGCAGTCTTCCCTTTAATCCGCTTTCTTTTTCTATATGCTTAAGCGTGTGCTTCAGCTGCGACATGGGGCGCTGCCCCACAACTTCACCGGATGCTACAAAATCAGCATTAAGTCTGTTCATCAGTTCAGCAGCTTTTTTTATAAAGAAAAGTTTGCAGTCTATGCATGGATTAATATGCTTGCCATGTCCATGTGGCGGAGATTTTACCATTTCAATGTATTCATTATCGCAGCGGTAGTATTCAAGCTTCAGGCCTATCTGTTTTGCAAGTTTTGAGGATTCGAGCTCTTCAGGATCCAAATCCGGGGGATAAAATGGAAGAATACAGTAAAGCCCTGTCAAATCAATCCCCTGATCTAAAAGCAGTTTTGCAGCAAGTATGCTGTCAAGCCCACCTGAATAAAGGAGAACCCCTTTTGTTGCGGACATTATATTTCACCATGCCTGATAAGCTCTATCTCAACTTTTTCACCTGCTTTTACAATTTCAGTATCTTCATGGAGAATAATTAAACAGTTTGAACTGCTCATTGAAGTAAGTATCCCTGAACCCTGAGGCCCTGTTGATTTAACGTAAAATTCCCCGTTTTTAATAGTATAATGCCCTCTTAAAAAATACCGTCTCCCCTCTTTCTTAAAAAGATCTTCCTCTGCAATTGCATGCACTACCGGTTTTTCTATTTTTTGTGCTCCTGACATTTTAAGAAGTGCCGGCCTTACAAATCTCTGGAAAGATACCATTACTGAAACAGGATTTCCCGGAAGTCCGAAAAATATTTTTTCCCCCTTTGTTCCGAAAACAACAGGCTTACCCGGTTTCATAAGAATTTTCTGAATTTTAAGATCTATACCAAGTTCACGCAGAACATCAGGGATAAAATCATATTTACCCATTGAAACTCCACCTGATGATATAATTACATCATATTTAAGAAGTTCGCTGAACCTGTTGAAAACATCGGATTTTTTATCTCTGACTATCCCTGCGTAATGAGGATTACCACCGTATTTTTTTATTTCAGAATAGAGGACGTAGGCGTTGCTGTTTATAATTTTCTCTCCAGGGTTCTCAGAACCAACCTCGAGTATTTCATCTCCGGTAGATAGAATAGCAACTTCCGGCTTCTTAATAACTGTAATCTCAGGGAGATTCATTGAGGCCAGAAGACCAATTTCAGCGGAATCGAGCCGTGTTCCTTTTTTCAGAACAGTTTCACCTTTTTTTATATCCTCACCGGCAAACCTGATATTATCATATTTCTCAAAATGGGCTGCTATTGTTACAATACCATTTTTTTCATCTGTATCCTCAAACGGAACAACCACATCAGCTCCTTCAGGTAAAGGTGCTCCTGTCATTATTCTTATGGCGTAGCCGGATTTAAGCAGCTTACCTTCATTATTCTGGCCGGCCCGTATCTCTTCATCCACTTTTAATTTAAAAGAAGGGGCTTCTGCAGAGGAGATATCCGCATGAATAACTGCGTATCCATCCATTGCAGAATTATTTTCAGGAGGCACGTTTGCAGGGGCTGTAATATCTTCAGCGAGGACTCTCCCGAATGCTTCAAACAGGGTTACCCGTTCTGATTCTTTGATCAATGGAATTGATGAAAGTATTATCTCTAAGGCTTTATCAACGGATATCATCATTTTTTCCTGTTTATAATATAGAATAAAAAAAATGTATAAAAGCCTGTTGTGTAAAGTAAAAATTTTTTATTTCAAAAAGCTCTAATCATGTAACTTTTAGTATATTTAAACTACTCTTTAATAAATAAGTGATTTTACCAATATCAGTCAAAAGAGTATTTTTTTAAATAAGCACTTTAATATTAGTATTTTTCTTGAAAAAAAAGAGCATATTAATATTAATTGTAAAAAATAAATAAATAAAGAGGGAATATGAATACAACAATTGGTAACCAGAGTAAGTACAGAGAAAGGTATAACGATCACCAGTTTCTCTCAGAAAGCGTTCTTGATGATGATCAGGAGCAGGAGTTTTTCAAGCAGATAAGACTCAGGCTGAAAGAGGTCAGAAAAGAGCTTAAAATTACACAGAGAGAATTCGGTGAGTCAGCAGGTATCGACAGAAGATATGTTGCTAAAGTTGAATGTGGTTCACAGAACCCGTCTTTCAAATTTCTGAGAAGCGTATCAATCAGGCACAAAATTTCACTGGACTGGCTTCTTTACGGTGTAGGTGAGAAATTTGTAAATGCTGCTGAGCGTAACTACGGAGACGAGCTTGTTACATTCAAAAAACTTCTGGATAAAGGGTCAGCGGAAGATATTGATGTTGTAATCAAGATGATCAATAAAATTCTCAACTAACCTGAAAAGGGACTAAAAAAACAAGGGGTTGCAACCCCTTGTTTTTTTATCTCGTGCAACCCCTTGTTTTTTATCTCTTCCTGCTGTAAAATGGCGGGTAATTAGTAATCTCCCTGATATCCTCATAAAGCGGCTGCATTTTTTTATACATCTTCATATAAACTTTATCAAAAAGATCCCTGTAAATTTCACTGTTTTTTTGATCCGGTTCAAACACTTCAGAAACCCGTGTCATCGATTTTACTGCGCTGCTGAAATCGGGAAATGCTTTAAGTCCCATGGCTGCGTCAATTGCTGCACCAAGAGCTGAAGTCTCATAAGTATGAGGTTTTTCTGCTGACAGATTGAAAATGTCAGCAGTGAGCTGCATTGCTGTTCTGCTCTGTGAACCCCCGCCGGAGACCCTGAGTTTTTCGATTTTTACCTTGTTCCTCTTTTCAGTACGCACAGCACCCTCTTTAAGTGCATAGGAGAGACCTTCAAGGATAGCTCTGTATACATGGGCTCTTGTATGCACATCCCCGAATCCGATTATTGCCCCTTTCGCTTCGGGTCCCGGTATCTTCACTCCCGGTGACCAGAACGGCTGCAGCATAAGCCCCATTGATCCAGGCGGAATGCTTCCTGCCATCTGATCAAGAAGGACCTCAGGAGAGATACCCTTCTTTTTTGCAAGGAGAACTTCGTTATGAGCAAATTCATTTTTGAACCAGCTCACCATCCAGTACCCCCTGTATATCATAACTTCTGTATTGTACGCACCTGGAACAGCACTGGGGTAGGGGGGTAAAAAGGGTGTTATTTCAACATATTTACTGTTTGTAGTTTCAATGGTTGCAGTGGTACCGAAACTGAGACAGGCAATGTCCGGAGTAAGACATCCTGAACCGAGAACTTCACACGCCTTATCTGTTGCAGCAGCAAACACAGGAATACCTTCCGGTATACCCGTTTCAGCTGATGTTTTTTTTGTGATATAACCCATAGTTTCTGAAGATTTAACAAGTTTTGGCAGCTGTTCTTTTCTTATGGAATTAAACATCTTCCATTTCATATCTTTTTCAGCTGCCCATTCCTGTTTTTTAAAATCAAAAGGGAGATAACCAACCTGGTTCGCTGCAGAGTCAGTAAATTCCCCTGTGAGTCTGTATGTCAGATATCCGGATAGAAACAGAAATTTATATGTTTTTTCCCATATTTCAGGCTGGTTCTGTGCAATCCAGTTTGCTTCACATTCCATGATTGTATAAGTCATGGCATCGTAAAAGTTCAATGCTTTAAGCGCTGCACTTATATAAAAAGGTGGCCAGCTGCCAGGTTCTGCTTTTCTTCTGTCGAGCCATTGAATTGCAGGCCTTAATGGTTTACCGGCACTATCCAGGTTTATCATTGTGTTTCTCTGGGTAGTTAAACTGACACCCTTAATGGATTCTTTTTTTACAGGGAGTTCACGGAATAGTTTTCTTGATGTCTGAACAAGTGATTTCCAGAAATAGTCCGGGTCCTGCTCAGCCCATCCCGGTTGTGTAGAGTAATATGGTTCGATCTCTGTTTTTATTATTTTTAAAATATTTCCCTGCAAATCGAAAAGGGCCATACGTATAGACTGGGTACCTGCGTCTATTGATAGCACAGTATCCTTTGAAACCTTTTTTACTGACATGGAGGTCTCCTGTTAGTGGGTAGTATGTATTTTTTTTATTGCTGATTCAATAGTTTCTGATATTGAGATATATTCAGTAAGACCTACAATATCCATAACTTTCAGAAGGTGATCTGATAAACCTGTGAAAACAAAATCACCGTTTGATTCCTTGTGAAGGTGAATTATTTTTATAAAGGATGAGATTCCTGAAGAATTGATATAGTTTGATTTAGTGAAGTCAAAAATGAATATCCTTGATTTGCTTTTCTTTTTTATATCATTATATGCATCTTTTAAAATGTTGTCAGATTCAGACGTAATATCCCCTTCCAGATAAATAACCGGAATATCTTTTTCTATCTCCCATGTTAAGTGAAACGGATTCATATTCAAATCTATTTTTTTCCCTTCAATGCTTTATGCGGTATATCATAATCACCTTTTGCATTCCAGATTGTGTAACCGCTGCAGCCGCTCTCTTCAGCGGCCTTAATCTGGTCTGTTATATAACCTGGTCCCCATGTTGGTGACATAAGGTTAAAACCCTGTATGTACGGCCTCAGGATTGTTCTCCTGTTAAGCATCTGACCTCCGCGGATTCCGCCATCTCTTACAATTCTATAAGGCCTGATTTTATAGTCAAATTTCTTATAGAAACTGCTGCCATAATGAGACGGATAAACCATCGGGCAGATTACATCAACAGTATAAGAAAGATCCTCCATGTCCTGGCCAATCATATTACCAAAATAATACCAGGAATTGAAACCGTAAATATCAACTGAAACAGGTATTCTTAATGATTGTTTAGCCTTTTTTAAAAAATCAATTAAAATTTCTGATTTATAGGTTTCTAAATCCTTCTGAAATGAAAATTTACATAAATGAACCGGTCCGTCAGAGGGGAAACGGATATAGTCGAACTGAATTTCATCAAAACCGGCTTTTTCGAGTTCCTTTGCCAGTTCAATATTATAATCATGAACAAATTCAGAATAAGGGTCAACCCAGAATTCCCCCTCAGCTCCTCTCCATGGTGCTCCGTTTTTTTTGTTTTTTATAGAGTACTTCCCGTTAAATCCTTTAAAAAGTTTCTCATCTTTAAATGTAACGATTCTTGCAACAGTATAAATTCCATGAGATTTAAGCTTTGGAAGAAGAGATTTAAGATTCAGAGGTTTTCTCAAAGCTCTAATCTCTACTGCAGTCCTGTTGTCTGAAGGGAAATAGATATTCCCGAAATCATCTTTCATATCAATAACAAAGGTATCTATTTCTGTAGAATTTGCAAATTCTAAATATTTTGAGAGATTTTTCTGTATTGCAGGAACGCTTAAGTATATGGCTTTTTTCCCTTCTGCTGCTCTTTCTGAATGTTCAGCTTCAGGATTGCTGATCCATAAAGCTAACATAGGGAAACTGTTTCCCCTGTTTTCAATTATTGCAGACTTGATACCTTTTAACGTTGAAATTTTTTCCAGTATTGCGTCAAATTCAGATAACTCAGTGATAGAATGGCTGTTTTTATATATTATCTTTTTCCCGTCAGAGAAATATATCTTTTCATCGGACCCTTTAATATCATAAATAATTGAATCAAACCTGTTATCATTACTTTTAATAACAGGCTCAAAATTCCCTGATTTTAAAGCTTTAGAGTAAAGCCCCCCTCCGAATTGAAATCCTGCATAGAGCCTGTTTTTGCTGATATACAGGGAGGAAACCTGCTCTGTAAATTTCATTGTTGCAGAATATGGCTCAGCCGGCAGCCCGTTCCCGGAGGACTTAAAGCCTCTGCCTGAATATTCCAGTATCCCGTTAAAAGATGTACCTGCATATATACTGTTGCCTGATACAGCCAGGGCTGTGATGTAACTCCTCCTGCTGAGCCCGTTTACTGATAGTTTCTGCCATGACTCCCCCCTGTTCCTGCTTCTGTAAATTGTGTGCTTTGTGGCAAGTGCAAGGTTGCTGCTGTCGGAAGGATCTATTGCAAAAGCTGAAATTTTTCTGTAGCCGGGATTGCTGCTGTATATACTCCTTCTCCTGAAGTCTTTATCATTAAGTTCAATCCATCGGTTGCTCTCAAGCCTGAAAATTCCTGAATTATAGGTTGTAAGATATATATCAGTTTTATCTCCATAAAAACGCAGTGGCGCGAAACCTTCAGGAAGGCCTTTGTTGAAAGAGCTCCAGGATCTCCCGTTATTTTCTGAAACAAGGATTCCATTTTTATCCGTGGCAATATAAATCCTTGTTTCAGAAGCGAAGGATGAGTCAACTGTAATGATAAGAAGCGTTACCATTACGGTAATACTTATGATTAGACGTTTTACTGTTTGCATATTAAACTCCGAATTTTCTGAAAAACATCTCTTCGTTCATAATGGAGTAGGCGTACCCCTGCTCAGTGAGGAAGAGCTGCCTGTTGTGGGCAAATTTCTCCTCCACGGAGTTTGAGGTAATAATTGTATAGAAATATGCGGAGTTATCATTCTTTTTCGGGCGAAGTACTCTTCCGAGCCTCTGGGCCTCCTCCTGTCTTGAACCGAAGGTTCCGGAAATCTGGATTGCCACATTTGCATCAGGGAGATCTATTGAGAAGTTTGCAACTTTTGATACAATGAGATTTTTTATCTCCCCGTTTTTAAATTTCCTGTAAAGATCTTCACGCTCAGGAACAGGAGTACTCCCGGTTATAAGAGGAAATCCGAAAGCCTCCCTGTACTCTTCAAGCTGTGATATATACTGACCGATTATTATTACATTTGCGTCTATGTGATGCGCCAGGATATTTTTTACAATTTCAATCTTCCGGGGATTTTCTGATGCAATCCTGAATTTTTCCCTGTCTCTTGATACTGAGTACTGTATCCTTTTCTCCTCCGGAAGCTCTATACGTATCTCTGTGCAAAGGGCTGTTGCAATCCAGTTTGATTTTTCCAGCAGTTTCCAGGGCATATCATATTTTTTCGGGCCTATAAGACTGAAGACGTCTGATTCAAGGCCGTCCTCCCTGATGAGAGTTGCTGTAAGTCCCAGTCTTCTTTTGCTCTGAATCTCTGAGGTCATTCTGAATACAGGCGCAGGGAGGAGGTGCACTTCATCGTATATGATGAGCCCCCAGTTTTTTGAACTGAAGAGATCAAAGTGAACAAAGCCCTCTTTTTTATTCTTCCTGTATGTGAGAATATTATATGTTGCTATAGTAACGGATTTTATCTCCTTTTTATCCCCGGAGTATTCCCCTATCATATCCTCTGTGATCATTGTTTTGCTGACCAGCTCATCTTTCCACTGACGGAGTGCAACTGTGTTGGTCACAAGTATCAGGGTGGCGCTTTTAATAAGGCTCATAATCCCTATGCCAACAATTGTTTTACCTGCGCCGCAGGGGAGCACAACAACTCCGCTCCCCCCCTCCGGGCCGCCACCCTGGTGAAAAGCATTAATAGCACTTGTCTGATAATCCCTGAGAGAAACACCTTTCCCCTCTGCGTCTTCCGGTCTTATATCAATATCAAAGGGATCGCCATCGTCATAACCTGCAAGATCCTCTACGGGGAAACCTATTTTTATAAGCGCCTGTTTTATGTGGCCCCTGAAAAGTTTTTTTACCTTGAGGCTGTTCGGGTCGCATCTTTCTATGATATAATTCTGAAATTTTTTATTGTAGAGTATTTCATTTATAAGAACGCTTTCTGCTGAAATTAGAATAAGATCATCACCCTTCATCACCAGCTTAAGCATGCCGTAACGTTTCATCTGCTCATTAATTGTTGTATGAACTGTCGCGGGAATTTCGTATTTTGAATAGGTTTCAAGGCTGGAAATTATATCCGTAACTTTAAGTCCGGAGGCTGCGGCATTCCAGAGTGAAAGAGGGGTTATTCTATAGGTATGGATATGTTCCGGACTTTTTTCAAGCTCCGAAAAGCGTGAGATCGAATTGCGCGCCTCTTCAAAAACTGGGCTATCCACTTCCACAAGGAGAGTATTATCGCTCTGTACTATTACCGGTTTTGTCATTTCAGATTCTTAAAAGATTACGATATAAATTAACAATAAATCATTTTGTCAATAACAAAAATGAATATGCAGTATTTACATGCGCAGCCTCAGTTAATTGTCCCCTTGTTATACAGATATTTTTCTGTTTCAATAATTGCATGAAATGATTCGAGAGGGTTTTCATACTCAAAAAGCTCTGTCCCCGGAGGGAGTTCAGCTTCAGAGGGGATTTCGATTATACTATAACCGAAATATGAGCCCTGTATAAAAATCTGAAGCAGCACTCCGTGTCCGCTGTCTGTCAGTTCAAACTCCTTAACAGATTCAATATTGTATCCTTTGTTTGAAGAGAGCGGGTCTGTGATACTTAATTCAGCAGTACTGTTTATCTCATCTGCAATCACTTCATAAATTTCAATGAGATTCCTGTCGAGTTTATCAATGTCATAATTTTCCAGCAGCCTGCTGCAGCTGACAATATCATATCCGTATTTGAGATTATCCATAATAAAAGGAACATCCTTGATCATTCCTGAGGTAGAGGGATCAAGGGTAATCAGGAATTTATATCCCAGATCCTTTGCAAAAGTAAAAGCTGCATCAATACATGTGCCATACCCCAGCGGCATCTCATGCATAATGCATTTAACGAATTTATAATCACTTATCTCTTCAATGATATCGTAATCAGAACCATCGTCAATGATAAGAAGGTCGGCATCATCAACGTTCTGTATTTCAGGTATTGCTTTTTTTATAAATTCAATATTATTATCCGAGATAATGCAAATAAGATGATTTTTCATTATTTCTCCGTTATATTATAAAGTACTCATTTCAAAAACATGAATCAATTATGTTTTATTTTTGACAATAATAATCTATTACATGGAGAATGTAATTTCACAAAAAAGTCTCAAATTCCAATATTACGAGGGGAATCATGTCTATACTGATAAAGGACATACAGAGGAACTCCAGTGAAATAATACGTATCGAAGTTTCTGAGTTCAAAGGAAAAGAACTGATAAACATAAGGATATGGTATGTTGCCGGAAGGGATATGGACGGTAATGATATCTATAAACCTACCCAGAAAGGGGTTGCTCTTAATATCTCTGAATTTAATGAACTTCGGGATGGCGTTAACAAGCTTGAAGCATACATAAAGGACAAGACAGGCGGGACTGTTCCTGATCAGCCTGCACCGCAGCATAAAGCTGATTACTCCGAAGGCATTCCGGATCAGGAGGAGGGTGAAAATACCGATGAAGAAGGTTAGATCTCAAGCTCAATAATCCCGTCCAGATAAAGCTCAAGAATTACTTTTACGCATTCATTTCCGGCTCGGTTCACCTGGATTTCATCATGAATAATATCAGGATTAATCGTGCCGGAGATAACACCCTTAATTAAAACTGAAGCCGGAAAATTTATATTGCCTGTTATGCGGTCAGCAAGTTTCCTGCTGCACTGTTTTAATGCTGTTGAAAGGATATACCATCCGGTATTTCGCACGATAATTTCAAAGTCACTGTTTTTTATAACAGCAGCAGCTATGTAGGCGAAATCCTCATGATTGTATCTTAAGGTTTCAGTAATAAGTTTTCTGTATTTTTTTATTATTATAATCCTTGCTTCCGGCACAGAGCGTGGCGGCCTGCTGATATCCGCGCTGAACAATTCGCTGATTCTTGCAGGTGAAAAATTTTTTGTAAAAAACGGATATTTTTCTTCGTTATATCCCGGAAATGCATCCTGAAGGGTCCTGTCACTGCATTTAAGTATGGTTTTATAAAGCATGTTTTTCTGCTCCATTTCGGAAATCCATTCCGGCCAGCTTTTCCTCATGTATAATTCATAATCTGTAATTTTTTTTATGAGAATGGAGAGGGATTTTAAACGATCTGCAATATGGTTTTTCTCCTTTTTATAAACATGGCTGATGTTCTCCTCAACTGAATAAATTCCACAGGCAATATCCTCTTTTGATACCCGCCCTTTATATTTTTTCAGTTCCTCCCTGAGGATTTCCTGACTTTTTTTCGAAAGAGCATTTTTAATTTTGAGAGAATATTCAGGAAATCCGCTGATCAGAAGAACAAGCTGGTAGTCTGAAAGCCGGTTGTTCCGTTTGAGAAGATTCAGCATTGATGACAGCTCTATACTGTCAAGTTTTGACAAAAGCATTGCTATGGAAGGATATAATAAATCAGGTTTTTTAAAAAAGGGTATCAGGAGATCTGAAATATTATCATTTATGCAGGATGCATCAAGAGAGGGTATGAGAATATTAAAGAATCTTCCCGGTATGCTGATTTCCAGAAGGATCTCATTCTCTTCTTTTCGTAAAGCTATTGTATACTGATAAATAATGCTCTCATCCTTCTCCGGATTTTCATCTATAACTGATACATCTTTAATCTCTCTTCCTGTGAGCAGCTGGAGAATAAAAGCCGTACTCTTAGCAGCTTCTTTAATTGATGCTTTAATTTGATTTTTCTCAACTTCATCTGAACAGGTAATTGTAATTCGAGGTTTTACATTCTCCCTGAGTCTTTCGATAACCAGTGTTAATTCATGGATGCATGAAGATGCTGAAGGTTTAATCTGTGAAAAAGAAGTATAAAAATTTTTTATTTCAGGTAATTCAAAAATGCCGGGGAGAAGAAGTTCAGTTATAAGGCGCGGTATTATAAAAGAGGGGTCCATCTCAAAATTCAATATTCAGAAAGGCAATGTCATCATTAACAGGAGTTTTCTCAATAAAGGAGTTCAGTATTTTCATCAGTTCTGTACAGAACTCCTCCCCCTTTATGCCGTTTCTATCCCTGATAAATTTAGCAAGGCGCACTTCGCCGAACTCCTCCCCTGAACTGTTTTTTGCCTCAGTGATACCATCAGTGTATATGAACAGTCTGTCCCCTGCGGCGACATTTACACTTTTCTCCTCGTATTCGCATTCGTCAGAAATCCCGATAAACCATCCGAATGAATCCAGTGCCAGCACCTGGTTCTTTCCTTCTCTGTAGAATAATGCGCGTGTATGCCCTGCGTTAGAGTAACTCAGCTTCCCTGAATTTTTATCATAAATCAGGTAAAATGCGGTTACATATTGTGTGTCAAGTAGAGCACTCTTCATCTGCCTGTTAATCTCTTTCATTAACTCATCAGCTCCTCTGAACTTCGGAGCTGAAATACTGAAAAGCATTTTTGCCATTGTCATGGTAAGAGCTGCAGGAATACCATGGCCAGTAACATCAGCAATCACAAATGCTGAACGGTTTTCATCAATTTTATAACAGTCAAAAAAATCTCCACCTATATCTTCAATCGGTTTATATACACCGCTTACAGAGGGGTAATCCATAAAACTGAATTCACTGGGAATAATGTACCGCTGGATTTTTTTTGCCGCTTCCAGCTCTTTTTTTATAAGCATGTTTTTTTCAAAGAGCTCACTGTTAGCGTTTTTAAGACGAAGGAGGGAGAATACCCTGGCAATAAGTTCCTGTTCATTTAGAGGTTTAAGCAGGTAGTCATCAGCGCCGGTGCTGAGACCTTTAATTTTAGCATTCAGATCATCAAGCCCTGTCATAAGAATTACAGGTATAAACTGTTCCCTTTTATCCCTGCTGAACTCCTTCAGAAAACCGAAGCCGTCCATTTCAGGCATAATAATATCAAGAAGAATCAGATCATAAGAATTCCTGCTAATCATCTCAAGTCCCGCAATACCGTTTTCCGCTTCATCAACAGTGATATTAAGCGGAGTGAGTATTTTAATGATAAATGCCCTGTTTAACCTGCTGTCATCTATGCAGAGAATTCTGTACTTTTTATTAATTGGATTTTTTATCATTGTTTATTTTCAGTGCTTATTTAATTTTTGAAATGCTGTTATTTGATCCCTGGCCGATATATCAGATATTATCTTTGCGAACAGAGTGAAGCAATCTGTATTTCAAAGATTGATTTATCATAAAAAAACGATAACAGCCTCAACAGACTGTCACGGCATTTCATGCCCCGCAGTGACTGAGAGTGTTCCGGAACAATCGTAAAATGTAATATTAATAAATTTCAACTCTGTTTTCTATTAAAATAATATTTATGAAGATACTATTTATTCAATTACCCCTGCAGGATCACTCCCATGGTTATATCAATGGAAATATCGATTATGCCCCTGCAGCAATTTCAGGATTTATCGCAGAGCGTTTCAATAATATTTCATGTATAACACTCCCTGCAGTGATTGCCAATTTCGGCTCAGACGAACTTATTGTTAAATATATACTATCGGTTAAGCCTGAATATATATCATTCACCTCATATCTCTGGAATATCGAGAGGAACCTCAGGATTGCTGAAACTGTGAAAACTGAATCTCCCCATACCACTATTTTTTTCGGGGGCCCTGAAATTGCAGATGGTTCTTTTGTTTTCACTGAGCAGAGACAATATATAGATCACTTTGTCTCAGGTGAGGGGGAATGGTTCTTTAATAACTATTTTTCCGGGAAAGATTATAATTCATCAGTAATCAATGGAAACAGGATTTCTATACAGCCGCCTGACGAACTTATTCAGACAGGAGATGTTTTTGAACCTCTCTCAGGGAGAAGGCTCAATACTATGTCTGACGGCTCAGTGTTTCTCGAGCTTACACGGGGATGTCCCTACAGGTGCAGCTACTGCTACTACTCCCGCAGTTATAAAAAAGTGCGAGAAATCCCTTTTAACAGGCTTACTGATGTGATTAAAAGCAGAAAAGATATAACAGAAATTTACATTCTGAGCCCTACATTTGACAGGTCTCCTGATTTTATAAGCAACCTTATGATTCTTAAAAAAATGAAGCATAATGTCAGGCTTCACACAGAGATGCGTACTGACAGGATTACTCCTGAAACCGCAGAACTTATTTATGATGCAGGGTTCAGAAGCCTTGAGGTGGGCCTTCAGTCTCTTAATAAGCGGGCTCTTGTTTCAGTGAACAGGGATAGTTCACCGGAGAAAGAGATGGCAGGGATGTCTTACCTCAGGGATGCGGGTATTGATCTTAAAATAGGGATAATTCCGGGTTTACCCGGAGATGATCCGGAAAATTTTATAAGAACAATAGATATACTTGCAGAAAACGGTTTCAGCGAGAGCATTGAGCTTTACCCGCTCATGGTGCTCCCCGGCACTGCGATAAGGGAGATGGCTGACAGGGATGGTGTTATCTACCAGCAGAAGCCCCCTTATTTTTTCCTTGAAGGGTGGAACTTCAGAAGCAGGGATATAGCTGATGTTTCAATTTACCTTGAGGAGAAAACAGGCCTCTCCGCGAGTCTTTTTTATCTTCCGGATTTTACTGAATCAGAAAACCCTCTCTTTAACAGAGGTCTCTCTTTTAATGCAGGGGAGTGGCCCGGGGCTCAGTTTATCACAGAATCTGTGGATACAGCAGTGGTTGACCTTCATATTAAAGCGGACAGAGCATCTGATTTTTTCTCTGCGTTTGAGACCTTTATATCCACCTGCAATAAGCACAGGTTATATAATATAATATTATATTCAGATGAAATAATTGATAATGAAAAACTTTTTGATATTTTAAACCGGAATGAAGAGGATAACTATTACAGGAGAATAAACCTTTACACAGGTTATTCTGATGGTTCAATTTTTCATTTTTTCCAGGTTACTGAAAAGCCTGAAATTTATAATACTATCTTAACTTCAACAGCGATGATTTCCCCTTTATTCAGGGTGAATGAAAAAACAGCTCCACTACTTCCTGCGAAAGGTGGTGATGACCTATCTCTTTTAATTGATAAAGGTGAGTATAAACGCATAAAAAGTTTTCTGAAAAAATATTATTCAGAGGATTTCCAGCACGTTGCCTTTGCAGACGAGGGGGAGATGCAGCAGTTTTACAGGGATATAAAGCAGGATTATGTAAAACTGCCGTATTCATTCGGGGTCAGGAAAAGTTGAAATAATTTTCTTGACATGTGTATATACATAGTATAACTATTTGCAAGGAGTTCGCTATGCATATAAGAATTAAAAAATGGGGAAACAGTCTTGGTGTAAGAATACCTAAAAATTTCGCCAATAATCTTTCATTGAAAGACGGTACTATTGTTGAAATGAAAGAAAATGAAGGGGAAATTATTATATACCCTGTTAAGGATGATCTTTCAGATATATTGAGCAGAATAAACGAATCAAATATACATTGTGAGTATGAGACAGGAAAGCCGGAAGGTAAAGAGATATGGTAAATAAATCATATATACCTGAACGCGGTGATCTCGTCTGGTTGAATTTTACACCTCAATCCGGGCATGAGCAGATGGGGAAACGGCCTGCACTCGTACTCTCGCCTAAAGAATATAATTTGAAAACAGGTCTTGCAATATTCTGTCCTGTTACCGGCAAAGAAAAGGGGTACCCCTTTGAAGTAAAAATAACCAGTAAAAAAATTTCCGGTGTTATTCTTTCTGATCAGGTAAAAAGCCTGGACTGGAAATCACGAAATGCTGAATATATTTTAAAAGTAACAGCTTCAGAGATTGAAGAGGTTCTTTCAAAGCTGAAGCTGCTTCTCTGATTATCGCTACAGCCCTATCTCCTCATTCATCTGTTTAAGAGCTTCTGCCGCAGCCTCATCGTATTTTAAATCTTTCATCTTTTTGTACGCGTAATTGATTGAGCTTGATGCATTGATCCTGTGAATTTTTACATCAGGACATTTCCTGAGAACTGCCATAACTTCACTTATACTCCCCCCCTGTGTCCCTACGCCGGGGATCAGGAATGGAATCTCCTTACCCGAATCGAGAAATGTACTGTTGATCTTATCAAGCTGCTCAGGATACGTTGCCCCTGCAACGGAACCTATTCCGGGGTGATACCATTTTACAATCATATCAGCTATATGCAGAAAGAAATCTTTCCCTTCAGTTTTTACATCCTGAATTTCCCCTGAGCTTGCATTGGAGGTTTTTGTGAGAATGTAGTAACCCTTATCAGGGTACCCTTTAATATAAGGTTCTATTGAATCATACCCGAGATATGGTGAGAGAGTGACTGCATCTGCTTTGAAAAAATCGAAAGCTTCTTTAGCATAAGCGGCAGCTGTTTTGCCGATGTCCCCCCTTTTGTAGTCAAGAATTACAGGGATACCTGCATCTTTATATATTGTTATAACTTTTTCCAGTGAGACGATTCCATCTATTCCATACTGGGCATAAAAGGCATAATTCGGTTTAACTGCACCCGGGAATATATTTTTTTTAACTATGGCATTAAGTATATTATCGTAAAATTTAAAAATCCGCTCACCCGGGGTTCCATCCTTCTCAGGTATATCCTCAATAACAGGATCAAGTCCAAGACATACTATGCTTGAATATTTTTTTGCGCTGTTTTTAAGCATTTCAATGTAGTTCATTTTTCATCCCTTCCAGAAGTTTATTGTAGATTTCATAGTTTTCATTATCAAACTGAATAAATGTAACATCAATCAGGTAATTTTCATTTATCATAAAGTCAACAACAGTTTTAATCGCAATCTTTGCACCCTCATTTTTCGGGTATCCGTAAACGCCCGTTGAAATTGCGGGGAATACAACGGATTCAAGGCTGTTATCTTTTGCAAGTTTCATGGAGTTATAATATGAATTCCTGAGCGTATCAGGCTCTCCATGCTTTCCGTCTTTATATATCGGACCAGGTGTATGTATCACAAATTTCGCGGGGAGTTTATGCCCCCCTGTAATCCTTGCTTCTCCATGCCTGCACCCGCCGAGTTTCCTGCACTCCTCAAGAAGAGCCGGACCTGCAGCCCTGTGTATTGCTCCGTCCACTCCGCCGCCGCCGAGAAGGGCAGGGTTGGCGGCATTCACAATTGCATCAGCACTCTCCTTTGTGATATCCCCTTTTTTAACATGGATATGATTCAGGGCATCTATCAGTTCCATAATTTAACCTATTTCCCTCCGCAGTCTGTTACCCGGTTTCGAAGCAGATCAATGGCATGTGGTATAGCTTTTTCAATAAACTGCAGGTTTTCCCTGGCCCCTTTAGGACTCCCCGGAAGATTTATGATCAGTGAATTCTTTCTTATACCGGAAACCGCTCTTGAAAGCATAGCATGAGGTGTAATTTCAAGAGACTTCATCCTCATTGCTTCAGCAAAGCCGGGGGCTTCCCTTTCAATGACCTCCTTTGTTGCTTCAGGAGTAACATCCCTTGGAGCGAATCCCGTACCGCCGGTTGTAAGGAGAAGCTCTATCCCTTCATCAGAAAGTTCAATAAGAACTTTTTTTATCCGGTCAATTTCATCAGGAACAATTACTTCTTTGATGACTGAGAGGTTGTTATTCTCAGCCCACTTACGGATTTCAGGGCCTGAGAGATCCTCCCTTTCACCACGTGATGACCTGTCGCTGACAGTTATAATTCCGCACTTTATCTTTTCCATATATTTAAACCGCGCCCTCTTTATAAATACTTATTGAAATATATTCAATATAGATTGATATTACTTCAATTCAATTTTTATACACCGGGGTAATAAAAATTTATGATTTATGCTGTTATTCTTGCAGGCGGCAAAGGTTTAAGGCTCGGGGGGGATATCCCGAAGCAGCTGCTCCCTCTGGCCGGTAAACCTGTTATCAGATGGTCTGCTGAAACCTTTCAGTCTGTTGATGAAATAGATTCTATAATTGTTGTGGGTGAAAAAAATTCCCTTGAAACAATAAAGAGCATGCTTCCTGAGCAGGATTTTCCGAAAATCATAAGTTTTATAGAGGGGGGAGCTGAGAGATCAGATTCATCCTATAATGCATTGCTTTCCCGGGAATTTTCCGATGATGATATAATTCTCTTTCATGACGCGGCCCGGCCCTTTATAACTGCTGATATAATAAGGGCAATGATAACAGAAATAAAAGTTTCGGGCGCGGCAGGCATTTATATCCCGGCTGTTGATACTGTTACTATTGCCGAAAATAGTAAAGTAATCACTATTCCTGAACGGAGGCAGGTGTTCTATGCACAGACGCCGCAGGGATTCCGGTATAATCTTATTAAAAGCGCTCACGAAAAATATAAAAAGGGGCACCTGAGAATAAAAGCCACAGACGATGTCTCACTGGTAATGGCTATCGGTCATGATGTTAAACTTGTGAATGGAACGGCCCTTAATTTTAAAATAACAACAGACTTCGATTACAGGATTGCTGAATTTATTGCAGGGAATGGCCTGGTTAAATGAAAAAATATCTTAATGGAGATCCGATACCCTGGTTAACCGATGGTGAAAATCCCGCAGTTACCTACCTGACTTCCAAAGAGTTCTTTCCTGCCGGAGATCATGATGAATTGTATAACAGGCTTATTACTTCTCCCCTTACTGATTATTTCAGAAAGAATTCCACCGGGAATGTTCTGGGAGATTTAAAAAACTTTGATCTTTTCCACAGGGGGAGTGTCTGGTTCTTCCTTCTTGCCGCGGAATCAGGGTATGACTCCAGAACTGATTTTTTAAAAACTACGGCTGATTATTTATGCATGAAATCTCAGCTCCCTGATGGCGGCTTTTCATTTAACTGGTATCCACCTGTGTCAGTGGGGTGCAGAACAGGTGATATGATTAAAGGAATGATAAAAGCACAGATTAATGATGAAAGAACAGATGCGGGGTTATCCTGGATTATTAAGCACCAGAGACATGATGGCGGATGGCTCCACTGCCCGTTCAGAGGAACACCGGATATCATGAAACTCATCTTTGTCAAAAAGCCGGGGAACGGACATATGGATGATCCCGATATTAATATACCAAGCTGTCCTGTTGCAACCTGTGCCTGTATGAGCGCACTTATTGAAAGCAATAAAAATGAATATAATGAAGCTGTAACCAGTGCTGCGGCTTTTCTTTTAACCCTTGATCTATCGGGAAAAAAAGGAAAATGCGGAACAAGGTGCGGCCTTTCCATTGATCCCATGAAACCGGGATATTCTGTAATGTCCCAGTTTGATGTAATATCTTTTTTACAATTACTGACAGCAGCCGGTTTATCAGAAATTAATAGAACCGGTGAACTGTTTAATCATGTTATACGTATGCAGGACACAGAAGGGCGTTGGCAGTCCCATAATTCAAACCAGGGGATGATCCCTGAAAAGAGAGGAGCAAGCAGGTGGGTAACCCTTAATGCTCTCAGGATGATAAAAGCGGTATCATGGAAAGAGAATCAGTTGGAGAAGGCATAACCTGCGGAAATTATAAAGTTGACAGTCTGCATGGAGGTGGAACTTGCGCCGTTCAGGTACTCCCTGTTTTCAGTCCCGACTGTCTGATTCAAATCATAAGCAGGGCTGAATGTCAGACTGTAGGATGTCCATTCCCCGCCAAGTGAGAGATAGAATCCGCCGCTGAAGTATATAGCAAGAGCGAGTTCCGCTCCGTAAAATATTCCGTTTACATCTCTCTCCCGATCTCCGTTATTTGTATAGGAATCGACAAGTTTTGCTGCAACAGGAGTGGCAGTATATTTTGCAACGGCGTAACCGATTTCAGGGGTCAATACAATATCCCACTGTTTTCTTGCAGTGAGATGAAATGACGGGCCCAGAACAAATGAAAAGTTCTGATAAAGGTTTTCATTCCAGTTCTGATAGTCAGAACCGAAAGCTGTTCTTTGAACAACAACAGATCTGCGTAACTTTGTCTTTATACCGAGATGATCCAGCGGCATATATTCAAAGAAGAATCCGAAATCATATGAAAGGTGGTTAACAACCATTTCCTTCGTGGTCTGGCTCTCAGTGAAGGTATAAGTATTTCCCTTAACAAAGTCCTCCTCCCCTGTAATCGCATCACCATAGGGCATACCTATTGAAAAGAAACCTCCGGCCAGCATCTGTCCTTCATGAGCTCCTTCAGGGGGTTTATCCAGCTCCTCAAATTGTGAACTGAACAGGGGAGAACATAATGCAATGAAGAGGATTAAAAATAATATTTTATTAATAGTTTTCATATTATTCTATCAGTAGATGTAAAATCCCCTTCCGCTTTTTTTCCCTAAGTAACCTGATGCTACATATTTTCTCAGCAGAGGGCACGGCCTGTACTTAAAATCAGCGTATCCCCTGAACATCTCCTCACCGATATTGAGTATTACATCAAGTCCCACCATATCCGCAATCTCAAGGGGGCCCATCGGTATGTTAAGGCCTTTTCTCATGGCCTTGTCTATAACCTCGGGTTTAGCGCCCCCTTCATAAAGAAGGAATGCCGCTTCATTAATCATGGGGTAAAGTATTCTGTTAAGATAGAATCCCGGATAATCCTTTGCTTCAATAAAATCTTTTTTAAGCTTTTTCAGAAAGGATTTCGCCATTTCAATAGTTTCCCTGGTGGTGCAGAAACCCGGTACAATTTCAACCAGTTTCATGATCCTTGCAGGATTTAGAAAGTGCAGGCCAATAACAGACTCAGGCTTTGTTGTTGCAGCAGCAATCTCTGTTATTGAGATTGATGAGGTTATTGAGGCAAGCACACTCCCCCCCCCGGAAATATTATCCAGTTCTTTAAATATCTCTTTTTTTACAGAGAGATCTTCATTTGCTGCTTCAAGAAAAATATCGGAATCAGATATATTACCCAGGTTTTCTGCAACAGATATATTCTCGAGAATTCTGTTTTTTTCATCAGCAGACATTCTCTCTTTTTTAATATATTCTTCAAGTCTTGCAGCAATGATTTCCTGTGCCATAACAGCTTTTTTATGATTTATGTCATATATGCGAACCTGAAAGCCTGCTTCAGATGTCATGTGAGCAAGATCAGTACCCATGACTCCTGCTCCTATTATTCCAAGTTTGTTCATAAATTCTCCCTGAAAAACTTTAATAATTTACAATATAGCCGGTTCCTTTTTTATCAACAATAAAATAATTGACTCTATTTATATTTTAAGACTATATATTAGTATTCTGTTTAAATTATTATAATAGTTTTGATTATATTATCCAATGTAAATGGAGTTTCAGCAGGAAGCGGGTATCAGTAAATGAAAGATATAGATAAAACAAAATCAAACATCAAGCTCCATGAAATTGATGAAAAGCAGAGGAAGGAACTTTTTCAGAAGTTTTCTGATGCCGGGGGAAAAGTACTCTCAGAGAGAGATGTCCGGAGAGGTCTTGTAATAGACAGAGAAAAACAGAAAAAACATCAGCAGAGGCTTGATGAGCATTACAAATCTATGAAGACCACTGTGACAAAACCCGCCTATTCAAAAAAACCTTTACCAGCGGGAATTAAAAACAGGCCTCTTTCAGAAGATACACCGTGGAATAAATTTCGCATAAGAATGCGGCTCCGTTTCATGAGGGTAACCGGTTTTAATACACTTTTTCTGCACGAAAAATATCTCGATTCATTTACCTCGATCTACAAAACCTCACTCATGGAAATACAGATGGCATACCTTGCTCTTTTCAAAAGAGACCCGAACCTCGGAGGAAGGATAATCGTCAGGCTGGATAAAGTGTCTCCACTCTATTATGCGGTTCTTGAAAGGGCCGGAGAAATATATGAACCGATGATCATTGATCAGATTACAGAAAAATATCTCGCATTCCCTTCAGTTCCGCAGCCCATTACTGATCTGAAGGAGCAGTTTATCGATCTTTTCAGGCCCCTTTACATCTTAAAACCATATGAAAATACACTTATGAATGCCTTCGAAAAATCTATAACTCTCTACTCTGATATGGCTGATTCGAAAAACGCAAAATCAATAAAAAAGAAAGATATACGTAATGCTCTTTTTATAATTTTTGATAAACTCTACCCAAGGCTCCATGCGCTATTCTGCCAGTATTACGGAATTTTATTTGATGAAAGTGATTCAAGAATAGAAGATATTCTTTCAATTGCACCTGCTGAAAGACCTGAAGGGAGGAGAAGGGGAACCAGGCAGGCTTCAGCTTTTTCAACTGAGAGTTATTCTGAACAGGAAACTGAAATTTCTGATACAGAAGAAGATAAAACGGATGTCCAGGAAGAGGATGTTACAGTTAAAGAGGGCCTGAAACTGATGTACGGCCTTGATTTTAATACATTAAAAAAAATATATGATAAAAAGAACAGGTTTGATCAGATATATGATAATGATAAAACCTTTCTTGCTTATCTTCTTTTTCTTGAATTCGAAAATGAGTATTCTGTTATTTTAACCACAAACCAGATTAAGTTCAACATAGATTTCTCTTCAAGCACCAAGGTGGATTATAGAGAGACAATGCAGGAGCTTTTTAACAGGATGAGAAAATGCCATGAGGCTTTTTTTTCATATTATGACTCGTACGGCTCATACTGCAAAATCAGGAATGCAAAACCTATAAGTAATGAACAGTATATTACATACACAAAACGTCTTGATGAAGTTACAAAAAGGAAAAATGATATTGGAACACAGTGCCGGTATATAATCAGGGTTTTCATGGACAATGTGGCTCATGTACTGACAGAGCTTGTTGATGACATGAACAGCCGCCAGTTTTATATCAATAATCCTCAGGATATACTTGAACTGTTCTATCAGATTGAAGGTGAGAAAAAACTTAAGGACAAGAAGATATATGATTCAATACAGATAGCACAGAGATTCGCTGCTGCTATGGCTCACAGGCTGAGTCCGGGGGGTGACCTTACGGGTACAACAGAATTTTCTGAAGATTCTTCTATGGTTACTGATGAGTTATCAGATGAACAGGGCACTTCAAAAAGAGATTCAATACTTGACGAGCTTGATGATATTATCTGATTATCCTTTTTTTCTCCTTTATTCTATTAAGCCTTTCTGAAAGGATTTCATCTCTTCTCATGCAAAGTCCCGTGTCTCTGTAAGGTTCAGACCTTGGATTATCAGTAATATCTCTGAGTCTTTCACTATCAAGAGTTTTAATTGCCGCTGATATTGAGGCAATTGTACCTTCCCGTTTTCTCCCCACAGAGGGGCCTGCTCCTACAATAAAACCTGCTTCAAGCATAGCCCTCCTGATATGATCAGCACTGGAATATGTTGTAAGTATCGCCTTTTCTGACATTATTTGTTTCAAACAGCAGAAGTAGTCAACACTCCACATCTCCGGGTTTTTTGAAGGTGAAAAGGGATCCTGGAATACAGCATCAAATTTTATCTCTTTCATTTTTTTGATGGACTCTCTTCCGTCGCCAAATAGTATTTCAAATGAAATATTTTCTATTGTTCCTTTTCCGTTCCCGTAGACATTTTTTATAAAATCGTAAATTTCATCCCTGCTGTCGCTGAATCTGATCTCATTCATAAAATCCAGAAGATATCGTTCTTTTTCAAGAGATATGATTCTCATGGAGGAGGGATTTTTTCTGACCTTGAATTCATTGATAAGGGCAAGTACATTATACCCCAGGCCGAAACCTGCATCAAGTACATCGATTTTATCCGCCTCAAGTTCCAGGACTCCTGACGGATAAATATGTTTAAGGAGGGATTCCTCGTAAGCGCCTGAATCCGAATGCATGGCCTGTTCATACTCATCAAGAAAAAGAGTTGAAGTTCCGTCTGCCGTGGTGATTAAATAATTTTTTTTATCAGTCATGTAGTTTATTATTTTTAGATATAATTATATTATTAACTATTGAACCTGAGTTTAAATTCGTCATTGCGAACGACCTTCAGGGAGTGAAGCAATCTGTTAAGGTTTATTTAATAGTATAGCATTTCACGAATGAATTAAGCCTGTTTTATGTTAACCTATACATAATGTCATCTCCGCGCAGGCGGAGATCCATTATTCTATAATATTGAATGCTATTAACAATGGATTAGCTTCCAGCTCTTCCTGCGGTCGCCCACAGTCTTCACGGGAATGACATTGAGGAATAATTAAATTGTTAACAGCTATAGTATAAAAATAAAATTAATGAACACTGAACAGATTACTTCGTCGTTGACACTCCTCGTAATGACGATTTCATTAAAATATTATAGACTGAAAAAGTGTCAATATTCAAAAGGTAATATGGGTAAAAAAGTTATACTAAAAGGGAGAGTGCAGGGGGTAGGGTGCCGGGGATACTGTGCTCTTTACGCCAGGCGCGTCGGTATACACGGTTCTGCAACAAATATGGGAGACGGTTCAGTCCGTCTTGTTCTGGACACTGACGATGAAAAACTTGTACAGAGGTATGTTTCTGCGCTTCTGACGAATCCCGACGGCCATCATTTTTACGGCAGGATAACAGATGTGGATGTTTCAGACTATTCCGGGCGTGTTTCAGGGGATTATCTTTTCTGAGCTGCTTCAACCAGTACAGGCTTTATTGTTTTCATCCGCCTGCATTTTATTTTTTTAAAATTGTTCTGCAGATCGCGGGAGTTCATTTCAAGGAATGCGTGGTATGGCGTTCCCTTCACATAACTGTAAAACTCCTCAGCATAATCAAGGTACTTCTCCTCAAAACTTTTTTTTGAATGACCGTGGGCTTTTTTGAATTTCCCCATTCTGCGGATATCGCCGTTGAAACCGGGATTAATATGGTATAGTTCATGAAACATCACATTGACTTTTTCCCTGGCGGAGATATCGAAAAATTTCGGGTGATAGTAGTATATAAGATATTTTATCTCAATATTATTATGTATAACTTTCGGGATTGTATATAACCTGCCATGAAAGTTAATTACATCAGATCCGTCTTCAAACTTTAAAGGGACAAGTTTGCCGTAAATACCCCCACGGCTGCCGGCTCTGTTTGAGGCGCAGCATACAAGCATCCTGTTTATATCATACCCTCTGAAATCCGGTGTACGGGTAATCATTTCATGAGTAATAAGGGATAGGGTGTCTGTAAGATTTATAGATGAGTGGATCATCAGTTAGCCAGGGCCCTCTCTATCATCTCCTCCGCGTGTTTAATGGAAAGGTCTGTAATCTCTTCACCTGCAAGCATGCGGGCAACTTCACGAACCTTCTCCTTGTCTGAGAGATTCTTTACAAGAGTGGTGACGCGTTCATCACTCTTGCCCTTTTGTACAAGAAAGTGCGTATCAGACATTGCTGCAATCTGGGGGAGGTGAGTAATAAGGAGAACCTGCCTGTCTTTTGAAAGATTCTTCAGTTTCCTTCCAACAATTTCAGCGGTCTTTCCGCTTATACCTGTGTCAACCTCATCAAAAATAAGTGTCTCCACAATGTCGGCAGACTGTATAACATTTTTCAGAGCCAGCATGATTCGTGACATTTCACCGCCGGAAGCCACTTTCCTGAGCTGCCTGAGATCTTCCCCTTCATTTGCGGAAAGGAGAAATTCTATCCTGTCAATACCGTGCGGGTAGAGTATATATTTATTGTTTTCGCTTTCAATGTCTCCATCAGGGCTTATCTCTCTTTTTATGGAGATTTTAAAAACAGTTCCTGCCATGCCGAGATCTTTTAATTCCTTTATTACAAGCTGCTCAAGCTTCAGGGCAGCGGTTTTTCTTTTTTCAGAAAGTGCAAGGGCCAGTTCTTTCGCCTCTTTTACTGTCTTTTTTTCGTCAGTTTTAAGCTGCTCCATCTCCTCATCGCTTGAATTTATTGCATCAAGTTCAGTTCTTGCCTTTTCAGCATACTGTAGAATTTCTTGTATGGAATCGCCGTATTTCTTTTTCAGCCCCTGTATTGTATTAAGTCTCTCCTCAACCTGGTTTATCCTGTCAGGAGAGAAATCTATGCTGTTCCTGTAATCACGTAATTCTGAGGATGAATCCTCCAGGGAATATAGCGCCTCGCGGATCCTGTCCAGCATTGAGGCAATGTCAGGGTCTATGTCTGAAATTTTTGAAAGATTTAATTCCGCCTTTTTCAGGTTGCGGATAACACCGGTCTCCCCTGTAATCAATTCAGCAGATTCATTAACCTCTTTAAAAATCTTTTCAGCATTGGCAAGGAGATTTGATTCGTTACGCAGCTCCTCCTCTTCACCCGGCTTAAGTCCTGCTGCCTCAATTTCTTTTATTGAGAAAGTATTAAATTCAATTCTCCGTGCCTTCTCCCTTTCATCAATTTCAAAGGAGCTGATTCTGTTCCTTATGGAGTAGAGTTTTTCATGCACCTCTCTCACTTTTGCAACATCACCAATAAGCCCGCCAAAACTGTCCAGCAGCTCCCTGTGCTTTGCAATATTTACAATTGTCTGGTGTTCATTCTGGCCATGTATGTCTATAAGGTTTTCGGAGATCTCCTTAAGTTTTGCCACAGGGATCTGCATGGAGTTTGCGAAACATCTCCCCTTTCCATTCGCGAATATCTCTCTCCTGAGAACAAGCTGGTCATCATCAGTATCGATACCGGCTTCATCAAGAAGTTTCACAAGCTCATCCATTCCTGACACATCAAAGCTCGCCTCAAGTGAAGCCCTGTCAAAACCTGTGCGTATCATGTCAGTGCTGAGCTTTTCCCCAAGGACCCCTGATATGGCGTCAATAAGGATAGATTTACCTGCCCCTGTTTCGCCGGAGAGTATATTCAGGCCGCGTGTGAAGTTTACTGTAAGTGAATCTATAATTACGAAGTTTTTAATTCTCAGATCCAGCAGCATAATCAACCTTCAGAGAAGAGTTACCGGGTCACCCCCAGTTGAGCTTTTCCCGGAGAATGGAGTAATAGTTCTTCTCCGGGTGGAGGATTATCTTCATCCTCCTGTTGCACTGGCGGAAGATGATCTCATCACCGCCGCTGAATTTAATAGCCTCCTGACCATCTGTTGTCAATAATAAATTTGTCAGGTCGGAGAGCGCCCGGGCTCTTATAACAGACTTGGCAGGGAGAACAACGGGCCTTATTGAAAGAGAGTGAGGACATACCGGGTTAACTATGCATACATCATTATCAAGGGGTGCGATTATAGGGCCGCCTGCCGAAAGGGAATAAGCTGTGGAACCTGTTGCTGTTGCAATTATAAGCCCGTCCCCTTTATACCTGCTGAGGAACATATCATCAACATTAAGCTCAATTTCTATGGCTCTTGAAAAAGCACCCTTTGTGATTACTGCGTCGTTAAAGAAGTAAAGTGATTCCTCTGTTCCATTTTTACTGTGAACGGCCTCCATTACGGTTCTTTCTGAAACTATATATTTTCCCGTGAGAATCTCTTGCAGATAATGTTCAAATTCTTCAGGGCTGAATTCTGTAAGGAACCCCAGCTTGCCGCGATTAATCCCCATGATCGGGCACTGCCATTCAAGAAATATCCGTGCCGTTTTAAGGAATGTTCCGTCACCACCGATAGCTATGGCAAGATCAGGCGAGAGGTAATTATCCTCGTCACCTATATAATTCTCCAGTCCCTCGTTATGTAAAATACTGTAGTAGGGGAGGGCAACGCTTATCCCTCTATCTGAGAGAGTAGTGCAGATTTTTTTTATTATCTGAATTGAGTGAGAATCATCCGGCCTGAAATTAATAGATACTTTTTTAATCATCTCTTTACCATGAAATCATACCTGAATTTCACGATTAGGCCGGGATTTTTATCAAGAAAATATTTAAGGTCATCACCTTTTATTTCATACAGGCTCAGTTGTGTGCTGTTTATATATGTGTACTGAGAGTCCAGGTTCATGTATAACCTGTCAGGCTCCCCGATAAAATCACCTTTCCCTAATTTGCCGATAAGGATGTTCCATCTTCTGACGTCTACTTCTCCACTCCTTATCAGATAAATATTTTTTAAAGGCTCACCCTCCATGAGGAATATTCCGGGTTCAATAATTCCGCATTTATTAAAAATCGATTCAAGCCAGGTTTTCTGAGTTGAAGTGCAGCTTCTTAATAGAGGATTGATGGAGAGAAGGTTCCAGGTTTCACTGCTTCTTATTTCTGCAACCTTTTTCAGTATTTTCTTAAATTCTGTTCCTTCTATAAAATTCAGAAATTTATTTTTTTCTATTGAAAGGAGGGTTACATCTGTTGCGGCATAAACATGAGCGGCCCTCTTCTGGTCAGTAATGAGTGCAACCTCGCCGAAATAGTCGTACGGCCCGTATATCTTATGGTTGTCAAGGCCGCCGCTGTCCACGGAGATATTACCGGAGTAGATTATATGGAACTCGTCACCAACACTACCTTTTTCTATGATCTTGTCACCCTTGGAGTATCTTTTGATTTCCACTATATCAAGGAACTCCTGGGCCTTCCAGATCGGCATGTCCTGCATGAAGTCCAGGCGCCTGAATACGCTGAGTATCTGGTATGCCTCTTCGTAAGGGGGTGGCTCAGTTTCAAAGTAGAGGGTATTCTCCATCCCGAATTTTGCCAGGGTAAGGGATGTACCTTCAGGGAAATCCTTTTTTGCGATATGGTATATAACAATCCGCTTCTGTATCTCTTCAGGGAGTGAGCTCATATACTTGATAGGCGTGTGGAGGGGGGGGACCCCTGATTCATGGTATATAACTTTTGAGTCCCAGGGGAAGCTGCAGAGCTCCTCATATCTGTTTCGTGAAATAATATTTTTTTCGTAAAGCTCCCTGTGTAGATCCGGAAAGTTATTATGGTCCGACGAGTAGACAAATGACTGGTTCTGAAATTCCATCCTGAAACCTATTGTGGGGATGGAGTGGAGCGTATAAAACATTTCAAACTTCCCGCCGTTTATAAAAACAGGAGTGCCGATTTTAACAGGGTGAAAATCGAAAAGCCTGCTGAGGTATTCCGGCTCAACATCACTGAGAGAAGCATACTTTCTCAGGAAGCTCTTCATTACGGTTTCTGTTGTGTAAACAGTAACCTTCCCCTCTTCAAGGATCTTCTGAAATGTTCCGGCATCATGATCTGCATGGCAGTGTGTCAGGATAATACTGTCTATAAACTTGGCGCTTACGTTAGAATCCTCCAGCCATTCAGTTGAGTTCACCGGCGGGTCTACCATAATCCCCTGGTGATTCAGCCAGATGATAAAACCGGATGTATTCTCTTCCGGATCAAAACCGTGGCTGGGGCCGAGACATGTTACTCCGAAGAGGGGAGGGGTGTATGGCTCGCTTAACCTTTCTCCAATCCTGTAGGTTGTTTTATACTCGATATCGCCGGGAACGTTCCCAAGAAACTCCCCGTTGTAATGCACCCTGTAATCTCCGTTCTCGGAAATGGAAACTGAGAGCCCTTTGTATGAGAATTTACTGTTTTTAAAAATTCCGAACTGAAGCATGTTGGAAAGCTTGTTTCCTTTTCTGAAAAAATCCATCTCGGCCTTTATGTCAGCTATATCCTCTTCGTCGCTGCATAAATAGTCATCGCTGATATCAAAACTATCAGGGCCGAAAAGGGATTCCTCCAGCACCCTCTTCACTTTGGGGAACTGGTAGTCCCTGCATATAATGATCGTCTTTTTACTGCGGATGAAAAAGTTGAAGTAAAGAGGGAATTCGATCTCTGCGATGCTTATACCTTTCAGCCAGTTAAACATCTTTTCCGGAAGAACAAATATTTCAGGAACTCCGCCGGGGAGAAGCATGGTGTCTTTAATAGTCTCCGGGGGGGAACCGAACTGAAGATAACCTGAAGGTGTATCTACAAGATAACCCCCCCTGGGCAGCTCATACACTTTTCCGCCGATACATTTAAGCTCTTCTAATTTCATCCCTTATTATACACCTTTGAAGGATCAAAGATTCGTTCACCTTCAATAACTGTTTTATCATTAACAATCTTTCTGAAGAAACAGCTCCTGTAACCTTCATGGCAGGCGGCACCGCCAACCTGGTTTACCTTCATAAGAATTGTATCACTGTCACAGTCGATCCTGACTTCATTTATCTCCTGAATGTGTCCCGATTCCTCACCCTTTTTCCAGATCCTGTTTTTAGACCTGCTCCAGTAGTGGGCAAGGCCTGTTTTCATTGAAAGAGAGTAGGCCTCTTCATTCATGTACGCAAGCATAAGCACTTCGTTTGTTTTATAGTCCTGGATAATTACAGGCACCATGCCGCCGCTTTTATTAAAATCGATCTTTATGCTGTTCATAGCTCTCTGCTTTTTTTAATAGAATTATTACAGGCTTATTGCTGGTATTCCAATGGTACAGGTAACCTAAGGAGTGAAGCCCCTTAAAACACTGCCTCCCGGGGGAGGGGAATGCGGTTTAACAATAAACCACTTATATTATCGTCTCAATATATAAATGAGTGAAGGATATTCAATAATATTTTATTCTTAATTATTTATAATGAACCTGATACCCTGTTGCTGATGAATGATACTGTCTTCCGATGATACGGAGATTCCCCGGCTCTCCGGTGGAGATTGCTGATGTATAATGATAAAATAATATTAAATACTGCATCAAATCTTATGTCACTTTTTTTTAAACAGGAAACACGCAGAATAAAACCCCAATGGATATTCTTACAGATTTATGCCTCAGGTTTATGTCTCTTATGGTTATGCTTAAAGGGTTTATTTGGCCGGCGGGAAGATAAGGTACATATCTATCGAATCATCGCTGTCATCATCGAAGATTGCTATACCCGAATGCCTGTAGATATATATTTTATGATCATTATCTTTAACTATTTCAAGGCCGGTGTTTCCGTAGTTCATTATAAAGCTGTCAGCACCGTCGGTCAGTTTAACAGCATCATCAGTAACGCGGCTTGCAGGGGAGAGCCCGGCTATTGCTTTTATAACTCCGTTATTTGTAAATAAGGCGTAACGTCCTCTCCTGTAGATAATACTGTTAAATGGGGCAAAGGGTATCTGATTATTTCCGTTCAGAAAAGAAAGGGATTCAGGTATGGATTCTGTTTCAATTAAAGCTTCTCCCGCAGCAATGTTTACTGCATCATCAAGTGTAAATCCTTCGGCGGACTTTCCTGGAATAACAAGGGTCACGTCGTTTTGTTCTGCATCTTTCTGTCCGGTGGTGCAGGAGAGAAAGAGGAATATAAGCAGAATGTTACTGATTAAATTTTTCAATTTCAGCGGCGCCTCTTCTTATTGCGGATATCCTTCTCGGATAAATATCGGCTATGGCTGAGGTTTTGTGAAGAAGAAGTCCGGATGTTGTTTTTATTTCGAGAGGAGAGGAGCTTTTACCCTCTGCCATGATATCGAGAGATATTTTTTTAAGATGTTCAACAGCAGGGGAGGGGAGCTGTTTCTGTTTTTCGCTTACATAGAGGTACATGTATCCGCCTGGTTGAAGAAAAGGTGAGCATAGTTCCCCCGCGGAATATACATCGGACATTGCACGTGAAATTACAATGTTAAACTTTTCACGGTATTCATTATCACGGGCTGCTTCTTCAACCCTGCCGCATACCCCTTTTACATTCGGTATTGACAGTTCGTTTACGACATAATCAATGAAGCGTATTTTTTTACTGTTTGAATCAAAAAGCGTGAATTCAATTTCAGGATAAATAATTGCGAGGGGAATGCCCGGTACTCCGGCACCAGTACCCATGTCTGCGGCAGATGTTCCACGTGGAACATTATAAAATGTCAGGGGGGTGAGGCTGTCTATTATAAGTCCGTGAACAATATCATCAATGTTCTTGTGTCCGGTAAGATTGTATTTATTATTTTCTGAAAGAATAAGCTCACTGTATCTGATGAGCTTATCGGCTTTTTCTCTGTCAATTCTGCACGCAGGGAAGAGAGATGAAATGATTTCTGTGTAAAAATGTTCCACGTGGAACCTCACCCTTTTTTGTTAAGAAGTTCGAGGTGAACTATGAGTATTGATATATCCGAAGGATCAACCCCTGATATCCGTGATGCCTGGCCGACAGTCTGCGGACTGAACTTTTTAAGTTTCTCTCTTGCCTCGTTCTTCAGGCCGTGAACCGCGGCATAGTCTATGTCGTCGGGTATTTTTTTTGATTCCATCTTCTCTATCTTTCTAATCCGTTCAAGATCTCTGAATATGTATCCCTCGTATTTAATCTCCATCTCGACAATCGGAGCAAATTCGGGCCTGCATGATTCCCCGGCCGCTTCAAGGGCTTCCTCAATACCCAGTTCCGGTCTTTTGATAATTTTATCCAGGGGGGTTCTCCCTTTTAATTCAAGTTCAGGGGCTTTCTTTCTCAGTATGGCGAGAACGCGATCATCAACATCTATAATACGGTTTTTAATTCTGTGTATAAAAGAATCTATTTCATTATACTTCTCCGTCATCTGCCGGAACCTGTCGTCTGATATGAGGCCGATATGGTGGCCGTATTTCATAAGCCTCCTGTCCGCGTTATCCTGCCTGAGAAGCAGACGGTGTTCAGCTCTTGATGTAAACATCCGGTAAGGCTCGGTAATTGTCTTTGTTATAAGGTCATCTATCAGTACGCCTAAGTATGCCTCGGAACGTGTGAGAATAATCTGTTCCCTGCCGGTAATCTTTGCCGCGGCGTTGATTGCTGCAATAAGTCCCTGGGCGGCAGCTTCCTCGTAACCGGATGTGCCGTTTACCTGTCCTGCGTTATACAATCCTGATATCTTTTTTGTTTCCAGGGTCCCGTATATCTCCTCAGGCGGAACAAAGTCATATTCAACGGCATAAGCCGGCCTCATGGTGTGTGCCTCTTCAAGACCCGGTAATGTCTTTATCATCTGGAGCTGAACCTCTTCAGGGAGGGAGCTGGAGAATCCGTTAATATAATATTCGTTTGTATGCATCCCTTCCGGTTCAAGGAAAAGCTGGTGCCTGCTTTTGTCAGAGAATCTCACAACCTTGTCTTCGATTGAAGGACAATACCTCGGTCCGATCCCTTTTATCTTTCCGCCGTAAAGAGGGGAACGGTGGATATTGTTCCTGATAAATTCATGAGTAGCTTCCCCTGTATAGGTAATCCAGCAGGGTATTTGTTCTGCTGTAATTTTATCCGTGGTGTATGAAAAAGGTTCCGGGTCTTCATCCGGGTACTGGGCTTCGCATTTTGAAAAGTCTATTGTGTCGGAGTTTACACGGGGAGGGGTCCCGGTCTTCAGTCTTTCAACCCTGAGCCCTAATCTTCTTAAAGAATCAGAAATTCCCTCCGCAGAAAAATCAGCAAGCCTTCCGCATCTCTCCTGGTACTCCCCGATATGTATGAGCCCCTTCATGAATGTTCCGGCGCAGAGAATTACAGCTTTTGCGGAATGCTCGATCTTCCTGATTGTCCTTACTCCGCAGACCCTGTTCCCTTCTGCAATAATCTCCTCAGCGATGTCCTGTATTATGTATAGATTTTTCTGTTTCTCCAGAACTTCTTTCATCCTGAACTGGTACGCTTTTTTATCAGCCTGGGCCCTCAATGCCCATACCGCGGGACCTTTGCTTTTATTCAGCATCTTGAAATGGATACCGGTGGCATCAATATTTACTGCCATCTCTCCCCCCATTGCATCTATCTCCCTGACGAGGTGTCCTTTCGCTATCCCCCCGATTGCCGGGTTGCAGCTCATCTGGGCGATTGTATCGAGGTTCCCTGTAAGCATCAGGGTCTTGAGTCCTATTCTTGCGGAGGCCAGGGCTGCTTCACATCCCGCGTGTCCTGCGCCGATAATGATTATGTCATATGCTGAATACATTGGTTTTATTCCTGGTTTTGTTTATTTCTGGATTAATTAAAAATAATAGCCTGTAGGGCAATAAAAAAATCCGTATCTTTCCGTGAAGATCATGTATATTATATTAACGGAGAGTTGGTGTATAATTTAGATTATAAATCGGTCCTCTGTTAAAAATTGTTGACTCGCTGCCGGATAATAAAGTTTAAAAGAACAGGCGTTTAAATGCAGATGAAGACAGTTAATGAAATGCAGACAGGTCAGAACATTCTTGTTGTAGACGACGATCCCCTTGTGAGGAAAATACTGAAGAAGTATATCTCCGGGCTGGGGTATTTTGTGGAAACAGCAGAGGACGGGCGGGGCGCTCTTGAGATGCTGAACTCCTATCCGTATGACCTTGTGCTTACTGATCTTCAGATGCCCCGGCTCGGAGGGAGGGAACTGCTGCAGACAATGTCCAGTGAGTTTCCCTCTATACCGAAGATTGTACTTACAGGGCAGGGAACCAATGATGATATAATCGCTGCACTGAAAGCCGGGGCTTATGATTTCCTTTACAAGCCTATCGAGGATTTCGGCATACTTGAGTATTCCATAAAGCGCGCTGTTGAAAGCAGAAAGCTCCGTGAAGAGAAAGAGAGGCACCTTGCGGAGCTCGAGAGAATTAACGAGATAATATCGATGCTTAACAGCGGAAAAAGCACTGACCAGATTTTCAGCATGCTGAACATTTCACTTAAAAAGGTTATCCCCTTTGACGGGATGATGCTGACATTGCTTAACGAGACAAATACATTTCTCAATGTTGAAAACGTGATATTCAACCACGGCTTTTTTCATAGCATTGTTCGTAAGGGTGACAGGTTTCTTGCCTCACAGTTCACAGTGGGTAAATATATAGAGGAGGAGAGGGATTTTATTAATATATCAGATCTCGGCTCCCATATTAAAGCAAATGATGCACATGATGTACTTAAGGAACTGTTCCAGAATGGTATAAACTCAATACTGGCGGTATCCCTTAAGCTTAAAGACCAGGTGCGTGGAATAATCCTTTTTATGTCATGTTATAAATCATCCTTTAAAGATCACCACATAACATTTGTTAAATCAATAGTGGGCCAGATAGCCCTGAGCGTTCAGCGCGCGGAGCTTATGAAGGAGATTGAAAGCCATTCCCGAAACCTCGAAAAGATGGTTTCTGAAAGAACTGAGGAGGTTCTTAAAACACAGAGGATTACAATTTTTGCCCTTGGCAGCCTTGCTGACGCAAGGGATTCTGAAACAGGGGATCACCTTGAAAGAATAAGGAATTACTCTGTTCTGCTTCTTCAGCTCTATAAATATGATGGCGACCACCCTGAAATAAATGCCAGGTTTCTACGCGACCTCTATGACTCCTCTGTTCTTCATGACATAGGGAAGGTGGGTATACCTGACGATATTCTTCTTAAGAAAGGCTCACTGACTACTGAAGAGTTTGAGATAATGAAGAAACATACTGTAATCGGTTTTGATGCCCTGAAGAACGCTTCAGCAGATCAGGGGACAGATTACTTTCTGAGTATGGCTATGGATATTATTCTTTACCATCATGAAAGATGGGACGGCAAAGGCTACCCGGAAGGTCTTAAGGGGGAAAACATCCCTCTCACTGCAAGGATTGTTTCAATCGTGGATGTTTACGATGCGCTTACTTCCCGGAGGCCGTATAAAGAAGCCTATTCTCATGAGAAAGCGATTGACATAATGAAGGGTGAAGTGGGGAAATTTGATCCTGTACTCTTTAATCTCTTTCTGAAGAATGCGGACGAATTCAATAAGATAAGAACAAAATATTCTGAACAGGAAACCGGAGAAGCATAATGCATCAGAGAAGCATGAATATCAGATTCGGAGGGCCGGTGACACCGGCTGTAAAACAGCTGATGATTATAAACGGCTCGATATTTATATTGCAGCAGGTTGCGGGTCTTTTCGAGCCCAATATGATGGAGGCGATATTCGGTATAAGCCACGGCGGATTCGCCCTGAGTTTTATGCTGTGGCAGCCTGTGACCTATATGTTCCTTCACGGCGGGTGGCTTCATATATTTTTCAATCTCCTGGGGCTCTGGATGTTCGGCGGGGAGCTTGAGCAGATCTGGGGGAAGGGGAGATTCTTCAGGTATTATATTCTTTCAGGTATAGGAGCCGGTTTCTTCATTGCGATCATGAATTATTATGTCGCCTTAAAGTTCGGTACTTCCGCAGTTACAATCGGGGCATCAGGCGCCATATATGCAATTCTCCTTGCATACGGTTTAACATGGCCGAACCGTGAGGTGCTCCTCTATTTCCTTTTCCCGATAAAGATTAAGTACCTCCTTATAGCATTCGGCCTGGTGGAGTTTTTCGGCACGCTTTCTTCTGCTGCCGGCACAGGGGGGAATATCAGTCACGTAGGTCATATCGGCGGCCTTATTACCGGGTTTATTCTCTACCGCTCTTTTATGAAGAACAGAACAAAATCCAATGTTGTCAAGATATCTCTTTTTAAAAGGCTTACTAAAGGCTTCAGGCTGAAACAGAAAAAGAAACAGATAGATACAAGAATCGAGGCAAAGAAGATCATTGATGAGATTCTCGGCAAAATAGCGAGGAGCGGGATGAGCTCTCTCACTCCTGAAGAGAAGAAGAGACTTGAGTGGGCAAGGAAGCACTACTACCCATCCAACGAAGACGTACTTCATTAAAGGTGAAATAATATGAGCATAATATCATTAATAAAGGGGGAGTCTTATGACTCCTCTTTGCTTTATCATCAGATAGAAAGATCCCTTGAAAACATTAAGTTTGATCCCACGGGACTCAAAGGGGCCACTGTTGCGGTAAAACCGAATCTTCTAACCACAGCATCTCCGGAAAAGGGGATAACAACTCACCCTGAATTTTTACGTGCTGTGATAAAGTACATAAAAGCCTACGGGGGGGAGCCGGTCCTGGTTGAGTGCCCTGCGTTTATCCCCCTTGATAAGGTGCTCTCAAAAGGGGGATACATGGAGATTCTCCTTGAAGAGAAGGTGCGTATCAGCGATACAAAGATCACGGCGCATCTTAGAAATGAGTCAGGAGTGAAGTATAAGTATTTCAATGTGGCTGAAGATCTTGTTAAAGCGGATTATATCTTCAATCTCCCGAAACTTAAAACCCACTCACTGACATATTTTACAGGTGCAGTGAAAAATCTCTTCGGTTCAATCCACGGGCTTGAGAAATCGAAATGGCACATAAGGGCAAACAGCGCTCCGGAGTTTATCTCCTTTCTCCTTGATCTTTACGGAGGGTGGTATTACCTGCAGAATCAGGGAACTGTACATATTATGGATGGTATACTTGGACTTGAGGGGGAGGGGCCCGGTGCCTCAGGGAAACCGAAAGCAGCAAATGCCATCATTGCAGGGTACGATGCCATAGCAGTTGACTCTGTTGCCATAAGGGTAGCAGGGCTTGATCTTAAAAGATCAGGAGTCTGCATTGAAGGTGAAAAGAGGGGATATGGATTCAGCTCCCCGGAAAAGATAACAGTTACAGGAAATTCAGTTTCAGATTTCAGCAACAGCTTTATTCCGCCGAAGTCAAAATCTATGGTTTCCGCATGGCCCTTTAATTCTCCATTTTTCAAAAATCTTCTGGTTGAGAAACCGGTTCCTGAGCCTGCAAAGTGTACGCTTTGCTACCAGTGCAGGGGTATCTGCCCGGCAGGTGCCATTGATAAAAGCGCTGACGGAAAAATCCCGGTCTACGATTATTCAAAATGCATAAGGTGCTACTGCTGCGCGGAGATCTGCCCTGAGGCAGCAATTGAGCTTAAGAAGGGGTTTGTTGCAAAGCTTATAGGGTAGGGGTATCCTTCGTATTGGCTTCGGGAAGGCGACCTGTTGGTGCCGTGAAATTAATTGACTGGCCTGAGTCCGGTTTATAAGAAAAAGTAATAACGGATATTTTTATATATCTTCATCTATTAAATTAATCTTCATAACGAAACATAAAATCCTCCATAAACTTAATCCGGTCACAATTTGCAATTAAACGTTTAATAGATTTTTCTGATACTATATGGTCATCCGCTGATCGATCAGTGAGTGACCATATCTTTTTATGGACAGCGGCTGATCGATCAGCGGGTGTCTTGCATTGGATTAAGAAAACATATAGGTTGATCTATTATTTATAATTCAGGAGAAATAGACAGATGAAGAAAATGATCACATTTTTGTTCTTTATGGTTTTAGTCTCAGTCTTATCAGCATGTTCATCAATGCCTGAGCTTAAGAATGTTCAGCCGCAGGAGCCTGTATGGCAAAAAAAACCTATTTGGGGTAAAGTTAACCGGCTGACAGATAATCAGGCGTTATCATTTACTTCTGGTAAATCTTATGTAATAAACCCGAAAGACGGGGCAATTATTAAAGAATTGAATGATAAAAGAGGTCAATATTTTCTAAGCGGTAGTGAAAAATTAGATTTATATTTATCAGCTGAAAGTAATTTAACAGCTTACAGCCTCTCTACTCATGAAAAAAAATATGAAATCGAAACCGGCTTTTTTACTGCAAGAAGTACATGGTCTTTTAATGAAAAAATGGATATGATTCTGCTTAGTGATAAAGGTGTTGTTGCATATAAAGCTTCAACAGGAGCTAAACTATGGAAAACAGATGAAATAAAAAGTGTGCCTCATCAGTACGTAATTGATGAAAAAACTGGCAATATGATCGGTATAACCTGGAATTACACAGTTATAATTGATTTAAAGCAGGGAAAACTTTTAAAAAAAATTGAAACAGATTTTTCAAGGCCAATAGTTTTTGGGACGATTAAAGATCGCATTGAAATGTCATCCGATGGCAGGTATCTGTATGTAATGTCTCCAGAACGGACTTCATGTATTGATCTGGTTGAAGGAAAACAGTTATGGAGTAACGGTGATGTTGGCATGGGCGGTGATTATTTAAAATTAAAAGGATTCATTATTCAACTTGATAGCAACAGGATTCTTGCATATGGACAAAATGATAATTTGGCTTTAGTTATAGAACGGCATAGCGGTAAAGTTCTGAAAAAAATTAAAACCAGTGAAGATATGAGAGCAGCCTTTTCTGAAGATGGTAAGTTAATCCTGGTAGATGCAAATAGCATTTATATTGTAAATCAAAGTACAATGGAAATTGAAAACCAGTATAAATTTTCAAAAATAAATAAAACTTCAGAAATTGTTGCAGGAATACAAGTTAATTCTAATAGAGATGATAATAGTAAAGATATAGTGATTTTCACTGAAGAGGAGTGTTTTTATTTTGATTTAATTAAAATGGAAGTGAAGAAAAAAATATCTTTAGGTAAAGAGTATGAGTTATATTCCTTACCGGAACAATTATCTGATAAAAGCACTATTAATAATTTTTTTGTTTTAGCTACAGCATTTGAAAATGGGCCAAGATTTTTAACTTTTTTATATTCGATTGATTTGGCAATTGGTAAGGTTAATTATTGTACTTTTCTTAATGTAGTAAGTGCTCAAACATCACAGATAAATACTTATGTTTTTTATCCGGAAAGTAATATATATGTAACGTCAGGTGGGTGGTTGATAGGTTATAAACTTAAGTGAACTACGTTGTATTAGGATTATAGTATTGTCTGATTATTTTGAGTAACAAGAGGCTGACCTGAACTTCAGGTCAGTTTTTCATTTTCTGGCAGTGTTGAAATTTTAGCTTAAACAACAGGCCGCTTCTTCTTTTGTACAGGTTCAGCATGAAGTTTTATCCCCAGCGCGGCTATTACTTTAAGTATTGTATCAAAACCAGGAATTCTGTCACCGGAAAGAGCCTTATAAAGGCTTTCTCTTGAGAGCCCGGCGTCACGCGCTTCCTTTAGTCATCCCTTTTGCCCGGGCAATATCACCTGATGCTTTT
>DAISJZ010000012.1:0-53003 GCA_036821145.1 Spirochaetota bacterium
CAATAACAAAAAAGCTGGTTAAATCAATTTAACCAGCTTTTTTTATTGATTTAAATAGGAAAATATTTTTCTGTTTAAATCGAGATTGATGTTTTTGTCATTTCGAACCCATTTCAATTCTTCGGGTGAGAAATCTGTATTGATCATTCTGTTAAGTTAGGCTATGATCTTTATATTCAGGATTCATTATCCCGATAAAACTCAACGCTTCCTGAACAGATTTCTCAGTCGCTATCGCTTCTTCGAAATGACGTTTAGCACCAGGATTACCTCTGTAAAATGTGTCTGATTGTAACCAATTGACAATAAAAATAATTTCTGGAGAATGCAATGGAAAGAACTCTATCTATAATCAAGCCTGACGGTGTAAAAAAGAACATCATTGGTGAAATCATTAAGCGTTTTGAAGCAGCAGGACTCCGTGTTGCCGCAATAAAGAAGGCACATATGACGAAAGCTGTTGCTGAGGGATTTTATGCAGTTCATAAGGGGAAATTCTTCTATGACGAACTCACAAGCTTCATGTCTGAGGGACCTGTTGTACTCATGGTGCTTGAAGGGGAAGATGCCATAGCCCTTAACCGCAAACTTATGGGAGCAACAAACTTCAAAGAGGCTGATCCCGGTACTATAAGGGCTGATTTTGCAACAAGCATTCAGTTCAACGTGGTTCACGGGTCAGATGCTCCGGATACAGCAAAGTTTGAAATAAGTTATTTCTTTGCAGAAACTGAAATCTTTTAAATAATTGACAAAGATCGCGTGTTAATTTATCAGGTTACAGGTTATCGAAGGAAAGGTGTCCGAGAGGCCGAAGGAGCACGGTTGGAAACCGTGTGTTGCGCAAGTGACCGGGGGTTCGAATCCCCCCCTTTCCGAATAATTAAGGCTGGTTAACATTCAAATGGCATACCAGGTAATTGCCCGCAAGTGGCGCCCCCAGGCATTCAGTGAAGTAGTATTCCAGGACCACGTATCAAAAACAATCCAGAACAGCATAAAGCAGGGGAGAAGCTCTCACGCATATCTCTTTTCCGGCCCGCGCGGTGTAGGGAAAACCACCATGGCAAGGATTCTCGCCAAGGCGCTTAACTGTGTGCATGGGCCCACTCCGGAACCCTGCGGCGTCTGCGAAAACTGCATGGAGATTAAACAGGGAAACTCATTTGATGTAATAGAAATCGACGGCGCATCAAATAACGGTGTGGATAACATCCGAGAACTCCGTGAGAATGTGAATTTCGCTCCTGCCAAATCGAAATATAAAATATATATCATAGATGAAGTCCATATGGTGACAACTGCTGCCTTCAACGCTCTTTTAAAGACGCTGGAGGAGCCGCCTCCGCATATTGTATTTATTTTTGCAACCACAGAGATCCATAAGATACCTGACACCATACTCTCCCGATGTCAGAAGTATTTTTTTAAAAAGATACCCATAGAGGTGGTGGTTAATCACCTCGGTAGTATTGTTAAAAAAGAGGGATATAATATCTCTCCAAATGCGCTTTACCCCGTTGCCCGCATAGCAGACGGCTCCATGAGGGACGCGCAGTCACTTCTCGAACAGGTGATATCTTTTTCCGGGCTCTCAACAGGTGACAGCACGGAGATCTCCGAACAGGATGCCCTTGCAATACTGGGAGTTGTGCCAACCGAGAGTTATATCAGGCTCTTTAATTACATACAGGCTTCCGACAGAAAGGGGATCATCGGCGAGGTTGACCGTATTGTTGCAACAGGTATAGACATCTCCCGGTATTCGGCTGGCCTTGTTGACTCCATCAGATCTCTCCGCCTTTTAAGGAACGGGATTGACCTTCAGGGTTTACTGGGACTCTCCCCGGATGAGATAAGCGGACTTAAATCATCCTCTGCCGGTTTCGGTGATGAGGAGCTCTCCAGGATATTTAAACTTGCCGCTGATCTTGTGAAAAACCTCAGGTTCTCGGGAAATGACAGGGTTTACCTCGAGATGGCTTTACTTGATATAGCTGCTGTTATTGATACCCCATCCATTGCTGAAATAATAAAAAGGCTTGAGGAGGGGGGAGGATCTGCACAGAACGGGCAGTCTGCCGTGCTGCCGGTTTCTCCGCAGAAAAATGATAACTCAGGTGGAATCCAGGCCACATCTGCTGCCTCCCCGCAGAGAATAAGCGCCGGGATCTCTCCGGCTGATGAAAGTGCCCCCGGGAAGCCAGTTGAATTCGGGGAAGCATGGAGGCAGATGCTCTATGAACTCTCTCTGAAAAAGAGTATGCTCCACAAAATTCTCGGACCGGCTGAGGTATCATATAGTTCAGGAGTTGTTACTGTGAGCTATCCCCCTGACATTGATGCTTCCGGCTATATTAAAACACTTGACTCAGGGGCCATTGCTTTAATAGAAAAAAATCTCTCAGAAAAAACAGGTTCTGCTGTAAAAGTTACGGTTAAAGGGGGGAGCCCGGTAAGGCCCCCTGCACAGAAGCCTGAGCCTGAAATATATGGTAATGAACAGGAAGCAGAAGGGGAGGACCCCCCGGTGCCTGAAGCAGAGATGCTCCGCTCCCCCGAGAAGGATGATTATAACGTGGAGAGTCAGGCAGTAAAGAAATTACAGGATGCCTTTTACGGGCAGATCATAAAAAAAGGAGAATAGTTATGTTAAAAGGTCTTGGAGATATCGGAAACCTGATGAAGATGCAGAAGGAGATGAAAAATATCCAGAAGAAGATTCAGAAGACAAAAATCGAAGGTGAAAGCACTGACGGAAGCGTAAAAGCGACTGTTAATGGTGAATTCAGCCTCCTTGATATATCAATAAGTGAAGCTCTTATTAAAGCGGGTGATGTTAAAAAGGTGGAGAAGATGGTATATTCAGCAGTTAATGATGCCGTTGACAAAGCAAGAGCATTTTCTGCTGAAGAGATGAAGAAGATCGCCGGCGGCATGGACCTCGGCAGCCTTTTTAAATAAGCAGGTGACAACAGTTGGCAGCTCCGTCTCACTACCTTGAGAGGGTGACCCGTGAGTTCTCAAAGCTTCCCGGTATAGGGAATAAAAGCGCCTCACGGATAGCCTTTCATCTCCTCAAGCTCGGGAAGGGTGATATCGATACTTTTATCCGTTCAATAACCGATCTTAAGGAGAATATCAGGTTCTGCAGTATCTGCGGAGGTATTTCTGATAGTGAAACCTGTTCTATCTGCACTGATGCTGGGCGTGATAAAGGGGTAATCTGTGTGGTTGAAGGAGCCAGGGATATCCTGACTATCGAAGCAGCAGGGGGGTACAACGGACTTTATCACGTACTCTCCGGTCTTATATCTCCACTTGACGGAGTGGGGCCTGATGACCTTAATATCAGTACATTGATAAAGAGGTGCGGAGAGGATAACCTCTCGGAAATAATTCTGGCACTGAGCCCCACAATTGAAGGTGATGCAACAACGCTCTATCTTGCATCGCTGATCTCCCCAATCGGAATAAGTGTTACAAGGATAGCCCACGGGCTCCCCGTAGGGAGCGATCTTGAATATGTTGACAGTGCTACAATAGCTAAATCAATGGAGGGGAGGGTCAGGATTTAGGTTTTCTCCTCCCGTCGTTTCTGTTTTTACCCTCAATCTGAATTACAATAGGGAGACCTTCCATATCCAGGGCCTCTTTAAGGGCCTTTTCAAAGTATCTCACAACATCTTTACGGAAATGGTCAGCGTTATTCACGAAGAACCTGAATGAAGGGGGTACTGTATTTATCTGAACCGCATAGTAAATCCTGATCTTTTCACCAAGCTGCGGTATTCTGCCCACGCTTTTCAGTTCAGAGATTACCCTGTTCAGTGTCGGGGTATCTATCCTTTTGTTCGCTTTTTCATGCAGCTGGAAGGCTGTCTGAAGCAGTTTGTCTATCCTTTGTTTGTTTTTTGCTGAAACAGAGATGATGGGGAAATCTTCTGCGCGGTAGTATTTGAAAATCAGCTTATCTTTGTATTCCTTGAATGTTTTGTGGTCTTTTTCAACCGCATCCCATTTGTTAATGGCAATTATAATCGGTTTTTTCGCTTTAAGTATCTCGTCAGATATCTTTTTATCATTCTCTGTGAGTCCCACTGTGGCATCAATAAGGTGTATGGCCACATCACACCTGTTTATCGATTCAACAGTTCGTGTAAAGGAGTAGTATTCGATGTTTTCAGTGATTTTACTCTTTTTCCTGATACCCGCAGTGTCTATAATCTGCACTGTTTTGCTGTGGTAAGTGAAGGTTTCATCAACAGAATCCCTTGTTGTACCGGGAATATCGGATACAACTGACCTTTCGTAACCCATAAATGAGTTTAACAGGGTTGATTTACCGGAGTTCGGTCTCCCTATGACAGCAATTTTCAGGTCGGGCTCTGCCATGGCTCCCTTTTTAACAGGGAGAAGTCTCACTATATTATCCAGCATCATGGAGATGTTAAACCTCCGGAGTGCTGACACAGGTATGATCTCGGTGAAACCGAGTTCGTAAAAGTTCGACATATTCTCCATTTTTTCAGCGCTGTCCATCTTGTTTACAGCTACAATGGTGGGTAATGACATCTTTCTGACGATATTCGCAAGTTCAAAGTCAAAAGATTCGGGCCCCGGGGATTCGAGGAGCAGAACAATCACCGAACTCCGGGCAAGATGCTTCCTCGCGCCCTCCAGGATCTGATCTGACAGCTCTGATGAGCTGGCAAGATCGAGTCCCGGTGTGTCGGAGAGCACAAAACTGACGGAATCATGCACGATGGTATGCGATATAACATCTCTTGTGAGACCCGGGTGTGAGTCTACGATGGACTTTTTGTCTTTTATTAATGCATTAAACAGAGTGGACTTCCCCACGTTCTGTCTTCCGACTATTGATACAACTGGCAGTTTCGCTGACATAAATGCCGCTCCTTGATGTTTTGTTCTTCTCTCCGGGCTTTCAGATCAGAAAAAGTCCGGTATTAAGTCAAGATATAAATAAAACAAAAAAAAGTTAAATAATATTAATGACCAATCATCGGGCAACCGATATAATCAATGTATTAAGCACGTTGTTATATGATTTTTTTATTTTTTACTTGCAATTAAAAGTGTTTAATGTATTATTAAGTTAATAATGCATCACTAAAAAAAATTTTGAGGTGTATTTCATGGCAAGTGTTAAACAACTTGATAATAACATCAAGAGAAAGAAAGAAAAAGTAGCAAAGCTTCAGAAAGAGATTAAAGCTGAAGAAGCAGCTATAGCTAAGCTTAATAAAGATTTAGCTGTAGAGAAGAAGAAAGAAGCTGAAAAAGCAAAAGCAAAAGCAAAAGCTAAGCCAAAGGCAAAAGCGAAAGCAAAAGCTAAAGCAAAAGCACCGAAGAAATAATCGAAGGATGCTGACTTGTAAAAAAGAGAGGGTTAATACCCTCTTTTTTTTTTACCTCATGCAAATTGTTATTGAAAAATAATTAATTAACCGATATTAAAAATGCCTGAATAATACTGGTAATTAGAGGTCTTCTGTTGGTCAAGGTTGAACAGCGAAAACTTAGAAACTTCAATCAGTTCGAAACTGTGGATGATGTTATAGCGATTCTTAAAGAACAGTTCTCGACCCGCAAACTTTACATGAAGTATGATGTAGATAAGCGCGAAGTTATGATTAATGAATACAATCCGGACCGGACTCTTATGGTGGTTACTGATCCCAACTATAAAGGTGTTGGCGACATCATTATATACGGCCTTTCTGATAAATATATTGAAATAGACCTTGAAGTTATTGAAACACTGGGCCCCGGATACTATAAATGTAAAATAAAAAGTGCCCGTCGTGCCACAGAAGGCCGGAGAGATCTCCGCTTTAAGGTAAACCAGGGCGACGCGGTCGCTACAAATTTCCGTGTTTCAAAGCATACTATTGACCTGACCAGATTTAATGTTCCCACCAGTATTAAGGTTGTTATTGACCAGTTCCAGTCTGCGAATTCAAGATTCTGTGATATGTTTAAAATTGATATATTCAGCCTTGATAACAGGGATCTGGTTCTTAAAAACATAAAAAATACCGGTAAAACACTGTTTATTGAGGATGTCGCCAATCCTGAATCCTACAAGGCAATGACCGAAGATTTCATTGATATCGCCGGCCTTTATGGCGCAGACCTTGATAAGCTTATAAAGAGGAATATTGAGAAAGGTTTTAAATCTATTATAATAGTACCGGTTATATATATCACTGAGGATGAAAATTCAATACCCTTTGCATATCTTCAGGCAATATCAAAGACTGAAACCATGGGTATAGACAGGGTTATTGAACTGAAAGATATGTCGTTTAAGCTTGTTGACAGGATAAGAGATGCAAACACTCTGCTTGTTTCTGTACACCAGCAGATTATCGATATCAGCAGAGGGGGGGCAAAGCTTAAAATATCAGATAACGACCTGAAAAAGTATATACAGAAGTCAAAGGGTTTTATCTTTGATATAGTTTTTAAACTTCAGGCTCCACTGACAATCTATGGTGATATCAAATCTGTGTTCAATGACCCGGATGGTAATATTATGATCGGGGTCGATTTTGAGGGTAATTCTTCAAGAAAAGATGAGATGAAACGGTTCTATGATGTACTTAAGCCGATGGAATCGGAGTATAAGTCAAAACTTATTAAAAGCATGAAGTCTTCAAGAAAGTAAAGTTTACATTTCCCTCTGTTTTTTTTCATTCAAAGCAATTTCAGCATCAGATTTCCTTGCATATAACGGCCCGGTCTTATCGTAAAATCTGTATTTGTCCGGATTTTCATTGTATTTTTTAAGTATCAATTGAGATGTAACCTCTCCGGATGGGATAAATTCCTCCATAATACTGAAACTGAATCCTGCCGCATCAGCAGCTGCGGCAATAACATCCCTGTATCTGCTGCATCCATCTCCAATGCAGAGGACTTTATCCCCGGCAGTTAGAGTCTTAAGCATGAATTCCATGCTGTAGTCCCCGGCATCAATAAGAGTTTCCATATAGGGTGCTTTGTTAAACCTGTATAGCGCTCCAAAGACTCGCGATTTTTTTGCGTCAAAAGCAACAAGTACTTTGTTTTCATTATTGCTCCCGGCAGATGCTGCAAAAATCTCCTGTGTGGTGACACCTACAAGGGGAATATCGAGTATCTGTGCAATCATTCTCGCAGTTGAAACAGCTATGCGTACTCCGGTAAATGACCCCGGACCCACGCCGACACCGATAAGAGATATATCATTAATCGCGAGAGAGGCTTTGTCAAGTATGCGTTTAATGCTGTCAAACATAGTAACTGAGTGAGACATTTTCATACTTTCAGCGAATTCGTATGTTTTGTCTTCAGTTGTGACAGAAATCAGTTCCAAATCTGTAGCGGTGTCAATTATCAGGATATTCAACTGTAATTCTCCTCTCTGTGCTGCTCGTGTATTCTATACTGATATCTATACGTTTATCAGGAAGACGGTTTTCTGCTCTTTCTGCCCATTCAATTACGGATATGCCCTCATTCTCCCAGTACTCCTCAAAGCAGAGATTATTGAATTCTCTGTCGTCTTCAATTCTGTAAAGGTCAAAATGATAAAGAATTATATCACCTTCATGAATCTCCATGAGGCTGAAAGTTGGACTTGTAATATCCTCGGTTATACCCATACCCTCTGCAATGCCCCGTGTAAGTGCAGTTTTACCTGAGCCCAGTTCGCCGGTTATAGCTATTACATCACCTTTAACAGCTTTTTTCCCTATTTCAATACCGAGTCTTTCGGTCTCTTCAGGCGTTTGAGTTATATATATTTTCTTCATGATTTATTCCGGTATCTATCTTTCCTGATAAATATTAATATATGTCAAGGAAAGATTTTAAGGATAAAACAGGTATATATCCCATATTTTAATAAAAATAACTTTTTTTTGACTTGTTTCAGTTTTTTTTAATTGCATGAATCATTTCCCGATTTTTTATGGTATCAAAAACGGTATAAAGGTAACATTTTGAGAGCAACCAAGGAAGAGAAAGTCAGGGCAAGGAAAAAGAGGATAACCGACGCTTTAAAAAGGCTCCTTCAGAAGAGCGTATATTCCCAGATTTCGATTCAGGAGATTGCGGACGAGGCAGGTTATTCGAAGGGGGGAGTTCTTCACTATTTTCCCACCAAAGATGATATATATATTGAACTGATTAACGAGCTTTATTCAGAACTGGATCATAACCACAGAAGAATACTTCAGATTGACCTTAACCCGGAGGAGATAGCTCCAATCTCTTCGCTGCTGAGTGTTGAAAGCTTTGTCCTGGACAGATCAAATATCATAATCCTTATAAATATAATTCTATATTCCTTCGAGAATGAAACAATACGGACAATGATGAAAAAGTTTTTTGCCAATCACCGGCTTTTCTTTGAGACAATTGTGAAGGAGAATAATCCGAAGGAAAAGGGACCTCTTGATCTTGACGAAAAAACAATTGCAAGAATTATTCAGGTTGTCGTATTTTTTATGGGGCTCATTGAAGAGTTCGATTCCATTGATCTTGACTATGCAAAAATAGTCAGGTATGTGACACAGCTTCTCAGGCCCGCTGTTTCATAGAACAACCGGGCTTTTCTGATAATTCCGGCTCACCATTATCACTCCTGTTACCCGGCGTCTTAATAAAATGCTTGATTCTCTTTAAATACATGGCATATCTGTATCCGGTAATTAGCCGGATTGACAACGCTGCAGGCTGAATTTGCGGATATGTCATGATGATCCCGGCAGAATCTGATGTTTAAAAAAGAAATGATTAATAGACAGCAAATATATGAGGATCTTAACGCCGGTTTAAAAAGTGAGAGAAGCGAGGTTTTAAAAAAAAATCTCCGGAAGAATCTCCCTCTTATATCATCCACCGGGGGCCTCCGGGGGGTGACCGGTGATTTCGCCGGAAAACATGTGGCTGTAATCGGGGCAGGCCCATCTCTCGATAAAAACATTCCTTATCTGAAAAAATACAGGGACAGAATTGATTTTGTTTATCTCGCTACAGATATGGCGCTTAGGCCGCTTCTGGTTTCCGGGATAAAGCCGCGGTTTGTTATAACATGTGAGACGACTCCGGCTGATTTTTTTTCAGATCTTGATACTGAAGGTATACATCTGCTCTCATTCTGCTGCTCATCACCCTCAAACCTCCGGAAGTGGAGAGGTGACATCAGTTTTTACAACTGGATGATCGAGGGGGAGCTGTATACAGATCTCTGGGACAGGGCCGGTAGAGATCTTGGAAGCGTCGCAACCGGAAGTATCGTGACAACTCAGGCTGTTTCCATTGCCATGGGTTGCCGCCCTGCGTCTATTCTCCTTGTGGGGAATGATATGGGTTTTTATGACAGATTTTATGCCAGGGGCACGGTAAACAGTGAAAAGCGGCTGCTGAATTCCCTGAGGCTGAATCCAGAAGTGAATATAGAGTTAAACACAGCCAGGCGCGGGAGATTTTATGAAATCAGGAGAAACGGGGTTCTCTTTTACACAAACAACCAGTTTCTTGCGGCAAAATACTGGCTTGAAGATCTTTTTGGTAAAACGCCCTGTCCTGTAATTGACTGCAGTGAGCCAGGCTGTTCTGAAGGTAAAGTGGCCAGAATGGAGCTGAAAGAGTATCTTGATAGTGTTGATAAGAAAAGGAGGAGGGGACGGAGATGATGATTACCCTGCATAAACTGAATGATGAGTCCTTCATATTAAACGCATACCATATTGAAACAATTGAGAGTAAGCCGGATACGTTGATTACTCTCACAAATGACAGGAAGTATATAGTAAAAGAGGCACCCGGGGAGGTTATTGAGAAGATTGAGGAGGCTGTAAAGGACAGGTATACATACCTGAAACCCTGATCCTTTTATATTCTGCTGATGTAAACAACCCTCCTCTGTTTAAAAAAAGAGTATTATTATTCAGGTTTAAAACCGATTAGAAAGAATAGAAAGGTTCATTTTTAAAATGAATAATTAGTGCTTAATGAATAAATTAATTGACATGTATGATTGAACTCTGCTATTATGTCACATAATTATATTCAGGGAAGTATGTTCAGTCGGGTGATATCTGCACGATCACCATTGCGGGATAAAATAATCTGTCTGCTGTTCTTGTTTTATGCAGTCATTATAATATTAAATGGCGGTTGGTTATGGGTGATGACGATAGAGATTTAATGGATGAAGAGGGGAAAGGCCCCGAATCGGAGTCGGGCGGTAATGCCGGCACATCCAAAATCGTAAAAATACTTCTATATGTTGCCGGAGGGATAATTCTTATTGTGCTTATGGTAGGGATTTCATTCCTCGTTTCCAGTAATATACAGGAGAGCAGGTATCAGAAGAGTCAGGATATAATAGCTGCGCCGCCCCCAGAGCCCCTTGCTACTTTTGAGCTTCCGGCTTTTTCGAAGGCTACTGCTGACGCGGAGCCTCATTTTATTAAGCTGCAGATTTCGCTTGCATATGAAGCAAATCCTGTGATGAGTGCAGAGCTGGGGAACAGGAAAGATGAAATTCAGCATATAGTAAATGTGCTGCTTCAGGGAAAAACTATTGATGAGTTGAATGATAAGAGTGATATGATCACCCTTTCTGAAGAGATAAAAGCTCACATCAATCTGAGGATGATTGCGGGCAAGATAAAAGAAGTTTATTTTAAAGAGTACCTTATAAATTAAAGTAAAAGCAGTAGTTCGGCTACTGGCCGGCTATTTTAAATGAGTTTTTCCGGGAGGGATGTATGGGAGACGGCTCCTTATCACAAGACGAAATTGATGCTCTGCTGCAGGGTGCTGATGATATAGTCTCAGGTCCTGAACCGTCAATGGGCTTTGATGCTCCCCCATCCAGGGGCGGTTCCTCTTTTACCCCGGGAGAGCAGAATAACATTAAAAACATTGTCAATTCGGCAATTTCTCTTGTTGCGCCTTCGTTAAGCGGATACTTAGGCGGGAAAAACCTGGTTTTTTCAAATCCGGTTGTTGAAGCGAAGAATCAGGATGCTGTTAAGAATGATTTCCGCGGCAGGTATGTTCAGGTCGCAATAAATTATACAGGTTCGGTATCAGGGAAGAATCTGGTTATATTCAATTATCGTGACGCAGGGATAATTTCTTCTCTTATGATGGGAGATGAAACCGGTACTCCCCCTGCGGAGATCACTGACGCTCACCAGAGTACAATCCAGGAGTTTACCAACCAGCTGATTTCATCTCTCGCTACCCAGTTCAGCGGAAAGGTTGGAGGGGGAATAAGTACAACACCGGCTGTTGTGTCAGTTGCAGGAAGCCCTGATGAGCTTCAGCTCCCCTCAGGCGAAATGGTCAAGATAACTTATGATATGGTGATAGATGGAGTGATGAACTCCAAACTTTATCATATAATTGATGCGGGTATTGCAGGTACTCTCGGTTCTATCGGAGCACCCCAGCCGCAACAGCAGTCACAGTATCAGTATCAGACTCCACAGGCTCAGATAAGCTCTGTACGCTTTCCGCAGATGGGAGAGAGTATAACTACAGGCGGATACGGTGATATAAGCCTGCTCCTTGATGTAGAGATGACAATGACTGTTGAGCTTGGCCGTACAACCAAGCTTGTGAAAGATATATTGGGACTCGGTGAAGGTTCAATTATTGAGCTCGATAAACTTGCAGGTGAGCCCGTTGACCTTCTTGTTAACGGGAAGCTTATAGCCAAGGGTGAGGTTGTTGTTATCGATGAAAACTTCGGTGTCAGGGTAACTGATATTGTAAGTCAGGATGAGAGGTTTAAGACTGTAAACCGGTAGTTTTCACGAAATAACCGGGCCATGTCAATCCGGCTGTAGTGATAACGAAGGCAGGTGTTATTGAAACATCATGTTTCGTGCCTGCAGGCAGCCATCATGACTGAGCTGCCGGAATCTCATAAAATTTGTACTATGAGATTACCTCCTTCGCGGGAATGACGAAAAGTGAATTAATTCAACTGTTGACCATATATAAGGAAAATTTTTTGTTAAACTGGAAAAATATGAGACATAATTCATCACTATCTTATCGTTCAGATAGAAAAATTACTTTAGCATTTTCCGGGAGGTTTTTCTCCCTGGTAATACTTTCTGCAGCTTTATTTTTTTACGCTGCACCCTTGTTTTCGCAGCAGAATGTAAACCGGAATGAACAGAATAATACAGTGACTAACACTCAGAATAATACTCAGGCCGAAGAGAGAGTTCCGGGCCAGGGATTTGACGATCAGGATTTCGGGCCGCAGGTTGAGGAGGAGTCTGTTATCTGGATGATATTCAAGACTCTTATTGTTCTGGGGCTTTTTGTTGGCGGCTTTTATATGTTCTACAAGTTTGTCACACAGAAAGCCGGTCTGCAGGTATCGGGGCATGAAGCAATTAAAATTCTTTCAATGGTTCCTGTGGGGCCGAACAGAACTCTTCAGCTCATTGATGTTGCAGGTAAAGTCTATCTGCTTGGTATATCGGAAAGCGGCATAACCATGCTTACAGAAATTAAAGATAAAGAGGAGATCGACAGGATCAGGCTCCTCAGTTCCAGGTCGACTCCGGTTAAGGATCTTACTTTTCAGGATTTTATTTCTGATCAGGTGGGATGGGTTGTGGATCGCTTTAATGATGTTAAAGGCAGAATATCTGACAGGAAAAGTCATGGCAGAAAAGCTGCGGTTCAGGAAATTCCGTCAAAAGATTTTGATATGAGCTATCTGGATATACAGAAAAAGAGACTGAAAACAATAAATGATGAAGATGAAGAATAGAAGATATTTTTACATTTTAATAACAGCTCTTATCATGGTGCCTGCTGCGGTATCTGCTCAGAATGTGGGCGGTGTTAATATGCCGATCCCTAAAATTGCCTTTAATATAACCGAGGCAACAGGAGCGAAAGATGTTGCTTTAAGTCTTCAGATACTTTTTCTGCTGTCAATACTGACTCTCGCACCGTCAATTATAATTATGATGACTGCTTTCACAAGGGTTGTCATTGTTCTCGATTTTGTTAAACGTGCTCTCTCACTGCAGCAGATGCCGCCTAATCAGGTAATTGTGGGTCTTTCGCTTTTCCTTACATTTTTTATAATGGCTCCCACTCTGACGGAGATGAATGACAAGGCCCTGCAGCCATACCTGAATGGGCAGATATCAAACCAGCAGTTTTTTGACCGCGGTATGGCGCCCATGAGAGATTTCATGTTCAGACAGACAAGAGAGAAAGATATTGCCCTTTTCGTTAAGCTTTCAAAAATTGAAAAACCTAAATCAAGAAAAGATATCCCGTCATACTGCCTGATTCCTGCTTTCATGATAAGCGAACTGCGTATAGCTTTTGAAATAGGTGTGTTTCTGTTTCTTCCTTTTATTGTAATAGATATGATCATCGCAAGTGCTCTTATGGCAATGGGTATGATTATGCTGCCCCCTGTTATGATCTCTCTGCCGTTTAAGCTGATTTTATTTATCCTGGTTGATGGATGGAACCTGCTCGTTTATGAGCTCGTGAGATCTTTCAGGTGATTTATGGAGGAGTTCAGTGACAGATCTGCTTGTAATTAAAATAATGAGAGAATCGCTGATAACTGTGCTTATAGTTTCTGCTCCGATTCTTGGTGTCGGTATGTTTGTCGGACTTATAATTTCAATTATCCAGACTACAACATCAATCCAGGAACAGACACTGACTTTTGTTCCTAAAATTATTGCAATATTCATTACACTTATTCTTCTCGGCTCCTGGATGATACGGGTTCTTGTGAATTACACTAATAATATATTTATGCTTATTGAAAAAATCGGAGTAGGGTGAGGCAGGGTTGCTGGAATACTTTGTCACAAATTTTCAGGCGTTTTTACTTGTCCTTGTGAGGATTAACGCGATGATTATGGTAGCCCCATTTTTTTCAAGTGGGGTTATTCCATTTAGAATGAAGGCAATGATGTCTTTTTTTATAGCCCTTGTTGTCTTCCCGGTTATTTCTGCGGGAGCTGTTAAGGTTCCTTCAAGTATGGGGCTTTATTATCTCCTTGTTCTTCAGGAGGCAATGATAGGGATTTTTATAGGTTTTCTGGTTTCTATTGTGTTTGCAGCTTTCCAGGTTTCAGGGCAGTATTATGCTGCGCAGATCGGTTTTGGTATAAATGAAGTTTTTGACCCGTTGGCTCAGGTTTCTGTCCCTCTTGTCGGGCAGCTGAAAAACTTTATTGGTATTCTTGTTTTTCTTATGATCAATGGCCATCATTTTATGATAGAGGCTGTCTGCAGATCCTTTGAACTTGCGCCTTTGTTCGGTGCAGGGAGAGCTGCAACAGGTGGTTATCTGAAGTTTATTTCGTATTCTTTCAGCGGGATGTTTATAGTTGCGCTTAAGATTGCTCTGCCCATAGTTGCTGTTTCGTTTTTAATTACTGTTGCCCTGGGCGTACTTGCAAAAGCTGCGCCCCAGATGAATATAATGATGTTAGGTTTTCCTTTTCAGATTTTTACAGCTTTAATTCTGCTGATTGTTACGACACCGCTGATTATAAAAATTATGCAGGTCGGGATTGAGAGGACCTTTAAAATGCTGACAAATGTACTGCTGAACTGGCCGGGTTAAAGAAAGTATGACTGAGCTTCTTGAAAAATATTATCTGAATAGCGGCATACTCCCTGATGAATTCCGGATGGACCTTCAGCTCTTCGCGGCAGAGGACGAGGGGCGCACAGAAGAACCGACAGAGAAAAAGATCCGGGAGGCAAGGGAGAAAGGCCAGGTAGCCAAAACAATGGAGTACCCGCAGGCTGTTGTGGTACTTGCGGGTTGCCTGATTATATTTGTATTCAGTTCCTGGATGTTCGATTCTCTGGCTCTGATAATAAAATACTATTATTCATCATTTTCAAAAATATCTTTCAGCGAGAGAAACATTAAAATTGAGTTACTTAAGCTGATCCTTGAATCCGGGAAACTTCTTTTGCCGGTTTTTATAGCTGCAAATATGGGAGCCATAATAGCTGAAATATCACAGGTGGGGTTCCAGATATCCACTCATCCGTTAAAACTCGACTGGAGTAAGATTAAATTTGATCCTGCGACTATGATGAAGAAAATTTTTTTTTCACGGCAGGTGGGGGTTAATCTTGTAAAGACGATCCTTAAGATTGTGGTGATAGGATTTGTATCCTACCTGATTATAGCGAACGACTTTGAAGAGATACTCAAAACTCCGGATATATCAATAGCTCTGGCGATGAAGAATGTCGCCTTTATGGGATTGAAAATTGTAATATGGAGTGCTGTACTGCTCCTTGTAATTTCAGTGCCGGACTATTTTTTCCAGAAACTGGAATTTATGGAATCGTTAAAGATGACCAAGCAGGAAATTAAAGAGGAATTTAAGGAAACGATGGGCGATCCGCACGTGCGCGCCAGAATGAGAGAGATGCAGCGTGACATACTTATGCGCAATATGATACGTGAAGTGCCTAAAGCTGATGTGGTTGTAACAAATCCGACACACTTTGCAGTGGCTCTTAAATATGACAGGCTGGTAATGGAAGCTCCAACTGTTATAGCCAAAGGGGCAGACAGTATGGCGCTTAAGATACGGGAAATTGCAAGAGAAAACAGTGTTGAAATAATTGAAAACCGCCCCCTTGCGCAGGAGATGTACAAGCGCCTTGAGGTGGGTGATGTAATACCGGAAGACCTTTTCCGTGCAGTGTCCTTTATATATGCAGAACTGTACAAAAGAGAAAACCGGGTAAAAAGGGCAATCTGACAGGAGTTATATGAATGGCTGACGCAAAAGGTTTATCACTCTCGCCGGGCCAGAGGGCATGGATGCAGAAAACCGATATACTTATGGGTATCGGGGTTATTGCTGTTGTCATGATGTTGATTATTCCGCTTCCGACTGTTCTGCTGGACTTCCTTCTTGCTGTAAGCATAATGATGGGTCTCCTTATACTTATGATTGTCCTGTTTGTACACAGGTCTTTTGATTTCTCTATATTTCCGTCACTCCTGCTTGTTACTACTGTGTACAGGCTCGCTCTTAACGTTTCTTCAACAAGGCTGATACTGCTGGATGGAGCATCTTTTGACGGTAAAATTATCAGAACATTCGGAAACTTTGTTGTGGGGGGAAATTATGTTGTCGGTTTCATCATATTTATAGTTCTCATAGCAGTACAGTTTATTGTAATTACAAAAGGTGCAACAAGAACAGCGGAAGTTGCAGCAAGGTTTACATTGGACGCAATGCCCGGTAAGCAGATGAGTATCGATTCCGACCTTTCTAACGGGCTTATTACAGAGGAGGCTGCAAAGCTGAGGCGGGAGGAGATCCGCAAAGAAGCTGATTTTTACGGTGCGATGGATGGTGCCTCCAAGTTTGTACAGGGAGACGTTAAAGTAGGTATTATTATTACAGTTATAAACATATTGGGCGGTTTCATTATAGGGATGGTGCAGAGAAATGAATCATTTGAGGTTGCACTCCGGACATATACGCTCCTGTCAATAGGTGATGGTCTTGTCTCCCAGATCCCCTCACTCCTTATTACTACTGCCACAGGTATAATCGTTACAAGGGCTGTCTCAAATGACAACTTCGGCGACCAGATTTCCCAGCAGCTTTCATCACAGCCGAGAGCGTTGTATATTACTGCAGGGGCCCTTGCATCATCAGTATTGATTCCCGGCTTCCCGAAGATATCAATGATTATACTGGCCGCGGGTCTTGCGGGCCTTGCTTATCTTCTGACCCAGAGCCAGGAGGAGGAGAGGGAGCACCGCGAAGTCGAAGCCAAACAGGCTGCTGCTAAAGACAGTAAACCTGAATCTGTACTCCCGCTTATCCAGATTGATCCTCTCGAAGTGGAGATCGGTTATAATCTTATACCTCTTGTTGACCCTGAACAGGGAGGGACTCTTCTTGACAGGATTACAAACATAAGACGGCGAAGCGCTCTTGATATGGGGCTTATTGTTCCCCCTATCCGTATTCGGGACAACATGGAACTTGAGCCTGAGATGTATTCCATACTTATTAAAGGTGTTGAAGTGGGACGCGGAATACTTCAGGTCGGTAAACTCATGGCAATGGATTCCGGTGATATATCCGAGAAAATCAGCGGAGTGGAATTTGTCGAGCCTGTGTTTAATCTGAATGCTATCTGGGTTGAACCGGATAACAGGGACCTGGCGGAGAGCAGAGGGTACACTGTTGTTGACTGTCCGACAATCATAGCCACTCATCTAACAGAGATAATCAGGCGCCATGCAGATGAAATTCTCGGCAGGGAGGAAGTTAAGAAGCTCATCGATAATATACGAGGTGACTACCCGGCAGTTGTTAAAGAGATTGAAGAGAAGATGAAGTATGGGGAGATCCAGAAAGTTCTCCAGAATCTTCTCCGTGAACGGGTCTCTGTCCGTAATATGGTCACAATACTTGAAACTCTTGCAACATATTATGATTTTACCACTGATACCGGGATGCTGACTGAGTATGTCAGAGGTGCTCTATCAAGGCAGATTGCCGGGGCCTTTACAACTGAAGATAATGTGCTCTCTGTAATAACAGTTGATCCGGAAATTGAAAGCGTAATTCGTGGTTCAATACACGATGATCCGGTTGAGGGGAGGGTGTTGGGAATGGATCCCGATACTCACAATGCAGTTGTCAATGCCCTGCTGGAGGCATATCAGAGGGCGAGCAGAATGGGGTTTACACCGGTATTCCTGGTTTCTCCGCAGATCCGGAGTGTAACTTTTGCGCTTCTTGAGCGTGAGGTTCAGGCACCGGCGGTTCTTGCATATAATGAGATTTCAAAGAATATTAAAGTAAATGTAGTGGTGTCTGCACTGATGCCTGCTACAGCATAATTATAAAGGTGAAATAAATCACCGTACCAGCGAGAAAATATAAATTTCAGGGGAGTTAGAAAGATGAAATACCTTAAAATCACTGCAGAGAACTACAATGAAGCCATGAAGAAACTCAGACTTGAGCATGGTGATGAAGCAATACCTATCAGTCACAAATATGTGAAAGAGGGGGGATTCTTCAATTCTAAATTTTTTGCGAAAGAGGTAGTTGAATTAACTGCGGCAGTAAAAGACAAAAGGCCTTTCCCCGGAAGCAACTTAACAGGCGCAGGTGCAAAAAAAAGCACTATCGATTTTACTGTTGATGATAAAACAGAGGGAGTTAAACTCGGTAAAGTACAGGATATACTTGATAGAGCGGTGAGCCAGAGAGAAGAGACTAAGGTAGAAGCAATTAATAGATCCATTGACAGCCTGAATGACAGCCTTAACAGCCTGAAAACTCCATCCTATAACACAAATGATGCGGTGTCAAAACTTGAACCGGATTCTGCAGATAAGAATAACAGCACGGATTCATTCAAAACAAAAGTAACCCCGGCTGGAGAATCCGACCTCGTAAAGAATATAGAAAAAGAGGTCAATGATATAAAAAATGCACTTAATAAATTACTGGAAGGACAGAAAAATCCGAATGTATGCTGCGATGAGGATAGCCCGCTCTCCCCATATAAAGAGATACTTGCTTCAAATGACTTTGATCCCGAAGAGTGTGAATTTATTATAAAAGAAGTGAAAAACAGTATCAGCCGTGAAGATCTAAAAGATAAATACAAGATTGAAAAAAGTCTTAAAGATCTCATTAAAAACAGAATAGTAACTGCAGGCCCGATAAAAAAAGGGAACAGGAAGAAAATTGTTATGTTTATAGGGCCTACCGGTGTAGGTAAAACAACAACTATGGCTAAATTAGGTGCTATTCATTCTCTGAGAGAGGGGAGCAAGGTTGCATTCATAACAATAGATAATTACAGGATTGCCGCAACAGAACAGCTGAAAAAATATGCTGAAATAATGAGAATCCCTATTCACGTTGTGAGCGATCAAAAGAACTTCCGTGAGGTCATTGCAAAAGAGAAAGCTGATATTATCATGGTTGATACTTCAGGCAGGAGCCATAATAATGACCTTAAAATAGCCGAAATCAAGACATTTGCAGACAGTGTTGAGTATGATTTTGAAAAAATTCTCTGTGTGAGTGCCAATACAAAGAAAAAGGATTTGAACCGGATTTTTAAATCCTTTAATGTTATGCAGTTTGACAGTATAATAATTACCAAGGTTGATGAAACTTCTTATATTGGGAATGTAATCAATGTTGCCGATAAGTATAATAAGCCTATATCGTATTTTACTGACGGTCAGGAAGTGCCAAACGATATTCATATTGCAGATGCTGATGAAATAGTAGATCTGATGGTCAGGGAAGAGGGCAACTAACAAAGAGGAGGTTTGCTGTGGATCAGGCGGCAAATTTAAGAAGACTCGTTCTTGAGAAAAAAATCGACACTCCTTCAACAACAAGAACTATTGTGATTTCGAGCGGTAAGGGGGGTGTAGGAAAAACCAGCCTTTCTGTGAGTCTTGCGATTGCTCTTGCTGAAGACGGGAAATCTGTTACCCTGGTGGATGCTGACCTGGGTCTTGCGAATATAAATGTTATTCTTGGTATAATACCTAAGTATAACCTTTATCATGTAATAAAAGGTAAAAAAAAGCTTAAAGATATAATCATTGAGGTGCCTGAAGGTATAAAAATCATTGCCGGCGCTTCAGGATTTCATCAGCTGGCTAATCTTGAACCTAAACAGAGGGAGGAATTCATCGGTTCTATCGCTGAACTGGCTAATGATGATTACCTCATAGTTGACACAGGTGCAGGAATTTCTCAGAATGTATTGAGTTTTGTAATGGCCGCGGATGAGGTGATAGTTGTAACAACTCCTGAGCCCACTGCAATAACGGACGCTTATGGTATTATTAAAGCTATAGCGTCACAGAGTACCGAAAAACATATAAAACTGATTGTTAACAAGGCTCAATCAGTTGCTGAGGGTAAAAGGGTTGCCCAGAGGGTTATTAATATTGCCGGGCAGTTCCTGAATATTAAGGTTGAGGACCTGGGGTTCGTGTATGAAGATATCTGTGTGCCTAAATCTGTAAGGAACCAGAAGCCGTTCTATGTAAGCTATCCTAAATCCAGGGCATCGGGTTGTGTTAAAGTGATTGCTGACAGGCTGAATAACAAACAGGTTGAGTATGAAAAGGGCTCGGGTATTACTTCATTCATAAAAAATTTACTCGGTCAGTCCAATTCAGATAAGGATGAATAGAAAAAGGCTTGATTTGTTTATTAATATAAATAACTTAAATTGTGATATTTTGTTCTGGATAATGTATGAAGTTTTTTGAACAGATGGGGATTGAGCGGAAATATGGCGCTGTTTTCGGATTGGCGGCTTTTATCCTCTCTCTACTCACCGGGCTTGTTTCCGGAGTCAGTTTTTCAGTAACAATAATTCGTTCGCTAATAATGGCTCCTGTTTTTTTTATAGTCGGTTACGGGATTATTACAGTCCTTAAAAAATATGTTCCTGAGATATATGAAGCCCTTGTTTCCACAGGAAATAAGGGCGGCGAAACCGGGCTTGAAGGGGAGACTGAAGTTAATCTTTCCGGAATTGAACCGGCAGCAGATGCTGATGAATATGGTGAGTCAGGAAAGGATAAAGGCGAGGAATTTACCGAGCTTACCCAGAAGGACTTTGACAGATATAAAACAACAGAGGATTCAGGGCTTGATGCCGCATTCAATGCATCAGGCGGTAAAATGGGTAAGCATATAATCGTGCAGGAGCAGTTCAATAGTTATGAGCCTAAAATTATGGCACAGGCTATAAGAACAATGATGAGCAAGGATAAAGATTAAATTTTTCCGGGATTGAGTTTATGAACAGTAAAAAGTTTAAAGAATATGAAGCCATTGAAGAAGATAAGCTCTGGGAACGGTACAATAAAGGTACTGACCAGCAGATAAGGGACTTTTTTGTTCTGAAATATGCCCCGCTGGTTAAATATGTTGCCGGAAAAGTTTCAATGGGTATGCCGCAAAATATTGAATTTGACGACCTTGTCTCATACGGAATATTCGGCCTTCTTGATGCGATAAACAAATTTGACCCGGCCAGGGGAATCAAGTTTAAAACATACGCAATGACAAGGATAAGAGGGGCGATTTTTGATGAACTCCGTTCTATTGACTGGATTCCGAGATCAATAAGGCAGAAAGCCAAGCAGATCGAGCAGGTTATCTCCGAACTCGAAAATAAGCTTGGCAGGACAGTTGAGGATGAGGAGATCGCAAAAGAGCTCGGAGTATCCAGTGAGGAGTTCCAGTCTCTCCTTAATAAACTGAGCGGGACATCAATGCTTTCTCTTAATGATATATGGTATTTGGGCGATGACAATGATGAACTTTCGATACTTGAGACTCTTGAGGCGCCTGAAAACATGAATCCCGATGTTCTCATTGAAAAAGAGGAGATCAAGGATTATATAATTGATGCTATTAAAAAACTCCCTGAAAAAGAGAAGAAGGTAATAGTTCTTTATTACTATGAAGATCTCACTTTGAAAGAGATTGGTGAGGTGCTTGATGTTACGGAAAGCAGGGTCTCGCAGCTCCACACCAAGGCAATAATGAGGCTCAGGGGAAGACTGGGCAGGATAAAATCCAACATAATCGGTTGATATGGCTAATCTTAAAGATCTTTTCATGCAGATAGATGATAATCCCGCCGGGGATTATGATGATTCTTCAATTGAAGTATATGCTGATTCAGTTAAGCAGGCACTGGAGCTTGCAGCAAGGGAGCTTGATGTCGATATCTCGCAGCTTGATTATGAAGTTGTTGAGAAGGGGACAAAGGGATTCCTTGGTTTCGGCAGACTCCCCTACAGGGTTATAATAACACCTCTCCGTATGGATATATCTGAGCATCATGACCTTGAAGAGCTTGACGCGAAATTTTCAGGCGGGCATATCCCCGGTCTTAATGTTGATGAAAGAAAAGACGCTGATGGAACATATAAAGTACGGGTTACAAAAGGCGGTATCTGGCTAACAGTTAAAGCTCCCAAAGGTAAAGGGGCAAAAGTTGCTGTTGAAAGTGTTGAGAATAAATGCTATGAAATGCGCATTGCCACATTTGACAGGGATGCTGTAGCAAAAGCTGTGAAAAAATCTGATGGTGAGAGAGTAAAAATCGGCGAATGGCTCCCCAATCCGAATTATGACGGTTCAATGAGAGTTGAAGTAACTGAAGATGAAATGAAGGCTTTTGTGTATTTCAATACTCCGCGATTTAATGGCCGTCATATGGATTATGACGATGTAATTGATGCATTAAGAAATGCAGGTGTTGTGACCGGCATTAAAGAAGATGATATTAAAGAATACCTTGAAGAGATGGATTACAGACGTCCGCTTCTTTCTGCCGAGGGGCAGTATGCTCGAAATGGACGTGATTCATATGTGGATTACAAGGTAAGAATTGATAAATCGAAGACCCAGTTTGAAGAGGATGATTCCGGAAAAGTTGACTTCAGAAATCTTGAGCTCCTTGAAAACGTTGTAGTTGGCCAGCTTCTGGCTGTAAAAGTTCCTGCTGAGGAGGGGATTCCCGGCAGGACAATAACCAATAGAGTTATACCTGCAAAAACAGGAAAAGATACAGCAATTAAATTCGGGAAGGGGACTATACTTTCAGAAGACGGAACAGAACTTACTGCCGAGATAAACGGACAGGTCGTTTACAAGGTCGGCCGTATTTCAGTTGAACCGGTATTTATTGTCCCTGGTGATGTTTCACTTGAAACAGGTAATATTGTTTTTCTCGGCTCAGTAATTGTTCAGGGCAGTGTTCAGGATAATTTTGAGGTTAAAGCTGCAGGTAATGTTGAAGTTAAGGGAACAGTTCAGAAAGCATTTATTGAAGCTGAAGGTGATATAGTAGTTCATCAGGGTATAAGCGGAAAAGATGAAGCAAGGGTTGAGTCAACAGGGGGATCCATTTTCGCGAAGTTTGTTCAGAATTCGCATCTTGTGGCTGAGAAAAATGTTGTTATTCCTGAAGGTATCCTTCATTCAAGAATCGATGCAGGTGAAAAAATTTATTCAATCGGGCGAAGAGCAAAAATTGCTGGTGGTGTGATAAGAGCCGGTGATGAGGTTAATGCAAGATTTCTCGGTGCAGAGGGTGCCACAAAAACTGTCATAAGGGTTGGCGTTAATCCTAAAATACTGCAGCAGATTGACGAATTATCCCGGGCCAAAAATGAGCTTGAAACTGAACTGACTACACTCCGGCTTGATCTGAAGACATTGACTACTCAGAAAAGGAATGCCGGCGGAAAACTTGCCGAAGATAAAGAAAAGCTTCTTGCTGATATCACAGCAAGGGAGGAAAAACAGGGGGCACGTTTCGAAGAAGTGGCAGGAGAGCTTGAAGAGCTTAATTCTTATATAGGTATGCTTGAGCACAAAGGTAAAGTCTGCGCTGAAAAGGTTGCTTATCCCGGTGTTGAAGTTTATATTAAAGATAAGGATTTTAAGATAAAAGACAATTATAATCATGTTAAGTTTTCTCTGGATGGAGAAGATATCCATATCTCAGATTATGAACCGCCTGAATTTGTTGAAGGGAGCCAGAGGATCTCAACCCTTGTAAGAAGGAGAACCTGACAGGATAAGCAGATGCCGATAAAACCGATAGATCTTCAGACAAATATTGGACAGCTTTCTGAAGTAGGTAAGGCAGAACATGCCCGGCAGGGGGTTGTTGCTGAGCAGCAGCATCTTCTTGATAAACAGGCTGCTGAAAAATCCAATCTGGTAAACAGCAAACTGGAGCAGGCTGAAAAGGGTGAAAAAACCGCAATAATGGATGAAGAGAAAAAACGTTCCGGATCCGGCTCTGAACAGCATGAGAAAGGAAGAGAAGAGAAGGAACCTTCTCCTAAAGAAAGGATGAAGGATGATAAAATCGGTAAAATAATAGATGTGCTGAAATAATATTGTTTTAGTAAACATTTATGTGACATAATGAGGTTCTGATGGAATTTTTTTTATTGTTTATCTTAAATATTTTCACAGGTGCGGTTATATATCTGATTTTAAGTCTGAAAATTGAAAGAACAACGTCTACTTATCATGAACAGAAACTTAAAAAAGAGATGGGTGAGATTATTACCGAGTTTAATTCAACAGCCGAAAGAAATATTACTCTTCTTGAAAATAGAATAAATATGATGAAGCGGCTTTTAAATGAGAAGGGCGATCTGCGTGGGATTGATCTTGTTATTTCTGATGATATAATAAAAAAGGGGGAATCTTCTGATATTAAAATGAGTATTCCTGAATCTAAAGAAATTCCTGTTTTAAATGATTCAGCACCAGTGAAAAAGGATCTCCAGGGTAAACTCTCCGGAAAAAATGACGGCAGTATCCTGGTCGGAATTATTGATAAAATATCCAGTATAGCCCGGGACATTACATCTCCAGCCGATACTGATAAAAACAGTCCGGCAGAAAAAGAAAAAGAAATGAAAGAGTTAAACTATAAAAGTTCAACTTTCGAGGCTATTGAAGATTCAGAAATTGAATTTCCAGTTTATTCTAATGATGATGGCGCGAATATTCCAATGATGCCGCCTTCACCGTATGAAAAAGAGGAGGACCTTGCCCTGCTTTTCAGCAATACACCGGATAAGTATTTACTTATTGCAGATCTTTATGGTAAAGGTTACTCGGTTGATGATTTATCCCGTTATTCAGGGCTTCCGTCAGGAGAGGTCAGGCTTGTAATAAGCCTGAACAGATAAGTTTGCGATTTATTATTTTAAAAGTAGATTAATTCCGGTGTTATTGTTATTTTAAAAATAATATGCTGTAAAAATGATAATACCATAATTACAATCAGGATCAGGTATAAAGCATGGAGCTTAATATTAAAAGACTAACTGACGAGGAGTTCAGTAAATTCGCCAAGCTTATTTATGATGAAAGCGGAATTTACATGAAGGATTCGAAAATTACTCTTCTGTCCAACAGGCTCAGGAAGAGGCTGGCAGCTCTATCATTAAGTGAATTCAGTGATTATTATAATTACCTCGAAAAACTTACAGGCGATGCTAAGAAAAAAGAATATGAAGAGTTACTTGATGTTGTTTCAACAAATGAAACCTATTTTTTCAGAAACGAAAGACATTTTGAAGCATTGACTGATTACTGTCTGCCCGAACTGGCAAAGATAAAAAAAGACAGAAAACTGAAAATATGGAGCGCCGCCTGTTCCACAGGGGAGGAACCGTATACAATTGCTATATGTGTTATGGAACAGATGAAGCTTTTTCACGGGTGGGATATAGAGATAATAGCAACTGACATAGCACCCTCAGTTCTTGAATTTGCGAGGGAGGGATATTATTCAGGCCGTAGAATAGAAAAAGTACCTCCGGAACTTCTGAAGAAACACTTTACTTTAGAAGATAAAGAGAAGGGTGTTTATAAAATAAATGATGATCTTAAGAAGATGGTGAATTTTTACTATCTCAATTTTTTTAAGAATCCGTTTCCGAAAAATATTGATATAATATTCTGCCGTAATGTAATGATCTATTTTGATAAAGTTCATCAGAAGGAGCTGGTGGCGAATTTTTATCAGTCAATCTATGAACAGGGATATCTTTTTATCGGGCATTCAGAGACACTCCATTCTATTTCTGAAGATTTTATTTATAAAAAGATTCTTGAAGCACCTATTTATGTACCAAGGCCAAGGAGTTAGCGGATGGCTTTTGAACTGATCAATGTTGGAATTGCTGATTACGGTGTCAGCGGGTCGCCTAATATATTAAGGACAATTCTTGGCTCATGTGTGGGAATATGTATTTATGATCCCGGAGCCGCAATCGGAGGATTGTCGCACATTATGCTCCCCACAAGTAAAAAAGAACCCGCCAACATTAAAAAATATGCTGATACAGCTATACCGGCAATGATTAGTGATATGATAAAAGCCGGAGCTGATAAAAACAGGCTGATAGCTAAGATCGCAGGCGGTGCGACCATGTTTAAACACGCGGAAAATTCACTTATGGGTGATATAGGCCGTAATAATATAAGCAGCGTAAAAAGCATTCTCTCAAGTCTTGATATCCGTATTCTCTCTGAAGATGTGGGAGGCGATTATGGAAGAACAATAGATTTTTATCTTGAGACTGGAGAGATAAAAATAAAAACAATAGGTAAAGATACAAAGGTTATTTAGGATAAAAACATGGAAAGTATGACCGGTTATGCGTTCGTAGAGAAGAGTTCAGATCAATTTTCGTACTCAGTTGAAATTAAATCTCTGAATTCGAAATATCTCGAAGTATTTGTGAATCTTCCGAAAATTATGCGGAATGAAGAAAATGAACTGATACAGATTGTTAAAAAAAATTTTACCAGAGGAAAGATTGAACTGAATATTGATATATTCGACTGGAATAATATCAAACCGGTATCGCTGAATACAGAGCTGATGAAGAAGTACTATTATGAGCTTGAGATATTACAGAGGGACCTGAAAATCAAGGAACCTCTGAAGTTTGATTCGCTGCTTCTTCTTGAAGGTATAACACAAAAAGAGCGGTCTGTTTTAACCGACAGATCCAAAAAAGATATATATATCACTCTTGATGCTGTAATTAGTAAAACTATAGATATGCGGAAAAAAGAGGGTATATCTATACGAAAGGATATTACAGCATCTCTGTCTCTCATCTCCAAGGATGTAAGCAGGATTAAAACAATATCAAAAAAGGTCATTGATGAGAAAAAGGAAACCCTGAAAAACAGGCTCAAAGTGCTGACAGAGGGGAATTTGGATAATACCAGGCTTTATACTGAGATTGCCATAATGGCTGATAAACTTGACATTAATGAAGAGCTTGTGAGAATGAATGATCATCTTGAAAAGCTTAAGATTCTGATGAAAGAAAAGGGGCAGATGGGCCGCAAGCTTGATTTTCTTTCACAGGAGCTTTTTCGTGAGATTAATACTATAGCATCAAAGTCTAATAATTCAGAGATTTCTCACATGGTAGTTGATATTAAAAATCATATTGATAAGATAAGGGAGCACTGCAGGAATATCGTATGAGCCCGTATTAAATTTTTTTACTTCTTTTCTTTACGGGCAAATATGACAGTTGGAACAAAATCGTCTTGACAGATTTTTATATTAAAAAGTTATAAGTTTAATTATATGAAAACATCACTATTAAACATCGGTTTTGGTAATGCCGTTGTGGCTGAAAGGATTATTGCGGTAATTACCCCTTCATCAGCATCAGGGAAGAGGCTGAAGGATGAAGCAAGGGAGAATAATCTTCTTATCGATGCTACACATGGGCGGAAGACAAGATCTATAATTATTATGGACAGCAATCATATTGTGCTGTCAGCTATGCAGCCGGAAACGCTTTCTAACAGGCTTATTAATAACACGGAAAACTAAAATGATTTTCGTAATCTCAGCTCCCTCCGGCGCCGGCAAAACCACGCTGATAACCAGATTACTTAGATCCGACGATAGATTTATGTTCAGCATCTCAACAACGACAAGGCCGATGAGGCACGGTGAGGTAAACGGCGTTAATTATTATTTTATAACTAAAGAAGAATTCAGAAGAATGATTGATAATGATGAGTTCTTTGAGTGGGCTGAAGTCTACGGGAACTACTACGGAACCTCAAAAAAAGAGATTGACAGGATTGTTAACAGCGGTAAATTCCCACTTTTCGATGTGGATATTCAGGGGAGTAAAAATTTAAGAGCAAAACTTAAAGACGCTGTTTATATTTTTATTATACCGCCGTCAAAAGCAATTCTTAAGGCCCGTTTAATAGGCCGGCAGACAGAAAGTGATGAACAGCTTGATTTAAGGCTTAAACATGCTGCCGAAGAGATTGCTGAGTATAAAAATTTTGATTATGTAATTGTGAATAATGTTCTTGAATCATCAATGGTGAAGTTAAGAGCAATAATAGAAGCTGAAAGCAGTAAAATATATAATATGCAGACTGAAGTTAATTTAATTCTGGAGGAATTTGATGATTATACCACTTGATAGACTCCTGGTATATAATAAAAATAAATACGTCTTCACCAAGGCTGTGATGAAAGCTGTGGATAGAGTCGGAAATATTGATAAATATCCCGAGGAGGACCTTAACTGGAAGGTAGTACCTAATGTCCTGAAACTGGCTCTAACTGAAGAAATAAAATTTGATTATGTTGAAAAAGATATTGAATAATTAATAGGACTGATTTATAAAAACCGTAGCAATTGTCGGACCAACCGCATCAGGGAAAAGTGAACTGGCGCTGGATATTGCTGATGATTCCTTTGAAATAATTTCAGCGGATTCGGTACAGGTTTACAGATATATGGATATCGGAAGCTGTAAACCTGAAAAAAAAGACCTTGAAAGGATCAAGCATCATCTAATTGACATTGTTGATCCGGATTATCAATTTACAGCCGGTGAATTTTGCATCAGAGCAGCGTCAGCGTGTGAAGAAATTTTCAGGAAGCAGAAAATTCCACTTTTTGCGGGAGGTACAGGTTTATATATCAGCTCCTTTTTCGGTGGAATTTCAGAAATACCTGAAATTGAACGAAGTATAAAACAAACTCTTTCTGAAGAGGCTGAATCAAAGGGACTCGATATTCTGTTTGCAGAGCTTCAGAAGTCTGACCCGGAATTTGCAGCTAAAATCCACCCCAATGACAGACAGCGGATTATAAGAGGTCTGGAAGTATACAGGGGAACAGGAAAACCGCTTTCGAGTTACCACAAGGAAGTGAAGCCGGGAATAGATTCTGATGTATTTATAGCAGGTCTTTATCTCGAAAGAGATGTTCTATATAAAAGAATTGAATGCAGAGTTGATGACATGATAAGGAAAGGCCTGGTTGATGAAGTTGTCAGCCTGAGAAGAAAGGGCTATTCTCCTCAGCTGAATTCAATGAGAACCATTGGATATTCCGAGATAAATGAATATATTGATAATAAAACAGGTCTTGAAGAAGCAGTTCAGAAAATAAAGACAAATACAAAAAAATATGCAAAAAAGCAGATGACCTGGCTTAAAAAAATGAAAGGTGTCATCTGGTTTGATTCTGTTGAAAAAAAAATAGTAAAAGAAAAAATAAAAAATTGGCTAAAACAATAAGTGAGGGTTATTAAAATGGGTAAACAGGTTAATAATTTACAGGACATTTTTCTGAATTCTACAAGGAAGAATAAAACAGAGATAACAGTATTCCTTGTTAACGGGGTTCCAATCAAGGGGAGAGTTTTGAGTTTCGATAATTTTACAATTCTAATGGAAGTGGATAAAAAACAGAACCTTATTTACAAACATGCAATTTCAACAATGGTTCCAAGTAAGCTTGTGCAATTCAGAGAAGAAGAAGAGAATTAAAATTAGAGTTATAATATGAAAGATATAATTAAACTGCTGTTGAAAACGTCTGTTTTTCTACTGATTATTTACAGTATTATTTTTTCTTTCTTCAGGCTTGATGAAAATGAATACGGTCTGGTAAGGGATAATAATAATCAGATAGTCACAGGTTTTAAGAACAGGTATAATTTTATCTGGCAGGGGAGTCTCCCCTGGGATTATAAAATTGAAAAGATAAACCTGAAGAATTCATCATTATTTGATGTAATAGTTCAGATTCCATCTTTGTCGTCATTAACTGACGATATTTATTTTATAAAGATTCCTTTAAATATTTTATATCGAATTAATAAAGATAATCTTCCGGATATTTCTTTTCTATCTGAAAAAAAACTGATGGATCAGTATATCTCAAATACCGCTTCCAGCATTTGCAGTACAATGCTCGTTGATTATCTCACTCCACAGTATTCGAGGGAGAGGCTTTTAAAGGAGCAGAAACGGCTGAATGATGACATTGCTGCAGAATTAAACAAAAAGCTTAATCTGTTAGGTGTTATTGCAGAAAAAATTGAATTTATCCTTCCAGGGTATTATCCTGATACAAAATTATACCAGGAAGCTCTTTTGAAAAACAGAGAGATGAGAGAACTCGAATTCAGCACTAAAAAGCAGGAAGTTTTAATGAAAAAACAGCTGCTTAAAGAAAAGAGTGAATTTGAATTTTATTTTGAAAAGCTTTCAAAAGTATCAGCATTAATAAAGGATAATCCCGGGATTTTAAAGTATATTTATATTGACAAAATGGGTGACAATATCAAGGTTATCATATCATCTGATAAAACAGGTATTCCTGCGGTTTTAGGGGAATCAGGCGACAATAACAATCCCGGTGTTAAGGGTGATGTGGATAATCTTAGATAAGTTTATCATACAAAAGTAATTATTAATAAGGAGTTTATTATGCCCTGCGGTAGAAAGAAAAAAAGAAAAAAAATCGCAAATCATAAAAGAAAGAAAAGAAGAAGACAGAATCGTCATAAGAAGAAGTAATGATTGGTCTTTTAACAAAAGAGATTGGCAAAATGGCCAATCTCTTTTATTATAGTGACAGGTGGCATTATGGCGGAAAACAGAATCGAATTTTCATGGAAAAGACGTCCTTCTGAAATTAGAGGTTACGAAAGGGCAATGTATACAACCTTGAATAACGGTGATTATATCAGGGTTGATTATAATGTGTCAGAAAAACGAGTCAGGCTTTATGTTGAAGTTAGTGAGGAGAATAACGCCTCGTATTATTCGATTCTAAACAGCGGTAAAATTGTAAGCGAACGGAACAGTTCCGGTAAAACAGCAAGGGTAGGGGAGAAGATATCTGAAAGGTCGGATGAATTTTCTACTCTGCCTAATACTGAAGTTTTAAAGCTGATAAACAGAGCTTATGGAATTGAATCCTCTGATGACGCGGAAAGCAGAAAAAAGGAACAGCAGAAAAAAGAACAGCTCTCTTCGGTACGTAAAAGATATTTCAGGGAAACAGAAAAGGCTGAGAATATATATGCTGACAACTCTGTAACAATCACCAGAGTGACCGGAAAAATCGGTTTAATTGATTTGATAGATGTTATGACAGGTATTGCAGTTTCAGGTATTTTTTATATTTTAAATCAGTACAGTTTTCTTGCCCTCGGTGCCACAGCTGTTGTTTGGGGAATTCTTCTTGGCCTTTTTGATATTGTTCTCAGAAACAGGGAACCTGTTTTTATAAAGATACTTTTTTTTCTCATGAGCGGTACTGCTTTTTATATTTATGAGTATTTTTATTTATAAAATTCCCGGAGAGTGTCTAATTTTTATATTGAATGCTCTGAAAACCGTATTTGTTGTTTTTTTCTTGAAAAGTTAAGATTGTAATTGCTATTTTAGATCAGCGATTTTACGTTGAAAGAACCGGATATTAAATAATCAGGGATTGGAATATGCATCAGAAAAAACAGGAAGTTACAAACTCTATTCAGATAGTCTGCTTTAAAATCGGAAGTGAAGAGTATGGAATCGATATACTTCAGGTACAGGAGATATTAAAAATCCCTAAAGTTACCAAACTTCCGAAATCCAGCCGCCATATTCTCGGGGTAATTGATCTCAGGGGAAGAGTAATTCCGATTATTGATCTCGGTAAAAAATTCGGGATTATTGCAGATCTGAGCAATTCAAGCAGGGCAATTGTTGTTGATATAGAGGGGAAACAGGTCGGGCTTGCAATAGATTCTGTAAGTCATGTTATAAAAGTTGATTCCGGTGACATTGAACCTCCTCCTCCTGTTGTTAAAGGTATTTCCGGAAAATATATTGTAGGTATTGCAAAACTCAAGACAGGTTTTGTGGTAATTCTTGATATTAATCAGATATTCTCTTCTGAGGAGATAATGTCCCTGTAGTTTAAAAAGCTGCAATGAGAATAGTCTCAATCTCACTTTTCGAAAGCATCCTCGGTGTGTTTTTAATAAAGGGGTAACTGTTTGCCAGTTCAGATACACCCTTAAACTGGCTCTGCACTATATTAAAACTGGAAAGCCTCTGCGGAAAATCTATATCAATTTCAAGTTTTCTTACTGCTTCTACAGCTTTAATTGCCGCCTCGATAACAGTAATATCTCTGACATCTTCACCCATAACTTTTGACATTTGTACATATTTACCGGGAGAAGTGGTAAGGTTAAATTCCATTATGTGAGGAATGATTAGCGCCACAGCTGTATCTACGTCTATAGTTGATTTTGATGACAGAGCCAGAGCGATAGCCAGAGATACTGATAGAAACGCAACAGAAAAAGCTATGCCTGACATTACAGAAGCAGTTGAAAGATAATTTCTGGGTACTATATTACCGGGTTCCTTATAGGTCACAGGTAGATTTCTGAATATCAGATCTATTGCTTTTAGTGCGTATGTATTGATAACATCGTTATTCATTGTTGAAATGACAGATTCTGTTGCCAGAGCCAGCGAACTGAGGGAAGTTTTCATCATTTTCTCTTCAGTAATCAAAAAGGTCAGCTCCGGGTCCACTATTGTTGCCGTGGGGTAAAGATTGAGATTGTAGTATACCTTATGGGTTGACTGCTGAATCTCCTTGAGAAAGAAAAGAGGGGTTATCTCAAAGCCGAAACAGGGATACGCCGGCATGGTTATCAGTCTTGTAGGTGCATTGAAATTTTTATCGGATTCCAGTGCTTCATGACAGAAAATAAAATTGGATGAAAGAAGGGCTACTGCTTTCGCGGAGTTGATTGACTGTACTCCCCCGAAACCGATAATAAGGTCACATCTTGTTTTTTTTATAAAAGCTACTGCGGCATCGATATCCTCTGTTGAGGGATCGGCGGGAATTTCATCATAAATAATACAGCCGATATTTACATTTTTAAAAAAAGAGTAAATTTCAGCAAGACGTTCCTGGAATATTTCAAAATCACTGGCAACTGTAATAATTACAGCCCTGGTACCGAATTTTGAAATTATTTCAGAAGATGTCCTGCTTATCCCCGGTTTTATATATATCTCTGTGGGGAGATGAAATTCAGGTTGAATCTGCCTGCTCAAGATTTTTGTCCCTACAATTTTTATTAATAAAAAAAGCGGACATAGTGATTATCCCCGCTTCATTCCATGCCAGTCATAAAATATAATTACTTAACTAAAAAACTGGCAATTTTATCTGCTACCATTTCGAGCATTTTGTTATCATTGAAATCATATGTTCCGTCATTAATACGCTGCTTAATATCTCTGATGCGTTCCATCCTGACATCAGGTGTCTCTTTTATAACCTGTGTAAGTTTCGCAGTTTCAGCAGCCTGTTTCCCTTCACTGGATATCTGTATAGAATCACTTTTGATATCCTCTTTTTTGCCGCTGATTGGCTTACTCTTTTTGGTTTCGGATATGTTGTTTATATTTCCAATTTTTTCGATAACCATATTGTATATCCCTTCTTTAATCTAATACTAATATCGGTATTTTTTGTCAAATCTTTAATTAAATATCGGATTTTACGGAATAAATCTATTAAAAATGTATACCTGCTCCGCCATAAATTATCCGGAGATCCATAGGATCTTTATCAAAAAAGATTCTTTTATAGGATACGCCAGCTCTCATATAGAAAGAGGATAAATTTATTTTAAATCCCAATCCAGCCTCTGCTGAAGGATATGAATCTTTTTTAATTGAGGGCGATACTGTAAATGGATCTCCGGTATTTATTGATATTTCAGAACGGGCGATTCCGCCTCCTGCATTCAGATAAATACCCATATTGCTGAAAATCTGATATTTCAGGTTTAGCAATACACTACCCCCCAGAACACTAAGCGAAGAATCGTAGCCGGAAATTATAGAATCATCTGAATTAGATGAAAAATGGTCAAATTTAAAAACCATGTCGAGAAAAGAAGTTATGTTCAGAGAAATATACGGACTGTAATATTGCGTATTATCATATAGATCGGCCCATTCCCCTGATAGAAAGAGATAACCTGCATCAAAACCTATTGATGCATATTCAGATAAAGAGGGGAGAGGTGTTTTTTTATCTTTATCAATCTGTTCTACTATAATATCTTTTATCCTTTCCTCAATACCTTCAGACAGAGAATCGGGAGTGTCTTTGAGGTATATTCCGGTTTCCTCTTCGGAGGCTGTGACCTCCTGAAGGTCATTTAGTAAAGAATTAAAAATGAATATCCGGACATACAGAATATTATTTTTTACTTCAAACTGCCCTGTGATAACATAATCTGAAGAGGTCTGCTTTGCCGCTGCCGTTAATTCTTCAGAGTAGTTTTGTCTTATCGTATCAATTGAATCAGGCTCATTATTCAGCAGGTACTTTTTATCCCTGTTAATTAAGAATCTGTCTGATTCCTGCAGTTTTTTAGAGATAGTTTCAGGAAGTATTATGGAATAATAGCTGTGATTTTTACGTCTTTTAATTTCTTCTGATTCCTCCAGTGACGGTTTTACCATCTGGAAATTAAAAATTACAATTCGCGGTTTTTTTTCTATCTGTTCTTCTGCGAAGAGTAAACCGGAGGATAAAAAAAATATCATTATAGCAATTACTGAAGTTACTGTTTTTGGGGGTAAGGCATAAGCTTTTGATGATAATTGCCGGTAGTTCTGTTTCAGCTTGTTGATTAATTTTAAATTTTTCATATTCATCAGATATAAGATTCCGTAAAACAGTATTGTCCTCATATTTTATAAATTTTTTTGATGTTGTCAATGTATTTTTACATATACATGGGCATCATCAGCAGCCCTGGAATTATAGTAATATTCTTAAAAAAGACTTATGAACCTGTTTGTACCTGATAATCAGGTTGAATACTGGGCATTTATTTTAACGTAATCGTATGAAATATCAGTCGTAAACATTATTGATTCTCCGGTTCCAAGTCCTATGTCGATCTTTATCGTATAATTCCGTTTTTTAAGACTCTCTTCTAAGCTGCTGTAATCAATATCGGTAGGTTTCCCTTTTAAAAATAGCGGTTTATCGTCAAGGTAAATTGATAGTTTTTCTTCATCTATGTCAGCACCTGAATACCCTGCTGCACAGGCGATGCGGCCCCAGTTGGGGTCATTCCCGAAAATGGCTGTTTTAACCAGAAGGGATTCAGATACTGCTCTTGAGATAAGTGACGCATCATCATCTGTAGCGGCCCCTTTTACATATATTTTTACACCTTTTGTTGCACCCTCACCATCTTCAATGAGAAGTTCAGCCAGTCGGGTCATTACGAATTCCAGGGCTTTGAAAAAATCTGAAAGTTCAGGTTCACTATTATAATACTTTTCAGCAGCAGGGGATAGTATAATTGCAGTGTCGTTTGTGGACATGTCTCCATCGATTGTTATTGCATTAAAGGTTTTTTTTATCAGTTTTTTGAAAACGGTATCAAGAATCTTTTTATCAACAGGGGCGTCAGTAATAATAAAAGAAAGAAGTGTAGCCATGTTCGGAGCTATCATGCCTGAACCTTTTGCTACACCTGCAATGCAGAATTCCTGTCCCTTTATTTCGAATGATGCAGCTGCCTGCTTGGGAAAGGTATCAGTTGTCATTATTGCTTCAGCGATTGTTGCTCCGTTCTCAGCTGATAATGAATCGAGGAGTTCATCGTGTGCTGACATCATTTTACCGGAAGGGAGCTGCCGTCCGATAATCCCGGTGGAGGCCATTAGTATATTGTCACGGCTGCATTTAAGCCTGTCAGCTATATCTGTGGTGAGAGTAATTGTATTCTGATATCCTTCATCTCCTGTACATGCATTTGCATTCGTAGAATTAATAAGTATAGCTTTTATTCCGTTGTTTATTCTTTCACGGCAGATTTTTACAGGCGCCGCAGATATTTTATTCGTTGTGAAAACACCGGAGGCATTACTCAATGTATCAGAAACTATAATTGAATAATCAATTTTATTGGTATACCTGATACCGCATTTAATTGCAGAAAACTTATATCCTTTGACATTTTCGAGTCCGCCGGTAATTTCTTTCATTTGTTTCTCCTTAAGTTCTTCGTTGATTTAAAATATTTTAACATTCATGTAATGTTAACAGTGTTATGATATCCTGTAAAAGCCTTAACGGGTTTTAATTTTTTCTATTGTCTTTAAAGATGCATCTTATTCTGTAAAATATGAAATATTTTTTAAAATTAGTCCCGCTATAAAATTTCTAAAAGTACCGGCTTTTTTTATATTAAAAATTTTTTAATGCATGACAGGCAAATCTTTTTTGTTGCAATTGCAGAAAGAATTAATTATTATTAAATAAAATTATTAATCTATTTTGTTAAAAAATATATTGAAAAAAAATGATAAGTATAATAAAAGTAAGAAGATGAATTAGAATGGACAGGTTCAGGTATATATCCGAAGTGGAAATCAATCAGAAAGGTAAAGTAGTAATAATAACCTTGCCAAAATATTTTTATATTGGAAATATTATAGAGGTAGAACAGAGCTGGGAAAATATCCTGAAAAAGGAGCCTTCTGTCATCGGTTTTGATTGTGAAAAACTGGAATTTATTGATTCATCAGCTATCGGGACACTGGTAAAATTTTTTAATAGTTCGGTAAAAAACAACATTGAGATGTACGTTTTCGGATTAAAAACTGAGCTGATTAAAATTTTCGATACAACAAAAATAAACCGCGTTATGTCTGTAATAAATAAATCTGAATTTGAAGAGCGGTTTTTGAATTAAGATTCAGGCATTTCCATCCGATTTTGTAAGTACAGATGAAAAGAAATCTCTCTATAATACTATTAATACCGCTTTTGTTTACATCCTGTGTCACGTATAAGAAGTCTTCTTTGTCCTATCTTTTTCATGGCCCGAAACGTTATTCAATTGTAAAGACCGCGCAGAAGTATATTGGGGTCAGGTATAAATTCGGTGGTGATACCCCCGCAGGTTTTGACTGCTCCGGTTATTCGAGCTATGTTTATAAACGTAACGGCCTGAAACTTCCTCATTCAGCCCAGCAGCAGTATGCAAAAGGGAGGAGAATAGGAATAAAAAAAGCAAGGCCCGGTGATCTGGTTTTTTTCAGAATATCCGGATGGAAGATCTCTCATGTGGGAATATATATGGGTGACTATACTTTTATTCATGCACCCAGCAGGGGGAAAAATGTCTGTTACGACGATATAAGGAAGGATTACTGGCGTAAGAGGTATGCCGGAACAGTAACCTATTTCTGAGTTTCCGGTTTTATAACCGGACTTTTATTATTCTTAAACTTCTTTTTTGTATCTTTTTTGCACCCTTTTTCAGAATTTTTGCCGCATGATTCAAATGAATTCTCCTCCTGGCTCTCTTTTTCGTTTACAAATGTACTGCTGTTACCAGCTGTAAAAGCAGCAGATGCAGATAGCATCAGAATGAATACTGTAAGTATGCATAACTTTTTTTTCATGTTCCCCCCTGAACTAAGCATGTTTTACTTTTTAAACAAAATGCATTTCTGTTTTTATAAGTTAAAAATGTTCCCTGTCAAAAATATTTTTTTAAAACAGTATTTCTATGTTTTATTTAGTTGCCTTATTACGATTAGATTATTATACAAAGCGATTGGAATTGCTTAAAAACAGAAAAACCGGGGATAAAAATGAAAATCAGGGCAGTTGCTGCTGCTTTATTATTATTTGTACTTTTTCAGGGAGTTTCGCGTGGTGATACATGTCATGAAATATCTACTGACGTAATAAGAAAGCACCTGGGGATTACTGAATTTACTATAATGTCAAAAAGAGAGCTAAATGGCCTCTGTGAAGTTATTATTAATACAGAAAACAGGATTCTGACATTTTACGGGAATAAAAAATTTCTTATTTCGGGAGAGATGTATGAAAACGGCAGTTCTCTTACAGAGGCTATGCTTTATGAGATAAACAAATCTCTACTAAAAAGTTCAATCAGTGAAGTTGAAAGCTGTGTTGTTTTCTCTTATTCTCCACCGGAGGTCAAAACCGAGAAAACTCTTTATATGGTTACAGATCCTTTGTGCCCATTCTGTAATAGAATAGGGGGGGAGATTAAAGAACTTTCTGACAAAATCGGCTTCAGGGTGAGGGTTCTGCTTCTGAATGTTCATGGCGAGAGGGGGAGAGTGAAGTGTATCGAAGCTGTATGCAGAAACTCTGTAAATTCCTCCTTTAATTTTGTAGAGTATAATAAGCCGGAATGGAAAAAAGCTGTCCCGAAAAAAGAGTTTATATGCTCTAAGGGGGGCGAAATGGTGGATAAAACAGAGAAGTTATCTGAAAAACTCGGGATTGACTCTGTACCGTTCTTTTTTGTGAATGACGGCAGGCATGTATCCGGAGCATCAATTGAGGATGTGGAATTACTGTTTAACAGGGGGGAATAGCTCCTGCTGTATCTGCTATTTTTTATGATAAAAAATTTCTTTTTGTAACATCATTCTATTATTTCTTGACAGAATAGTAATTAAATATTAGTATTAGCATGTTAATAAATTCGGAGATTTATGCGGATTGGAATTTATCCCGGATCATTTGATCCTTTAACATATGGACATCTCGATATTATCGAGAGAGCAACAAAAATTTGCGACAAGTTGATAGTCGGAATACTTATCAATAGTGCCAAAAAATCTTTGTTTGACCTTGAAGAGAGAATTGAAATACTCAAGCACTGTTGCAATGAGTATGATAAAAGCATTGAAGTTATATCGTTTGGCGGACTCCTGGTTGATTATTGCAGTCACAACGACATTTCGTTTATTATCAGGGGTTTGAGGGCTGTAAGTGATTTTGAATATGAGATTACTCTCGCATCAATTAACAGAAGGCTCGCGTCGAATGTTGAAACAGTCTTCCTTATGGCAAGAGATGAAAACCTCTTCGTATCATCAAGCCTTGTTAAGGAAGTGGCAATGTATAACGGTGATATATCAACTCTTGTCCCTCCGTATGTGGCAGATAGAATCCGCGCTAAGATCTCCTCTTAAAACGCTCTGAATAACAGGATTTTATTCTAATTTTTTCAGGGCGGGAATAGTGATATTCCAGATCAATTATTAACAATACTTGATATTTGTTGAAAATAATTGGTAAGGGAGGTTTTGTATGTTAACCATTATTTTAGTTATAGCTCTCCCTGTCACCGGATTCCTGGGGTATGCCTTACGGGCATATTTCGGCAAGATTAAACTGAATTCGGCTGAGGCCAGATCTCATAGAATCATCCAGGATGCTCTTAAAGAAGCTGAAAACAAGCGGAAGGAGCTGCTCCTAGAAGCTAAAGACCAGCTTTTGAAAGAGAAGAATGTACTGGAAAAGGAAACTCGAGAGAGGCGGCAGGAGCTCCAGTCAATTGAAAAAAGACTCATTCAGAAAGAAGAGACAATAGATACCAGAATTGAGGATATTCAGAAGCAGGAGAAAGTCCTGGCAATAAGAGATCAGGAGACTAAGGAAAGGGAAGATGAACTGAAAAAAGAGTTCGAAAAACACAGGCAGGAACTCGAAAAAATTGCAGGTATGAATTCAGATGAAGCTAAAGAGCTTCTTATGAAAAAAGTTGAAAATGAAACAAGGTTTGATATAGCAAGACTCATCAATAAGATTGAAGAGGAAGCCAAGAGAACCGCTGACAAGAAAGCAAAGGAGATTATTGTTGCCTCTCTACAGAGGAATGCTTCGGAGTATACTTCTGAAAATACTGTCACAACTGTGTCGCTCCCCTCTGACGAGATGAAAGGCAGAATCATTGGCCGTGAAGGGAGAAATATCAGGACCCTTGAGAATCTCACCGGTGTTGACATGATTATCGATGATACACCTGAGGTTGTTGTTATTTCAGGATTTGACCCTGTGAGAAGGGAGATCGCAAGGCTCTCTCTTGAAAGGCTTATTCAGAACGGAAGGATTCACCCCGCAAGGATTGAAGAGGTTGTTGAGAAGATCACAAAGGAGATCGAGGAGACAATGCTTGAAGAGGGTGAAAAAGCCGCGTATAATTTAGGGATTCCGGGTCTGCATAAGGATGCTCTATACAATATCGGTAAACTCAAGTTCAGAACAAGCTACGGACAGGATGTTCTTGCTCACAGTATTGAGGTGGCTAACCTTGCCGGTATAATGGCAGGTGAACTTGGCCTTGATGTACAGCTCGCGAAGAGGGCAGGGCTTCTCCATGACATCGGTAAAGGAAGTATAGTCGAGGGTGAGGGTGCTCACGCCATTGTGGGCGCGGAGATGGCCAAGAAATTCGGTGAATCGGATAAGTGTATAAATATCATTGCTTCACACCATAATGACAGGGAACAGGAGTCTTTTGAAGCTGTGCTTGTGCAGGTGGCTGATGCGATTTCAGCATCAAGACCCGGTGCAAGGAGAGAGTCACTTGATACTTATCTTAAGCGTCTGGAAAACCTTGAGAAAATTGCCTCTGACTTTAAAGGTGTTGAGAAGACTTTCGCAATACAGGCAGGCCGTGAACTGAGGGTTATGGTGGATAATTCCATCGTATCAGATGAAAAGGCTGAAGCAATGGCAAGGGATATAGCACAGAGAATTGAGTCTGAGCTTAAGTATCCCGGCATTGTAAGAGTAACAGTAATCAGAGAGACTCGAATAATCGATTACGCGCGCTGATTGATACAGCATATTATGTTAAAAAGGCTGACCTGAGAGGGCAGCCTTTTTAATTTCAAAAAGTAATCGACATGTCAGGCAATGACAGGTTACAGGTCATTAAAGGATATAAATAATGAAAGAAGTAAAAATTCTGGCAATCGGTGATATTGTAGGGAAGGCGGGGAGAAGAGTCCTTGGAAACAAACTTCAGACCATTGTCGAACGTGAAAGGATAGATTTTGTAATAGCAAACGGTGAAAACTCCGCCGGGGGGCTCTCCATGACTCCTGATATTACACGTGAGATTTTTTCTTATGGCGTGAATGTTATTACATCAGGGAACCATGTCTGGGGAAATAATGATATTCTGCAGATTATTGACAGTGAACCGAACCTGATACGCCCGGCCAACTACCCCCCTGATGTTCCGGGCAAAGGTTATTGCCTGGGCAATATTAAGGGGATAAAAATCTGCGTCATAAACCTCATGGGAAGAGTTATGATGAACCCCATGGACTGCCCTTTCAGAAAATTTGACGAAATATATAAAATTGTAAAGGATCAGGCAGACATTATTATTGTTGATTTTCATGCTGAAACAACTTCGGAGAAGCAGGCTTTAGGCTGGTATGTTGACGGAAGGGCTTCTGCTATTTTTGGTACTCATACTCATGTGCAGACTGCTGATGAGAGAATTCTTCATCATGGTACCGGCTATATTACAGATATTGGAATGACCGGTTCCATGGATTCAGTAATCGGAATGATTAAGGAAAGATCGATCAGGTTTTTCCTTACACAGACACGGGTGAAGTTTGAACCTGCTGATGAGAACCCCTGGCTTAACGGAATTATATTTAAGATTAATGATTCAGGTAAGACTGTATCAATGACAAGGGTGCAGGAGAAGGGTTAACTGTGCACGCCCTTCAGTTCCTCCGGCGTGAATTTATATTCTTTCAGGCAGAAGGTGCAGGTAACTGAAGCTCCTCCATCTTTCTCAATCATTTCATGTATATCTGATTTGTCCAGTGTCTTCATCAGTCTGAGTAGTGTATCGTGGCTGCACCTGCATTTGTGGACAAGTGGTGTGGCGCTCATAATTTCGGTATGCCTGTTATTGAAAAGCTCCTGTACTATACCATAGATATTTTCACCTGATTCGAGCCTGTCGCCAAGGTCCGCCTTCATATTCTGTATGTTTTCCTCGATCATTCCAATTACTGATTCTTCTGTATCAGGGAATGTCTGTATAAGAATCCCGCCGGATGATGTTATTTCTCCTTCGTGACCGAGATTGAGGCCGATGATTACCGCTGAAGGTATCTGTTCGGATGTAACAAGATAGTAGGCAAGATCCTGCGCTATTTCGCCGTAGAGAATCGGAGTCACGCTGTTATACGGTTCTTTCATTCCGATGTCTTTTATTACCGTTAGCAGACCGGCCCCTATTGCTTTTGAAAAGCTTATGCGGCCGATCGGGTCGGTAACATCGATGGACGGGTTTGCAATGTAACCCCGCAGATTGCCAAAAGCGTCCGCCTGTACATGCACCTCCTTAAGCGGGCCCTCTCCGGAGAATTTCAGGAGTATGCTCTGGCTTGTTTCAGGTTTGAGTGTGGCGCTGAGTAAAGCCGCAGCACTTATTGTACGCCCAAGGGCAACTGTGGCGTTTGGTGTTGTTTTGTGTATGGATGTGACCTCCCGTGCTGTTTCCAGAGAGGTTACTGTGTAAGCGCGGAGTTTAAGTTCAGCGCAGTAAATTCTTGATATCATATCCATCTTTATTTCCTCTTGTGTACCAGTTACGTAATTTTAGTAGCTCTGTTCTGTCCCGAAGGCCCCTCTCCCTTCCAGTGGAATGAATGTGTATCCGCTGCAATCTCTGCGCAGCGCTTTTACTACTCCCTCGGCTGTTTCAAGTTTTGTTTTAACCCCTTTACCGATATAATTTGAACCGGCATCAACGTAGTATACTATTCCGCCATCTCTTTTTTCAGCCTTGATATGCCCGCCATGAGTAGGTTTGAAATTGAAACTTTCACTCCTTAATGAGAGGTGTGTTTCCTCATGAGGCTTTGTGCCTATTGAGTAGAATTTAGGATCGTAGGTTGAAGTCTGCGGTATCATGGCAATATATGTTATATGATCACCGGGTTTCAGGTTTTTTATCTGTTCCCTGAATCTTTCTTTTCTGATGGCTTCGGGATTAACGGTCTCCCTGTATCTGCCGATTTTAAGTTTCTGCTGCATCGGTATGAAGAGTACATTCAGAGAGTCAGATTTTTTCAGGTAGAGTATGTGCTCCGGCGTGAATGATGTTTTCATGAACTCAGTCATCGGCTTGCGGAACTCCGGATGTTTTACGTAGAGGGACCAGGATTCGAGTATATCCATGGCTGCTGATGAACCGGGGCTTGAATTGAAGCCGGTTGTAAAACGGTAGAATGAGTCACCCTTCGCGGGACGGATTATCCCGGCATCAGCAAGGTATGATGAATCAGCTATATCAATTACATTCACCAGAATATAGCCGCCGTTGTCATCCATTCCGGTAAAGACTCCCTGCTGTATTTTTTCTTTATTGATACGGCGAAGAATACTTTTTTGAGGAATACTCTCTCCGTGTGATGTAATCTCTACCAGTTTATTTTCAAGTAGCCAGTTTATTTCATCATGCATATTAAATCCATTTGTCACCTGTATTAATTACAAGGGAGAACATCTCCTCTGTTATCCCGTTGATTTCCGTGCGTATCAGAAGATTTTCATGATGTGATTCCTTAAGAAATCCCTCTTGTAGCATTATTTCAAATTGTTTGAGTAGAGGAGTGTAGTATCCGTTAATATTCAGTATGCACACAGGTTTTGTCAGGTAGCCTAACTGCACCCAGGTAAACACTTCAAGAAGCTCCTCCAGTGAGCCTATCCCTCCGGGGAGACAGATGAATCCGTCGGAGAGGCGGTACATCATTGCTTTACGTTCATGCATATCATTAACAACTATGAGCTCGCTTATATGCTCGTGCGGGACTTTCTGGTAGAGTTTTTCAGGGATCACGCCTGTGACATGTCCGCCATTGTTCATAACAGCAGAAGATACAATCCCCATGAGGCCAACATTTCCGCCTCCGTAAACAAGTCCGATTCCCCGTTCGGCAAGATATGTCCCAAGTCTGTCAGCATATTCGCTGTAAACAGGGCTGTAGCCCCTGCTTGAGCCGCAGAAAACGCAAATTTTTTTCATAATCTATTTTATTTCCGGATTATTTATCTCTTACAAGAAAAAAATAAAACCTTTAAAAGACAATTATTTTTTCTGCTGCAGTGTATTCATTGTTTTTTCTGATGGGAAAATGTAAAAAACTAACTATTTGGTTAATATTTTACAGGAAAGTGTTGACTTTTCAGCCATGTGTTTTTATTTTCAACTAAACAGTTAGTTTAAATAACTGTTTAGTATGAGATTGAAGCGATTACTCCGGAGTGTTATATGGTTAAAAAAGATAAAACTACTGAAGAGAAGATAATAAACGCGGCTCTCGATGAGTTTGCAGAACTTGGGTATGCTGGCGCCAGGGTGGACAGCATTGCTGAAAAGGGCGAAATTAACAAGGCGATGATCTACTATTATTTTAAAAGTAAAGAGAAGCTTTATGAGCGTATTCTTACAGATATAACCACCTGGATTTATGGACAGATCAAAGAGGCAGCTGTTGGAGGTAGTGAGTGTGAGCCCATAGACCAGTTTTATTCGATAATCGGAAGATACGTTGATTTTCTGAGGTTTATCGACAGGAGGTATATGAGGATCATGATGAGAGAGATTGCCAGCGGCGGGGAGTTCTTCAGGAAAATTGCTGTCCCTAACCTTGTGATGCCTGTGATGACTATTATTGAACCTCTTTTTAGGCAGGCTGTGAAGAGAGGAGAGATAAAGGATCTCAATCCCTATATGACGTTTCTGCAGATTATAGGGAGCATTGTTTTTTTCAATATTATCAGGATACCGCTTGAGGGGTCACCTGTTGAGAGCATTATCTTTAAAGAGAATTATTATGAAGAATTCAAGTCCAATATGTTCAGAATTCTGAAGAGCGGTATTGAAGTGAGGGAGGGGGAAAAATGAAAGATTCGATGAGAGAGATTCTTTTCCGGTGTGCAGTGATTTTTACCATGCTTCTGCTCTCAGCATCTTATCTTAAGGCTGAACCTGCCGGGATTACTGTTGATGAAGCAGTGAGGATAGCTCTTGAAAGTAATCACGACTTTAAGATTGCTGATTTAAGGACGCGTGAATCGGAGGAGAGGGTAAATGCTGTGTGGGGTCAGCTTATGCCTGTGCTGGAATCGGAGGCTTCAGTTTTGAGGCAGAATGCGGAGAGCGGATTCATGAGCATGTCGGACGGGCAGTCTGACATTAAATTTATACAGATGAAATTCGGGATTAATCCCGGTATATTTTATAATTCACTTCAGGCATCGAAGAAATCCTATTCTGCGTCAAAAGAGGAACTCCGGAGGATAAAGAGCGAAGTTGAGTACAATGTTATTAAGAGTTATTTTGATCTTCTTTTAGCTGATGAAATGACAGTTCTTAAAAAGGAGTCCCTTGAAGTGCTGAAGGTGAACCTTAAGGATGTAAAGAATATGTACGGCACAGGAACAGTGCCGAAGTTTGAGGTTTTACAGGCACAGGTGCGTATGATGAACCAGGAGCCTGAACTTTTCAGCGCGGAGAGCGGCGGACGTGTGGCTCTTGAGATGTTCAACCACAGGCTTGGCGGGGGGAGAAAACTCTACACGGTGAATAAAGAGGTACTGAAGGGTGAAGTTAAGCCTGTGCTCTGTAATGATCCTGACAGGCAGATTGATATGCTGACATCAGTTGCTTTAAAGAACCGGCCTGAGGTAATTCAAATCAGGAAAAAGATTGAGATTGCTGAACACACAGAGAATGCATATTCCTCTTATTATCTCTGGCCCAGCTTTTCAGTGGGAGGGTACTACGGGATGACTAAGCTTGAGCCCAATGCCATTGATGCGACTTTTTCAACACCATTGGGGCAGGTGACTCCTGATCTTTCCGGGATTTCCGGTACAGATGATTGGCAGAATACCTGGCAGGTGAGAGTTGCAGCCACGTACAGGTGGGGAGCGTTGTTCCCCGCAGACAGCGTAAGGGCCCGTGAGCGTGAGGAGAGGCTGAAAGTGAAAGAGGGTGAACAGGAACTCGCAAGGCTCAGGAGCGCTATTTCGGTTTCAATTAACTCCTCCTATTCAAAACTGCTCACAGCATATATGACAATAAACTCGCAGAGGGAGAATGTTAAAACAGCGGAAGAGGGTCTCCGCATTGCAAGGGAGAGTTACAGGGCAGGGGTGATAAAGAATTCAGAATTGCTTGCATCTGAACTTGCGCTCACCTCGGCAAAAACTTCCTATATAAATGCATTGTATTCGTATTATGTGTCTCTTGCAGAGCTTAAGAGAGAAACAGGCCTTGAAGATGAGAAGATTATTCTGGAGGAGTGCAGATGAAAAATAAAAAAGTTATACCGGTAGCTGTTGTGATTGCGGTGGTGACAGCAGCGACATTATATTTTGAAGTAATCAGGCATACGGGTAAAAACGGTGATGTAATAAGCGGAAGCGGAACAATTGAGGTTACTGAAATTGAGATAAGCTCAAAGATTGCAGGGCGTGTCGATGAAATTCCCCGGGGTGAAGGGGCTGATGTAAAGAAGGGGGAGCTCCTTGTTAAGCTTCAGTATGATGAACTTTCTGCGCAGAGAGTTTCAGCAGTTGCTAATTTCAGGAATGCTGAAAAAAACTATAAAAGGATTAGTGACCTGTACAGAACAGGATCTGTTTCGCGGCGGGACCTGGATAATGCCGAAGCTGCGTACAAGGTGGCAAAGGCTGCAATGGATAACGTGGATGCCGCAATCGACTACGCGGTGTTATACTCGCCGATAGAGGGGACTGTAATTGACACGAGTCTTGAACCGGGCGAGATGGCTTTCCCCGGAACTCCGGTGCTTACAGTGGCAGATCTATCGAAGCCCTGGATGTATCTCTATGTTAATGAGAAGAGACTTGGTTTTGTTAAGATCGGGCAGAAAGTTAATGTATCTATAGATTCTTTTCCTGATAAAGTATTTGAGGGTAAAGTTGTTTCAATATCCAATAAAGCTGAATTTACTCCGAAGACTATCCAGACCAAGGAGGAGAGAGTAAAACTTGTTTTTGCCGTTAAAGTCGCCATTGAAAATAAAGATATGATACTGAAACCGGGAATGCCTGCTGATGCGGATATAATTTTAAAAGGGGACGGAAAGTGATTTCCGTTAATAATCTCACGAAAGTTTTCGGGGAGAACAGGGCTGTTGACTCCCTGAGCTTTGATGTGAGGAAGGGTGAGATTTTCGGCATCGTTGGGCCCGATGGCGCGGGGAAAAGTACGCTGCTGCGGATGATGGCGGGAATAATGATACCCGCATCAGGAGATATCCTTATAGATGGAATGGATGTGGCGCGCAACAGGTTCAGAATAAAGGAGAGCCTTGCATATATGCCGCAGAGATTCGGGCTCTACGAGGATCTCACTGTGGAAGAGAATATCCGTTTCTTCGGACGACTCTTCGGTGTGCCTCGTAAAATTATAGATGAACGGACACCGAAGCTTTATGAATTCAGCAGACTTGGCCCCTTCAGAGACAGGCTCGCGGGAAACCTCTCCGGCGGGATGAAACAGAAGTTAGGGCTCGCCTGCTGCCTTGTACACAGCCCGGGGCTTATACTGCTGGATGAGCCTACAAATGGAGTTGATCCTGTGTCAAGGAGAGAGTTCTGGAAGATCCTGTATGATCTCCTTTCGGACGGGGTGACTATTGTTGTGAGTACAGCGTACCTTGATGAAGCTGAACGGTGCAACAGGGTGGCACTTATGCATGAAGGCAGATTCATAAGACTGGGAACACCGGCCGAAGTGAAGAGGTCCGTACCCGGTGCGCTTATTGAGATTGAAACTGGTGATGTATGGAGAGCGGAAGAGGCGCTTAATAAAAGCGGTGAGTTCAGCGGGATAATCCGTGAAGGTAAAACTCTAAAGGTATTTGTCCGGAACAGGAGAAGTGATACAGATAGAATAAGGGTTATTCTCTCTAAAAGCAAAACAGGTAAAGTATCAGTTAAAGAGAAGAACCCTAACCTTGAGAACTGTTTCATGGAGATAGTGATGAAAGGGGGTAAAGATGAGCGCCCGTAATTCAATAATCCGCCTTATGGCCATTGCTGATAAGGAGTGGCTGCAGATCAGGAGGGACAGGAGAAGCCTGATTCTCTCGCTGATAGCTCCCCTTATTCTGATCCTGTTATTCGGGTTTGCTCTCACCATGGATGTGAAGCATGTAAAAACCATGGTCTATGACCAGAGCAGAACTGCATCTTCACGGGCATTTATCGAAGGGTTCAGCCACACTGAATATATAGATATTACAGCTTACGCGGAAAACTATGATGACATCGACAGGTCTATAGATTCAGGGAGATGCGCAATGGCTGTTGTTATCCCCGTGGATTTTGAGAAGAAGATTAAGACAGGGAGAAGTGTCTCTGTTCAGCTTATTGTTGACGGTTCAGATTCAACATCAGCAACGGTTGCAACAGGCTACATGAAGGCAATTACCATGGCGTACAACATTGAGGTGAAGATGTCAGGGCTCAAAAAAGCAGGGTTCCCTGAAATTACACCGCCTGTTGATGTCAGGAGCAGAATCTGGTATAACCCGGAACTTGAAAGCAGGAACTTTATTATTCCGGGACTTATTGTTATCATACTGGCAATCATCTCCGCCCTTATCGCTTCACTGACAATCTCCCGTGAATGGGAGAGGGGAACAATGGAGACACTCATAACAACTCCTGTGAGAGGATGGGAGCTGGTTTTCGGAAAACTGATACCTTACCTTTTTATAGGACTTTTTGACGTAATGATTACAGTATGCGCGGGATACTTTGTTTTTAAAGTTCCGATGCGCGGGAGTTTTATAGAGTTCTATCTCCTGGCGCTGCTTTTTCTTGTGGGGACATCGGGCCTTGGTATACTGATATCAGCGGCAACACGGGTGCAGGTTCTTTCGGTGCAGTTTGCCATGGTGGCCACATACCTTCCGTCATTTATTCTTTCAGGATTTATTTTCCCTATTAACAATATGCCGCTCCTTGTGCAGGGTATAACTTATGCTGTTCCCGCGAGGTATCTGATTGTAATTGTGAAAGGGATAGCGCTGAAAGGTATCGGCGTAATGATGCTCCGGGTACAGATTGTATTTCTACTTATTTATGCAGCAGCAGTGCTGATTATCGCAGTGAAAAAGATGTCACTCACTCTGCCGGAAAATTAAGGTGATTGTATGAGAACAAAAATCATGCGTGTTAATATACTTAAAAGCTTTATAGTGAAGGAGTTCAGGCAGATACTCCGGGACAACAGGATGAAGATGATGCTTTTCGGTGCTCCTGTTCTTATGCTGGTTATATTCGGTTACGCTGTTAATACTGATGTTGTGAATATAAGGATGGCGGTTCTGGACAGCAGCAGGAGTTCTGAGAGCAGATCGTTCCTGGATAGATTTACTGCTAGCGGTTATTTTGTTTATTATACAAATGCTGAATCTCCGGATATGGGGGCTGCGGCACTTGACCGTGGGGATGTTGATATGTTCATCAATATACCGTATGATTTTTCACGCAACCTGAAAAAGGGTAAACAGGCAGCGGTCCAGATTATAGTGGACGGCAGCGACTCAAGCAGGTCATCAGTTATACTGGCATATATCAGTCAGATTACCAATGATTATTCAGAGAGATTCCTTGAAAAAAGTGTAATGCTTACAATGAGAAACCGCGGAACAGGAACAGTGATCTCCGCAGGGGGAGTGATGCTGAACGAGCGGACTCTTTTCAACCCGGAACTTAAAAGTAGAAACTTTTTTCTCCCCGGTGTTCTCGGCCTCCTTGTGGCGCTTATAACAATCATGATGACTTCAATGTCTGTTGTGAAAGAACGGGAGAGCGGTACAATTGAGCAGATAATTGTCTCCCCCATAAAACCGCTGGAGTTTGTAACCGGGAAAACACTACCCTTTGCTATAGTGGGGTTTGTGGATATAGTTGTAATAGCTTTTATAACTATTGTATGGTTCAGGGTCCCCTTTAACGGCAGTTTTATTCTGATGCTGTTGTGCGGTGGATTTTACATTATCTGTACATTGGGTGTGGGACTCTATATATCAACAATATCGCAGACACAGCAGCAGGCGATGCTCTCCACTTTTCTTTTTTTTATACCGTCGATTATACTTTCCGGGTTTATATTCCCGATTTATGCCATGCCTCCTGTTTTCAGGATAATCACTCTTGTTAATCCTATGAGATATTTTATTGATATTACACGGGGTATTTTTCTTAAAGGGGTTGGTGTCACAGTCCTATGGGAGAGTATTCTTGCACTGGGGTTTCTTTCAGTGATCTTTCTCGCGTTGAGTGTCAGGAGAGTAAACAGGAGGTTCGAGTAATGGAAGTTTCAGTTGAAGTAAGCGGCCTCACAAAAAGGTTCGGAGAATTCACCGCAGTTGACAGTATAAACTTTTCTGTAAGTAAAGGTGAGATCTTCGGATTCCTGGGACCTAACGGCGCGGGTAAGAGCACAACAATCAGGATGCTCTGCGGGATACTCAGTCCTACCGAGGGGAGCGGCACTGTGGCTGGGCATGATATTGTAAGGGAACAGAATCAGATCAAGCATTCAATCGGGTATATGTCGCAGAAGTTTTCCCTGTACAGCGAACTCACTGTTGTTGAGAACCTTGAGTTCTTCGGCAGCATATACGGGCTCACGGGAAATATTCTGAAGGAGAGGATGGAGTATGTCCTTGATATGGCTGAGATAGGAAAACGGAAGAGGGAGAGGGTCAGCTCATTGCCCGGAGGAATAAAACAGAGACTTGCCCTCGGCAGCGCCATTATTCATGACCCTTCAATACTTTTTCTTGATGAGCCCACTTCAGGTGTTGACCCCCTGATGAGGAGAAACTTCTGGGAACTGATATACGATTTTTCACGCAGGGGGAAAACAATCTTTGTTACCACGCACTACATGGATGAAGCGGAACACTGCGGACGCATGGCACTTATCATAGCAGGGAGGATTATTGCATACGGTTCTCCGCAGGAGCTGAAAAGTGAGCTTCATCATGATGTTTATACATTGAAGGTGGATAATTTTATCAGGGTGTTTGATAAAGTGTCGGAACTCCCGTTTATTGATGAAGCGGCAATTTTCGGAAGTGATATACATCTCCTTTGCGGGAAGAATTTTGGCATGAAGAGGGAACTTGCAGCCGTACTGAAAAGTTCAGGCGTTCACGAATTTTCACTGGAAAAGATATCTCCGACCCTGGAGGATGTATTTGTTACTCATGCAAGAAGATTAGGGGTATAATTCCGGGATCATAAGGTAAACAATTCTTATCCTGTTTTCAGGGATATATTTCTCTCATTAAGATTCCGGTATTGCCCAACGGGCAAACCGGAATTACTAATTGTGTAATAATTCAATCGTAAAGTGCTATAAAAACATAATTTTTTTCCTCTTCTCATACTTTTGTACGATTTACAACTGCTCCATAATCATGTAAGTATATATTCAGAAAGAAAATCATGAAACTGATACAAAAGAGAATGGTTGCTCTTCAGAACTGAATTCTGATTTTTACTGTATCTAACCCGATGGGGAGATCTCTGAAGAGTAATTTGTCCGGGACGGATACCGGGGTGTATTTGCCGGGATAAAGAGGAAGTATGGCTGCATAAAGCAAATTGCGGGGAGAATATAAAAAAAAGACAATCTCTGCCGCACGATATTTTTTGAGGAAGCTGATATGTATGATATCAGCTTTTTTTTATCTGTATAATTTTAAATGTTTGAAGAATCAGTTATAAGAAGCAGCCGTATATCTTTTTCCAGTTCAATATTGTCTGCATTAAAAATCCATCTTCCGTCACCGGTGAATTCCCCCCTGTAACTGCCGTCAAGCTGAATGATTCTATCCTTTAAAAAACCGGTTTCGGAAATAATCTCCACCCGCAGCTTTGAAACATTACCATGCCACAGCCCCCCGGTATGAAGTATATACTCCAGGTAATATCCTTCGGCATTATGCTCCTTCATGAAAGAGACAAAGGGCATCCTGTATGAATAGGTTATTATATGCTCAGAGGTATCTCTCCCTGAGCATGGAATATCATACCTGTACACAGAGCTGTAATGTTTATTGTCAATGAGGAAGAGGGATTCACCTGGAGCTGAAACTGTATCACATATGCAGTTTTCACCATTCCATGTTACGGTAAAATTATTCATTTTAAACCACTCTGTTACAGGGAAAGCCAGAGTGCTGCAGTAATCAGCCGTGTTTTTGAAAATACACCTGACATGCACATGCACGGTTTTATCCCTCTTTATGCGGATTGTGAGATACTCCTCATCTAAGATGACTTTTTTATTGTCACATCCGCATAACAAAAACAGCAGAAGAACCGGCAGAAAAGATATTTTAATACTTCGGGTATTTATTATTTTTTTCATAAGGAGGATAGTCGCCCGTATTGTAACTTACGAGGGTGAATGCGCTTATGCATGTATCGCTGAATTTTTCACCTTTATATACGCTTAATATCTCCAGCTTGATCTGTTTAACTGTCATGGGTGTTTTAAGCATAATTTTCTGTCCGCCACCTTCATAGTCGTCCATGAAACAATCATTTTTTTTGGCTGCTACACATTTCTCATAGCTTGTATATTCTTTTTCTTCAACCTTCCATTCGCAGTATGATTTGAGATCACCTTTTTCAAGGTACATTCCGCAAAGGTCCTTACCGAATGTACCTGTTACAACCTTTTCCTTCCCGGAAGGGGGGTAAAATGTAAGCCTGAAATCTTTAACCCGGTTATTCTGCATATAGAGGTGTTTATACTTCCCGTAACCGTTAAGTATCCCTACGCCATAGATCTTAACAGGGGAAACAGTGATGCTTACAGATTCGCCAATTCCGTCGTCGCTTTTACCCTCACACCATGCCGTGCCTGAGTCATTATCAAAAGCTTTTGCAGGGCCGTAATAATTATCAGGTTTCCCCTTCTCTTTAAGAACAGAGCTTGCGCTGTATTTCGCGTTGTCATATGATATGCTGTAAAAATCGAGCATGTCTGCATATAACAGAATATTGAAAACCAGAATCAGAAGCAGAGACCTTATAATTCTTTTCATAAAAGCCCTCCAGTAGATTTATT